>NZ_FMUD01000022.1:0-96342 GCF_900100825.1 Agrobacterium sp. DSM 25558 | reverse complement strand
CTAATATATTGTTCATTAATAGAAATATATTCTTCCAAATCATTCAAAAATAGGCGAAAAATCGTGACACGTGTTGATCGCAAGAATGACAAAAGGTCTTCTTTTCTGACTAGAGGGATCGCACTATGACATTGGAATGCCTCGCGACACCACCTCTGACACCCCTGCCCGCCTGTGAAGATCGTGATTGGGCCAGACGCGCTATCGGTATCCTTCAGGGCGATGGTCGTCGCTCGGCGGACACGCATCTCGTCAAGCCTGTTTTTAAGGGGCTAAGAGGCATTTCGATCTATCTGAAAGACGAATCGACACACCCAACCGGCAGTCTCAAGCACCGTCTGGCGCGCTCGCTGTTTCTTTACGGCATCTGCAACGGCAAGATTGCGCAGGGAACGACGCTCGTAGAAGCCTCGTCGGGTTCGACGGCGGTCAGCGAAGCCTATTTTGCCCATCTTCTGGACTTGCCCTTCATTGCTGTCATGCCGCACTCGACCAGTCCGCAGAAGGTCGAAGCCATCGAACGTTTCGGCGGAAGGTGTCACTTTGTCGACAAGCCATCCGAAGTTTATACCGTTGCGGAACGACTGGCCGCCGAAGCGGGCGGGCATTATCTCGACCAGTTCACCTATGCCGAACGCGCAACCGACTGGCGTGGCAACAACAACATTGCCGACTCGATTTTCGAGCAAATGAAGAGTGAAGAACATCCGGAGCCGGAATGGGTGGTCATGAATGCGGGAACGGGCGGCACATCAGCCACGATTGGTCGTTTTATCCGCTACCGTAATCTGCGCACCCGCCTGTGTGTGGTGGATGTAGAGCATTCGGCTTTTCACGCGTCCTACATGACCGGTGATCGTAACGTCACCTGCCCAACACCATCACGTATTGAAGGCGTCGGACGCCCGAGAGTGGAGCCTTCTTTCATTCCCGGCGTCATCGATCACATGATCAAGATACCGGATGCAGCCTCAATCGCGGCAATGCATGTTCTGTCAGAGCGGCTGTTTCGACGCGTCGGCGGCTCAACGGGCACAAACTTTTTCGGGCTATGCTGGATTGCCGCCGCGATGATGAAGGAGGGCAAGGAAGGCTCGCTCGTTTCCTTGATCTGCGATAGCGGAGACCGCTACGCAGCCACTTACTACAACGCCGACTGGCTGGAAAAAAACGGCATCAACATCACCCCATACCGGGAGATGCTGGAAACCTTCATCGACAGCGGTGAATTCAAGGATCTGAGTGGCGCGGGACTAGCCTGAGACGCGCCAACTCCTCGGTAAGCCAATCCCGTCGAAGAGCCTGCCTTTCCTCAGACCCTTCGGCCATCCGCGCCGAAGACATGGGCATTGGCAAGATCGAAGGAGAGCGGCACGGTTTCACCCATCCGCAATGACTTCTGTCCCTCCAGCAAAACCGTGACCGGCTGACCATCTGCGGTATTGGTGTAAAGGACCGTCGAACCACCCAAGTGTTCGACCAACTGTATGTTGCCCTGACCGAGACTGGCGGATTGCGTCTGGGCCTGGATATGCTCTGGTCGAACACCCAAGGTTAGGGCCTCGCCATCCTTTGCGTCCAGCGGACGCTCCAGAACGATGTGCTGGCCCGCAATCTCGATTGTGCGACGCGACGTATCGGATACCACCAGCTTTGCGGCCAGAAAATTCATCTTCGGAGAGCCGATGAACCCGGCAACGAACTGGTTGGCCGGATGATTGTAGAGATCCAGCGGCCGCCCCACCTGCATGATGCGCCCTTCACGCAGGACAACGATCTTGTCAGCCATGGTCATAGCCTCCACCTGATCGTGCGTCACATAGATCATGGTGCTGCCAAGGGTTTGGTGAAGCTTGGCGATTTCAACGCGCATCTGCACGCGCAATTCCGCATCGAGGTTGGAAAGCGGTTCATCGAACAGGAATATCTTTGGTTCGCGCACGATGGCACGACCAATCGCAACACGCTGGCGTTGTCCGCCTGAGAGCGCTTTGGGCTTGCGTTGCAACAACGGGTTTATCTGCAGAATATCTGCCGCTTTTTTGACGCGGGCCTCAATCTCAGGCTTTTTATAGCCAGCCGTTTCCAGCCCGAAGGCAAGGTTTTTGTAGACACTCATATGCGGGTAAAGTGCATAGGACTGGAACACCATAGCGATGCCACGTTTGGAGGCGGCTGTTTCGTTGACCCGCTCTCCATCGATGCGCAAATCGCCCTCCGATATCTCTTCCAAACCTGCAATCATGCGCAAGAGCGTCGATTTTCCGCAGCCGGATGGACCGACGAAGACCGTGAACTCTCCCGGCTCTATCTGAAGATCGATACCGTGCACGACCGGAAACGCGCCGAAACGCTTGACGATTTTTTCTAGAGTAATGCTGCTTGCCATACCGTTCCTCCCGACAGACCTATGGTCGCCAGCTAATGTATTTCGGGTGGCCCTTCGTAATCGGCAGGGCTACGTCCGCATTGATATCGTTCGAGTGATAAATCGCGGCGACAAGCTCCAGCGAACCCCGCGCGTCCGAAGTTGTCACAGGCGGTTTTTCGCCCTTTTCCAACGTGTGATAAAAGGCTTCCATCTGTCCGTTGAAGCGGCGACCAACGGTTGGCATGTCACTCAGCAACGCGTCGATCTTGTTGCCAATCTCTTCATTGGCAGGGATGATGCGCCATGGTCCGTCGCCCGGCGAATAAGCCGCGTGATTGCTCTCGAACGTCACATTCTCAAAAGCCAACCGTAAACGGCTGATTTCTTCCTGAGAGCCCAGCGTCGCGGTCAACGAGACCAAAGCGCCGTTTTTCATCAGAAGGCTGGCCGAGACGCAATCCTCAACTTCGATTGAATTGACCCGCGTCGCTGCACGGGCAAAGACGCGGTCGATGGGGCCCATCAGATAGGTCATCATGTCATGAAGGTGGATGGCGTGGGTCATCAACACGCCGCCAAGTTCCGTCGCCCAGCGTCCACGCCATGGATTGTCATAATAGGCAGCATCCCGCTTCCACAACGTTTCCGCCGTAGCGACATAGGGCTTACCCGCCAGACCGCTCTCGATAATGCGACGCGCCTGCTGGACGCCGTCCCCATAACGATACTGATAGATCGGCATCAACATGCCCTTCGCCGTCTGCTCGGCAGAGACCACCTCGTCAAGTTCTGCAAGCGAGCCTGTCAGCGGCTTTTCGCACACGACGTGTTTTCCAGCAGCAAGTGCATGAAGGATGAGCTTGGTGTGGATGGCAGGCGGCGTGCAAATATCGATGATGTCGATATCGGGCATTTCCATCAACTCGTCAGATGATGTGATACGGCATGGCACACTGAACTCATCCGCAACAGCATTTAACCGCACCGCGTCGAGATCGCAGAGAACGGCGACCTCATATTTATCCGGGTGCATCGCATATCCCTCGGAGATGTGGGACCTGCCAATGCCGCAGCCGATGATGCCGACTTTGTATCGTTTAGTCATGCTGACGACCCTCCGCAATCTGCTGGGCTTTCAGAGCGATTTCCATGGCTGCAAAACAGCGTGCCTGCGGCATGGCCGTTTCGGTGCGGTTGCGAATGTCAGAAAGAAGCTGTGGCCCATAGCGCAGCGCCACGTCGGCACAATCGATATGCTGCACACCTTTTTTGTCAGTCAGGAACAGGTGATTGCCGCCATCCCTTCCCGCGATGTCGACATTTTTTCGAATCTCTATTGCACCTTCCGTACCGGTGATGAAAAGCCGCCCGTCACCCCAGCTCGGCAGACCATCCGGCGTGAACCAGTCGACTCGGATAAAGCCATCGGCATCCTTCGTGCAGAGATGAATATCGCCGCTGTCCTGCAAGCCTGGCAATTGCGGGTTCCCACGGTTCGAGACTTTGGCTGACAGGATATCTGCCTTGTCCGAATTTGTGAAAAACAGGAACTGCTCACACTGATGCGACGCAATATCGACCAGAATGCCGCCGTATCGGGCGCGCTCAAAAAACCAGTCCGGCCTGGTCGAAGCCCGCAGACGGTGCGGTCCGAAACCGGCCGTCGAAACGACCTTGCCAATTGCGCCCGCCGCAATCAGTTCGCCCGCCTTCACCGTAGCGCGATTTTCGAAATGCTCCGAGTAGAGCACCGAAAATATGCGTCCGGTTTCAGCCTGAACTTTTTTGACCTCTTCCAGCTGGGCAAACGTGACCATGCCTGGCTTATCAGTCATCACGTCCTTGCCGGCCCGCATGGCCTCGATGGCCAGCGGCGCACGCTCATCTGGAATGGCAGCGGTTATGATGAGGTCGATGGAAGGATCGTCCAGCAGCCGACGTTTATCGTCGATACGCTCAACGCCGGAAAACGCTTCGGCATATTCACTCGCCAAATCATCCTCGATGGCATGAAAGCCGACCAGCTCAGCGCCTGCATTCAACAGGCAGTTGGTCTGCCCAAAGATGTGATTGTGGTTGATACCGATTGTTGCAAATCGAACGGATTTCATTGTCCATGCCTTGGTGTTTCAGCGTTTCATGCCTGTTGTGGCGATGCCCTCGATGAGGAGGCGCTGGAAGAAAAGGAAAAAGAGAAAAACGGGAACAAGCGAGAGGTTGGACATGGCAAACAGGGCTGTCCAGTCCGAACTACCGGTGCTGTCCACGAAAGATCGAAGGCCCAGTTGCACGGTGTAGGTGTTGATATCATTGAGGTAGATCAGCGGCCCGAAGAAATCATCCCAAGTCCAGATGAAGGAAAAGATGGCAGCCGTCGCCAGCACCGGGGATGACAGCGGCAGCATGATCTTCCAGTAAATACGGAAGGGACTGCACCCATCCATTACCGCCGCCTCATCCAGCTCACGCGGAATGCCGCGGAAGAACTGCACCATCAGGAAGATGAAAAAGGCATCCGTGGCGAGATACTTCGGAACGATCAGAGGCAGAGACGTATTGACCCAGCCCATCTCTAGAAACAGGATATATTGCGGGATAAGCACCACATGATAGGGCAGCATCAGCGTACCCAGCATCAGTGCAAACCAGAAATTCCGTCCGCCAAAACGAAGCCGCGCGAAGGCAAATGCCGCGAGCGAACAACCGGCCACGTTGCCGATCGTGGCAAGCACCGCGATGAAGAACGAGTTCCAAAAGAACTTGCCGAACGACACCTGAAGGCCGGTCCAGCCGCGAATATATCCGCCCAGATCGAGTGCAGAGGGGATAAGAGACGATGAGCCGAACAGCTCATCCTGCGGGCGAAACGACCCCGATATCATCCACAGGATCGGATACATCATCGCGATGGAGGCTACGATCAGCACCAAGTGCAGTAGCGCAGATTTCCAAAGCGGGCGGTTGCCCCCCTGACCGGGGCGTAAAGAGGTAACGGCATCAGTCATCGTAATGTACCCAATAACGTGCGCTCAGAAACGAAAAGGCCGTGAAGAGCGAAATGATGATGACCAATATCCACGCCAGGGCCGAGGCATAGCCCATGCGGAAGAAACCGAAAGCTTCCTGATAGAGATAGAGCGTGTAAAACAGCGTCGAGTTGATCGGTCCGCCGGAGCCATCGGAAATGATGAAGGCAGGGGTGAACGCCTTGAAGGCATCGATTGTCTGGATCACGGCGTTGAAGAATATCACCGGCGTCAACAATGGCAGCGTGATGCGGAAGAACTGACGCGCCTTGCCTGCCCCATCCATATCGGCAGCCTCATACATATCCTGCGGAATCTGGCGAAGACCGGCAAGGAAGATGATCATCGGCGAGCCGAACTGCCATACAGACAGAATGACCAGCGTGTAGATGGAGTAATTGGGATTTGATATCCAGCTCGGCCCTTCGTAACCAAACAGTTGCCACAGCACCATGTTGACCAGACCGTCCGACGCAAAAAGCTGACGCCACAACACCGCAATGGCAACGCTCGAGCCCAGCAGCGACGGCAGATAAAAGACTGCTCGATACATCGTCAGCCCTTTGATGCCGCGATTGAACGCCATGGCAACCATGAGCGCGAACATCAGCTTTAACGGTACGGACAGAATGACATATGTGAACGTGACCCTCATAGCCGCCGCGAATTTCGGATCTGCCGTCGCGATGCGCACATAGTTGGATGCACCCACCCAGTCCGGCGATTGCAGCAGATCGTAATTCGTAAAGGACAGGTACAGCGAAGCCAGCGCTGGCCCGAGCGTCAGCCCGAAAAAGCCGATCAGCCAAGGCAGCAGGAAGACATAGGCGTGGACGTTGCGGTCAAAAACCTTACGCAGTCGGCCTTGCCTTGGGAGAGCCGCTGAGCGGCCCTCCCTGTGGGTCGTATCGGATTGGAACGTCATGGATGTTTACTTCCGCTTGATGACGGTTTCCGCTTCTTTGACGAGTTTTTCGCCGCCCTGTTCCGGCGTGATCTTGCCGAAAGCGACCTCTTCGGAGGTACGCTTGAGAACGAAGGCAAACTCCCCGGCACCCGGAGGTGGTGCTGGCGGCAACGGCCCAACTCCCGGCGTGACTTCAGCGATATATTCGACCATCGCCTTGCTGACATCGTTGAGCTTGGGGCTAAGCTGATCGCGCATGGAAGCGGATGCTGGAACCCCGCGCTCGACACCGAGGATATCCACACCTTCAGGGACTGCAACGAGGAAGTTAATGAAATCAACCGCCGCTGCGATACCCGCGCTGCCATTTGCCACACTCATCAGCATCGAAGGCTTCAGATAATGGCCGGATGGCGTGTCTTTGGACACTTTCGGATAGGACGTTATGGAGAGCTTCGCTTTATTGACAGCCTGATAACCGACGAACTGGTTGGAGTGTGCAAAGGCAGTTGCTGCCTTGCCGGTTGTCAATGGGTTGGTTTCGATGCTCAGCTGGTCAAGCGCCTGAATGTCGGCAGGTACGCAGGCACCGGCTGCACGCATATCGGCCCACATCGCGAACCATTGCGTTGCGTCCTTTGCGTCGTAACCAAGTGCCCCGTCTTCACTAAACAGAGACTTTTTGCTCTGTCTTAGCCAGTTTTCGAAGCTGGGCTCGACGCCGCTGGCGTCTGCTGTGGCGTAATAGCCGGGCTTTGGCTTGTTCTTGCCGAATTCAGCCGCACTCTTGGCAAATTCCTCCCAGGTTTGCCCAGCGGATGGTGGCTTTGCGCCGGTTTTTTCCCAGCCTGCCGCATCAAAGAAGACGGCGCTGGAATTTACGCCAAGGTTGATGCCGTAAAGCTTACCATCCACTCGACCAGAATCGATATTCGGAGCGCCGAAATCATCGATCTTCAAGCCCTTGCCCAGATATTCATCCAGCGGCGCAAGAGCCCCGCGTCGGGCGTATTCGAAAATATAGCGGTAATCCATCTGGATCAGGTCGGGCGCATTGCGACCGGCCACTTGTGTTGCAAGACGCGGCCAATAATCCGACCAGCCAGCAAACTCACCGGCTATGTCGAGGTCGGGCTTGACCTGTTTAAACGCCGCTATCGCCTTGTTCGTGCGATCGGCACGCTCTTGCGATCCCCACCAGAGCAAGCGAATACGCGCCGCCTGCGCAAATGCTGACCCTCCACCCACTGTTGCGAGCGAAAGTGCAGCTAGACCCGCGGTCAAAACCGCACGTCTTTGAAGCATCATGGACATTGGCAACTCCTCCCTAATTGACTGCCAAATTGAATGATGTTGGTAAACAGCGCTTGCCGTTTTATAACTATCTGGTTACATGGGAACACTGATCAACACCATTGTCAAGCGGCCAATAAAGATGGATGACACCAACAAAACCGTTTTCGAGAAAACGGGCGATCCGGCCGAAAAAAAGACGGTGGCAACCCGCAAAAAACCGGCGACCCAATCTCGAAATCCTGAGCGAACCCGTGCGGCTATTCTCGAAGCAGCCCGCCGCGAAGTCGCGGCCAAGGGCCTTGCCGGTGCGCGCATCGATGTTGTGGCGAGACGTGCTGGCACCAACAAGCGAATGATTTATCACTACTTCGGCGATAAGGATGCGCTCTATCTGGCCGTGCTGGAAGATGCCTATCAACACATCCGCAACGCGGAGCATCGGTTGGATTTAACCCGCAAACCGCCCGTGGAAGGATTGCGGGAACTTGCCCTGTTTACCTGGCATTATTTTCTCGATCACCCGGAGTTTCTCAGCATTCTGGCGACGGAAAATATCAATCAAGCCAGATACTTGCGCCAATCAACAAGCATTCCGGAGATGCATTCCAACTTTATTTCGGAATTAAAGGACGTATTGCTGCGTGGCGAGAAAACGGGGGATTTTCGTTCCGGACTGGACCCCGTCGATGTCTATCTAACCATCGCCTCGCTCGGATTTTTTTATCTGTCCAACCGCTTTACGCTTTCCACGATCTTCCAGCGCGATCTCGTAGCGCCCGCTGAACTGGAGCGTTGGGGCCAGCACATCGTCAACACGGTTATTGCTGCACTGCGGCCATTTTGAATGCCTGCGCCAAATTATCCAACAAGAACAATTGCCCGCATCTTCGCAGATGCGAAAGCCCTCATGATCGCGACACAGGATGCGTCGATAAAGCTGATGGACACATGAACTCCATCGCGATTTTTCACATCAAAAACGTCTTGACAGAAACGGCGTTTCACGGCCACAAATAACTAAATGGTTACAAAATAGAAACCAGGAGATCGTGCCTTGACGGGAGTGAGGCGCTTTGGGAGGAAATTTCATGCAACGTATCGGCGTCATCATGCACGGCATTACCGGCCGTATGGGATATAATCAGCATCTCGTTCGCTCCGTTCTGGCGATCCGCGATCAGGGTGGCGTGAGCCTCAAAAGCGGCGAGAAGGTCATGCTTGATCCGATTCTGGTGGGCCGCAACGGAGAGAAAATCGAAGCGATTGCCAAAAAGCACAATGTCGCCCGCTGGACGACGGACATCGATGCGGCGCTTGCCAACCCTGACGATACGCTGTTTTTCGACGCTGGCACGACCCAAATGCGTGGCAGCCTGCTGACCAAGGCAATCAAGGCCGGCAAGAACGTATACTGCGAAAAGCCCATTTCCGATAATATGGAAGAGGCAATCGCCGTTGCAAAGCTGGCCGAAAATGCTGGCATCAAACACGGCGTGGTGCAGGACAAGCTTTTCCTCCCCGGCCTTCGCAAGCTTGCCATGCTGCGCGACAGCGGCTTCTTCGGCAAAATTCTTTCCGTAAGAGGCGAGTTCGGCTATTGGGTTTTCGAAGGCGACTGGCAACCAGCCCAGCGCCCCTCCTGGAACTATCGCAACAAGGACGGCGGCGGCATCATTCTCGATATGCTGTGCCATTGGCGTTACGTGCTGGACAACCTGTTCGGCGAGGTCAAAGCCGTCAGCTGCATTGGCGCAACCCATATTCCCCAGCGTTTCGATGAACAGGGCAACGCTTACGTCGCCGACGCGGATGATGCCGCCTATGCGACATTCCAACTCGAAGGCGGCGTCATTGCCCACATCAATTCTTCTTGGGCTGTGCGCGTACGTCGCGATGATCTCGTAACATTTCAGGTGGATGGCACCCATGGATCTGCCGTTGCTGGCCTGACGAAGTGCTTCACGCAGCATCGTACCAACACGCCAAAACCAGTCTGGAACCCGGACCAGCCGCAAACCATCGATTTCTACAAAACCTGGCAGGAAGTGCCAGATAACGTGGTTTACGACAACGGCTTCAAGGCGCAGTGGGAGATGTTTGTGCGGCATCTGGTCGACAACGACCCGTGGCCTTATGGGCTGATGGAAGGCGTCAAGGGTGTGCAGCTTGCCGAACTCGGTCTGAGATCCTGGAAGGAGCGCCGCTGGCTCGACGTTCCCGCCATAGCTTGAGGAGGCTCAAATGACCCAACTCAACCTGCCCAGAGAAGATCGCTCGATTGAGCTTTACACGCTCAGCGGAACACCGATTGCTTTGGAAAAACGCAGTGCTGCTGATTTCAATCGCATTGCCTTTGCCGCAGCCCATGTGGTGGCCGATCCGTTTGCAGATAATGACCCGTGGCTGACACCAGCCATTGACTGGGACGCCACGCTTCGCTTCCGGCATCGGTTGTGGGATCTGGGTTTGGGCGTCGCAGAAGCGATGGACACGGCTCAACGCGGCATGGGGCTAGCATGGCCGCAGGCGCAGGAATTGATCTCCAGAGCCTTGAAGGAAGCCGCAACACGACAAGATGCGCTGATCGCTTGCGGCGTGGGGACCGATCACCTGACCGGCACCGGTTATAGCCTCGATCAGATTGTCGATGCCTACCAAGAGCAGCTGGATTTCGTGCAGGGCGAAGGCGGGCGCGTGATCCTAATGGCGAGCCGAGCATTGGCCGCCAGTGCGAAATCGCCCGATGATTATCTGGAAACCTACGCCCGCGTGCTTGCGCAGGCCAAGGAGAAAGTCGTCATTCACTGGCTCGGCGAAATGTTCGATCCCGCGCTCGAAGGCTATTGGGGTGCCAGTGACCATATGGCGGCCATGGACACCTGCCTTGATATGCTCAAAGCCAATGCCGACAAGATCGACGGTATCAAGATTTCTCTCCTGTCCAAGGAAAAGGAAATCACGATGCGCCGCCGCCTTCCGGCAGGGGTTCGCATGTATACGGGCGATGACTTCAATTATGCGGAACTGATCGCGGGTGATGAACACGGACATTCCGATGCCCTGCTCGGCATTTTCGACGCAATTGCTCCGGCAGCGTCCAAGGCTTTGGCAAGTTTGAAAAGCGGGGCGAACAACGAATTCTTCGATATTCTCGAACCGACCGTGGCCCTATCGCGCCACATCTTCAAAGCCCCTACCCGATTCTACAAAACCGGCGTCGTGTTTCTGGCCTATCTCAACGGGTTGCAGGAGCATTTCACCATGATCGGTGGGCAGGAAAGCACGCGCTCCACTTTGCATCTTGCCGAGCTTTTCCGACTGGCGGACAAGGCAAATGTGCTTGCTGACCCGGATGATGCCGCGCGGCGCATGAAGGCGATTCTCTCGGTCAGAGGTGTGCATTGAGATGGCTGAGGCTCCTCTATTAAAGGTCAAGGATGCCTCGATTTTCGAGCGTCGCTTCACAATGCGGATGCCGTTCCGTTTCGGGGCGGCAACAGTGACCGAAGCCGCGCAGATTTTCCTATCACTCGACGTCGAGGATGCACAGGGACGGATCGCCACTGGCTATTCCGCAGAGCTGATGGTGCCGAAATGGTTCGACAAGAACCCTGCGCTCAGCAATGCTGACAATGAACAGCAGCTACGCCGCTCTGTGCATTTGGCAGTGGCACTTTCGAAAGAAGCGCCGGCTTCCACAGCCTTTGGGCTGCACGCAGGGCTCGAACCACAACACCATGCCCAGGCAGCATCAGAAGGCCTCAATGGGCTAATCGCATCCTTCGGCCTCGCACTTGTGGACCGCGCCAGTCTGGATGCGCTTTGCAGGCTGCATGCTCTGCCTCTGGTGGATGTTATCAGATCCAATCTGCCAGCCATCGACCTATCGACCACACCCGATCTCGATGGTTTCGACGTTGCCGGTTTTCTAAAACAGGTGATACCACACAAGACGCTCTATCTGCGCCACACCGTCGGTTACATCGATCCGCTGACCCCGCAAGAGATAAACGGACCTCGTCGCGATGATGGCCTGCCCGAGTGCCTGAGAGAAGAGATCGAGACCTACGGCATTCAGTATTTCAAACTGAAAGTCTCCGGTAGGCCGCAGGAAGATACGGAGCGATTGAAGGATATCGCCGCTGTCCTCGATCGATTGCCGGGTTACAAAGCCACACTGGATGGCAACGAGCAATTTGCTGATGAAGCCGCCGTCATCGATCTGATGGACCGCATCGAGAAAGAGCCCGCGCTCGCAAGGCTGCGGCAATCGCTGCTTTTTGTGGAGCAGCCGATCATTCGTACAATGGCGCTATCCCAGCCGGTCAAGACGCTGGCTAAGCGGGTGGCGCTGGAAATCGATGAGTCCGACGGCACCAAGGATGCGTTTCTAGAGGCGCGCGAACAGGGCTATCTCGGCGTCTCCTCCAAATCCTGCAAAGGGTTTTATCGCTCGTTTCTCAACAAGATGCGGGTGGAGAAATGGAATGCGGAAACGGGTGGCGGCTATTTCATGTCGGCCGAAGATTTGACGACGCAGGCGGGCATTGCCGTGCAGCAGGATCTGGCACTGGCATCGCTTCTCAACCTCGGACACATCGAGCGCAACGGGCACCATTATGTCGATGGAATGCAGGGCGCATCGGCCTCGGAGGATGCCGCGTGGCTTTCCGCCCATGGCGATCTCTACCGCGATCACCAAGGGCGTGCGCGTTTAACTATGCAGAACGGCCAGCTTTCGCTCGATACAATTCTGGCAGCCAAGGGCCTTGGCGCCGCGCAAGCCGCTGCTCAGGCAACATTTCAGACCCTTCAAGAAAAGGAGAATGCCGCATGAGCCTTGAAGGTCTTTCCATCAATTTCGCCACTATCAAACAGGGCGGATCATTCGGCACGCTGGTGGATGCCTGCCTCGCACAGGGCATCACCACCATCTCCCCCTGGCGAGACCAGGTACATGGCGTAGGTCTGGAAGAAGCGGCGCGCATCGTGGCACAAAATGGCATTCGCCTCAGCGGACATTGTCGTGGTGGATTTTTTCCCGCACCAGACGCGGAAGGACGCCGCAACGCCATCGAGGACAACAAGCGCGCAGTGGATGAGGCCCAAGCCTTGAATGCCGATTGCCTTGTGCTGGTGGTCGGTGGCTTGCCAGCCGGATCAAAAGACATCAAAGGCGCGCGGCAGATGGTGGAAGACGGCATGGCAGAGCTTCTGCCCTATGCCAGACAGGCTGGCATTCCACTCGCCATAGAACCACTGCATCCGTTCTATGCAGCAGATCGCGCCTGCTTCAACACGCTGAAGCAATCGCTCGACCTGTGCGATAAATTGGGTGAAGGCACCGGCGTTGCGATCGATGTCTATCACGTATGGTGGGACCCGGAGCTGGAAGAGCAGGTTGCCCGGGCCGGTCGCAATGGCCAGATATTTGCTCATCACATCTGCGACTGGCTGGTGCCGACGACGGACCCCCTCAATGATCGCGGCATGATGGGCGACGGCGTCATCGATCTCAGGGGCTTCCGCCGGATGATCGAACAAGCTGGCTTTTTCGGCCCCCAAGAGGTGGAGATATTCTCCTACAATTGGAATGCGCGGCCTATCGATGAGGTGCTGTCGACAGTAGTCGAACGCTTCCAGACTGTTTGTCAGCCATAAATTAAGCTTCCACCGGACAACATTAAAAAGGGCGCGTAAACTACGCGCCCTTTGTTTTGCTTCATCGCTCTGAAGCGATCACCGCTCCTTGGTCACAACTTCGAAACGCGAATACCAGGGGCTTACGATCATGCCTTTGACATCGCTGCGATAAGCCGCCGTATCGACCACTTCCGAGAATGGCTGGATCGAAATGACCAGCTCATCCATATAGGCTTGAATGTCTGCGTAAGCCTTGGCCTGCTTGGCAGTGTCGCGCTCTACCAGCGCCTGCTCGATCATGGTGTTGAGCTTTTCATCGAAAAAGCTCGTGCGCCAGCCCTGATAATTGGTGAGCTTTGCCTCGTCGGCATTGTTCGGATTATAGACCATGGCGCGTAGATTGTTGTCCGGGTGCGGCTGCTGACCACCGCCGCCACGACCAACGAGCAACTCGAACTTGCGCTCGCGCATTGCGCCGTAAATTTGGTCGCCGGAACCACTGATGAGTTCAGCCTGAATGCCAGCTTGGCCCAGCGTGTTCTGGATCGCGGTCGCGGCCTTCATGAAGGGATCTTCGGAGAGCACGCGCAGAGTCGTTTTGAAGCCATTGGGATATCCGGCCTCGGCGAGCAATGCCTTAGCTTTCGGTACATCGAGCTTGAAACCTTCATCCGGCAGAGCGCCCAGAACACCGGTGCTGATCGGACGCTGGTGAAGCTTGCCGTAATAGGGCATCACGGCCTTATCCAAACCTTCGTAATCGATGAGATAGCGGAGCGCCTCGCGGACCTTTTTATTGGCGAAACGCTCGTCTTTCATCGAAACGCCCAGATAATAAAAGCCCGAACCAGGTGTGGATTCTATCGCGATGTCTTTGTCCGCCTCAAGCGACCTCAAATCGGGTGCCTGCAAGGAATAGGCGACATCGATGTCACCCTTTTCGAGCATGAGGCGCTGCGACTGCGACTCCGGCAGATGGCGCATCAAAACCCGTTTCATCGCAGGCTTTTCGCCCCAGTAATCGTCGTTACGGGTTAGAATGATGAATTCGTTTGATTTCCATTTCCCCAGTTTGAAGGGGCCGGAGCCTGCAGAATTCAATGTCAGCCAACCAGCGCCGAGATCTCCGTCTTTTTCGTGTTCCAGCACGGCTTTGCTGTCAATGATGGAACCCGGTCCGTTTTGACCAAGGATCATCAGCAACAGGTTCGGGTCATCAGGCTTCGGCAGGTTGAGAACGAATGTGTACTCGTCCTTGGCAACGAACAGCTTGTCCGCATCCTCGACCTTGTAACCGCGGGTCTTGAGGAAAGACGATTGTGCGAGATTGCGCGACAGGACGCGTTTCAGGCTCCAGACGACATCATTGGCCGTTACGGGATTGCCGGACGCGAATTTTGCGTCCTTGCGCAGATGAAACGTGATGGAGTTGCGGTCTTCGGCAATCTCCCAACGCTCGGCAATACGTGGCTGAATGCTGCGGTCTTTCTCCGACAGGATGACCAGCGTGTCATAGACATTGTTCAGAACCTGAACGGTCTCGCGACCCGTGATCGCGGCAGGGTCGAGCGTCAGAATGTTGCTCATGGTCGTTGCGACGACCAGCTGATCCTTCGGCGTTTCGGCCAGAGACGTCAGCGGCATGGCACCAATCAATAAGGCACCGAGCGCTACTGTTGTAAAAAACTGTCTCATGTTTCCTCCCAATGAGCCGTGTTTCATGACGGCGTTCAAATTTCGATCAGGCCACACTCCTCTGCGGCGATGCTGATCAGCACAAAACGGCGCGAACGGGTGCAACGAGCGCCCGCCCTATTCTTGCGGTTGTCTCGGCGTCGAGATGAACGCCATCGACCGATGACGCGCGCGCAACGGTACCCGCATCGAAAAATGCGCAGGTGGTTTCACCGGCAAGCTTCTCGTAAAGCGGTGCCAAGCGTTCGGATTCGGCAATTCTACGACCCGCCGCTGGCGCACCGGCGGGCCCTGCAACACATGGCGGCGGCGCAACGATAAGCACTTTCGGCAGCGCTGAGCGCGGCTTGTAGGGAAAAGTCTCCACGATCTGCGCCAAGCGTCGCATGCCTGATACTGCCGTTTCAGCTTGTCCACCGTGAACGGGCTTCAGATCGTTCGTCCCCAGCATGATGATGACCAGATCGAGCGGCATGTGGCTGGCTAACGCAACTTCCAAAGCTTTTGCACCGTTGCGGCAGGCCGGGCCAGCATGGTCGTCATAACACGTGGTGCGCCCGCCCAAGCCTTCCGCCAGAACCTTCGCCTCACCTGCAAGCTCGGCTTCCAGCACCTCCGGCCACCGATATTGCGGCGGATGGCGCAGTCCGGTCGTCGGGTCTGCGCCCCATGTCAGGCTATCGCCAAATGCAAGTATGGTTTTCATCTCAACTTACCTTACGCGGTTGTTCTCGATGAAGTTGAAGTCTATGTCCTCACCAAGACCGGGGCGATCCGGAACATGCACAAAGCCATCCTTATCCATCGGGTCGGACAGTGACTTCAAATAATCGAAGCCGACATCATACTCTAGGAAGGGGTGCAGCAAGCCGCGCTCATACCAGCGGCAGTTTTTCGTCGCTGCAACCACATGCAGGTTCATGGCCGTATTGCCGTGGACCTCGCACTCCACGCCAAAGGCTTCGGCCAAATGCATGGTCTTCAAAGCGGGCGTGATGCCGCCGACATCGTTGACGCCGGTTCTGAGAATATCGCAGGCACCCGCCTTCAGCCACTCAGCGCGGTGCCAGTGCTTACCAGCAGCGCTTTCCGGACCAACAACGGGAATGTCGAGATTATCGGCCAACCATTTGTAGGATGACATGGACTGCTCATCCATCGGCTCCTCGATCCAGTCGAAATCGAGCTTTTCAAGACCGCGACCCAAGGCCAGCGCATCCGTGCGGGAATACCAGTGGAAGGCATCGATCATGAGGCTGATATCCGGACCGACCGCTTCGCGAACGGCGGCGCAGGCCTTCAAGTCCATCTTCACATCAGGAGCCCAACTGACAGGTGGCATCCAGGTGTGCAGCTTGATGCCCTTATAGCCGCGCTTGACCAGCGTCTCAGCGAAACGACCATAGTCTTCCGGCGTCGCGAGACCGCCCTCAAGCTCATCGCCGCACATGATCGAGCCATAGGCCAGCACCTTGTCGCGATAACCACCAATCAACTTGTATACAGGTTGGTTGAGCGAACGACCCGCCAGATCCCACAATGCACAGTCAACGACTGCCAGGGTTCTGTCGGTCAACTGGGCGGCAGAGCCGCGCTGCCAGTGAGCAAGGTCCTGCCACAGCCGTTCACGGTCGCGATGATCCTCGCCGATCAGCACCTTTTTGACGAACTTCTCGATCACATGGGGCCGGACGATCTCAGGTGCCGTAAAGGAATGCCCTTCCTTACCGTCCTCGGTGCGGACCGTCAGCATCGCCTGCTCGACCTGATGCGCAGGACCAGGATGAGCATGGCCGGCGCTATCGGAATGTCGGCGCGTTGTTGTCTTAAAGACCCGCACTTCGATGTCGGTAATAATCATCTGTCCTCCCAATGCAGCCCGGCGGCCAACGGCAATCCATAACACCCCTTATTAGACAGATATTCAAATAATTGTCAAACATGTATGACATGTTGTTTTTTTGATGTTGCGCTGTTCTGGTGTGATGGCGGGTCGGCAGTAATCGATGCCGGCAAAGCGAAATGATCCACTTTGTCGGTTTTGCATTCGGCTATAATCGTCTAAGAGGTTCAGGCCTCTCCGCCCATCGTCTGCCCATATTCAGAGTTTCCAATGCCTCCTCAGTCCGTAGGTTATCTTTACGCGTTAGCGGCCTTCACTATTTTCGCCGTTCAGGATGGCATCTCGAAACATCTCGGTTCGGCATATCCGCCGATATTCGTGACCATGTTGCGGTATTGGGCCTTTGCCGTTTTCGTGATCATTCTCGCGTTGAGATCGAACGGTGGCATCCGGCAGGCGGTGTCAACAAACCGGTTCTGGCTACAGGCAAGCCGCGGTGTCATTCTCGCCGTCCAGATCGTGCTTTCCATCATATCGTTTTCGACTGTCGGGCTGGCTCACACCCATTCCATTCTCGCGTCCACACCGCTGATCGTCGCGGCTTTATCCGTTCCGCTTTTAAACGAGCAAGTGGGTTGGAAGCGTTGGTCGGCCATTCTCGTTGGCTTTCTCGGTGTCCTCGTCATCCTCAAGCCTGATGAAAACGGCTTCGACCCGATACTCATCGTCACATTTGCCGCAGCCTTCCTGCTCGGCCTCTATGGCGTGCTGACACGGCTCGCCAGCCGCACGGACAAGGCGATGACAAGCTTCTTCTATACCGGTGTTCCCGGCGCTTTCGCCTTGACGCTGGTCGGGCCGTTTTATTGGGTGAACATGCTGCCTTATGACTGGGGCTGGATGCTGGCGCTGTGCATAACCGGCATGAGCGGCCACTATATGCTCATCCGCGCCTTCGAATTTGCCGATGCGGCTTCGGTTCAGCCGTTCTCCTACTACCAACTCGTGCTGGTCTCCATTGTTGGCGTCAGCCTTTACGGAGAAGTATTGAGCCCGCACATGGTCGGCGGGGCAGCAATCGTTATCGCGGCAGGTTTGTTCACCATCTGGCGGGAGCAAATGGCAGCCCGAAGAAAACGTCTGGAGCGGCTATAATACCGCTTCAGGCTGGGTGGGTGACAAACCCTTTGTCGAGGCCTCACACCGCAACAGCATGCCGTAGAGATCGCGCGGCTCGTCGGGGTCGGCCAGCAAATCCAGTTCCTCATAGAGGCCCGTTTGGGCAAGCTTCGATCTGACATAGCGAAGCGCAGAAAAGTCTTCGGTGGCAAAGCCAACACTGTCGAACAGCGTAATCTGCCGATCCGTTTTTCGCCCAACCGTGCTGCCCGCAATGACTTGCCAAAGCTGGGTCACGGGATGATCCTGTGGCAATTGCTGAATTTCGCCTTCGATACGGGTCTGTGGCGGGTACTCAACGAAAATATCGGAGCGGAGCAGAATGTCCCTATGCAGTTCGGTTTTCCCCGGACAATCTCCGCCCACCGCGTTGATGTGAATCCCGGGACCAACCATGTTGTCTGTAAGGATGGTGGCGTATTGTTTATCTGCGGTAACGGTCGTGATGATATCGGCACCTTCAACCGCCTCTTCCGCGCTTTTGCAGATCGTTATTGAAAAGCCCTGTCCCTTCAAATTTCTTTGGCATTTGAGGCTAGCGGCAGGATCGATGTCATAAAGCCGGAGTTGATCGACTCCCAGAATTGCCTTGAAGGCACGGGCCTGAAATTCGCTCTGCGCACCGTTACCGATGATGGCCATCGAGCGCGCATCCTTGCGGGCGAGATATTTCGCCGCAACAGCAGAGGTCGCCGCCGTCCTCAATGCCGTCAGGATCGTCATTTCCGTCAGCAACATAGGGTAGCCATTGCCAACATCTGAGAGAACACCGAAGGCGGTCACTGTCTGCCTGCCCTGCCTCGTGTTTCTCGGATGTCCGTTGACATATTTGAAGCCATAGAGCTTCCCATCACTTGTAGGCATCAATTCTATAACGCCTTCTTCCGAGTGAGACGCGATGCGCGACCTCTTGTCGAACGCGTCCCAGCGACGGAAATCCTCTTCGATAGTATCGGCGAGTTCACGAAGAAACGTGTCCATGCCGACCGTCAAAATTAGCTTCATCATGTTATCGACGCTGATGAACGGGACGATGTTGAGATTGGGTGTTGCTGCCATGATCCTGCCCCCCCCCTCAACCTGCTCTCGTCGGGCGGTCCATGACGCGCTTGCCCATCAGGCTTGCGGTCAGGTCCACCATCAAGCGCGCCGTTCGCCCACGCTCATCGAGAAATGGATTGAGTTCCACGAGATCGAGGCTGGACACCAACCCGCTGTCGCACAGCATTTCCATGACGAGATGCGCTTCCCGGAACGTCGCACCGCCCGGCACGGTGGTGCCGACGGCGGGAGCGATGGAAGGATCGAGAAAATCCACGTCCAGACTGACATGCAGGAGACCATTCGCGGCAGTGACACGCTCTATGAACGCACGCAGAAGCACGGCAACACCGTGTTCATCAATCATTCGCATGTCATGAATAGTGACGCCGGTTTCCTCCAGCGCTGCACTTTCGGCGGGATCAACACTACGGATGCCGATCATGCAGATATGGGATGGATGGACAGGATGGGGAACCGGCGGGAAGTAGCCTTCAAAGCCTTCACGTCCACTATAATAAGCCACCGGCGTACCGTGTAGATTGCCGCTGCGCGTGGTTTCCAACGTGTGATAATCCGTATGTGCGTCCAGCCACAACACGAACAATGGTCGGTCAAGCTCTGCCGCTCTGCGCGCCACACCCGTCACACTTCCTGCTGAAATGGCGTGATCTCCACCAAGAAAGATCGGCATCGCATTTTCGCTTTCGCGATAGGCAATCTCGGCCAATGCTTCGGTCCAGGCAACTGTCTCGGATAAATGGTGAACTGCGCCGTTGGGATGGTTAAAATCGCGAAACGGAGCAGGCGTTACATTGCCAACGTCGACAACAGAATGTCCGAGGTCTTCAAGCGAGGTCTTCAGCCCCGCAATGCGCAAAGCACTCGGCCCCATCTCGCACCCCAATTGCCCGGCACCAATCTGTAACGGCACCCCAATCAGCCTGCATTCCATGTTTTTCTCCCCTTCGATCCAACGGGTAAATTGAAGCAAAAGGTTGCGGCAGATTGAACGATAAAGATTGGCAAAATAGCATTATTCTCTTACCACAATGAGAAATATATTGAGCAAAATGGAATGTCATGGATAATCTGGATGAGAAGCTGATCACGCTTCTACGCCACAACGGTCGTCGTAGTATCTCGGATCTTGCGCTCGAAACAAAAACGTCTCGCGCCACGGTGCGTGCTCGCATCGAACGATTGGAAGCGAGCGGCACGATTATCGGTTACACGGTGATATTGCGGGCCGACGCCGTGGAAGAGGCCATACGTGGCATCATGATGATTGAAATCGAAGGCCACGTCACGGATAAGGTCATCCGCACTCTTGGCGGATTTCCTGAAATTTCGGAAATTCACTCCACCAACGGTCGGTGGGATCTGATTGTCGAACTCAGCGCCTCTACCTTAAGCGACTTCGATTCCGTCCTGCGTCGCATACGCCTCGTCCCCGGCATAACGGGGAGTGAAACAAGCCTTCTTCTTTCAACATCCCGTTCGACAAAAGCCCGGCTTTGAAAGGGCACGATCGGACCCGTGCCCTAAACGGTTCATGTTTTGCCCTTAGGCGACACGAAGTCCCTCGCGCCAAACGCCCGCAATCAAAGGCGGCAAACCCGAAGTCGAGCGAACTCTGACGAGATCCGCCCTGAGCCCGATTTCAATACGTCCGCGGTCGGAAAGCTTTGCAGCGTCAGCGGGATTGGCGGAAATCAGGCGAATGGCATGTGGCAGATCAACAATCTGCTTCTCGGATAGAAGGAACGCCGCCTGCACAAGGCTGAAGGGGACATAGTCGGACGACAATATATCCAACGCCCCTTTTTCCAGAAGTTCAATGGCCGAGACATTGCCCGAATGAGAGCCACCGCGCACCACATTCGGTGCGCCCATCAGCACTTGCAGGCCAGCCTCTCGTGAAAACTGCGCTGCAGTTACGGTTGTCGGAAACTCCGCCAGCGAAATGCCGAGTTCAACCCCTTCGGCCACATGTTCTGCGGTCGCGTCATCATGAGATGCGACAGAGATGCCGCTTGCATGGCAACGCTCGGCGATTAGATGCCGGTGTTTTGCCGAGTAGGCGTCGGACTGCGCAATGCGCCTTTCACTGAAAGCAGCGAAATCCGCGTCGGACAGCTTTTTCTTGCCCTGATAATAGATGCGATAGGCTTCAAGACTGACGAACTGCCGCTGGCCGGGAGCATGATCCATCAAAGATGCAAGTCTGACACGATCATTGCTCTTCATCTGGTCGAAATGCTCGACGGCATCAGGCATCGAAACTTCGCAGCGAAGGTGAATGAAATGTTCGGCCCGCAACCGGTCTGCTGCCATTGCCGCCGAAATGGTCTGCGCCATGGCAGACATATCGTCCGAACCGAGTTCCGTGTCGCCATCCATCCCGACGCGCAAAGCATCGAAAACAGTGGTGATGCCAGCTGTGGCGATCTGACCGTCATGCGCCTGAAGGGCTGCATCCAGATTCCAACGGACCTTCGGGCGCGGCTGGACGTGGGTTTCGAGATGGTCCGTATGTAACTCGACGCAACCCGGCATCACAAAATCGCCATCCAAATCGATACCGGAAGATGAGTTCCTGTGGGTGATGTCTGCGATTTTCCCATCGCGAATAAGCAAGGTGCCGTTGATGATTTCCTGCGGGAGAACGATTGCGCAGTTGGTGAAGACGAGATCTTTTTGCATGATGTTCATTCGGTTGGATACGCCGTCATGAAACGGCTGTGAAGAGAAAGCAGTCGTAACCGGCGGTCAGATCACGATCCGGCGCAGTTGCTGCGAGATGAGGTCCATGAGCGTAACCGTCAAAACGACGATGATGATGATGGCGGATGCCTGCGGGTAATAAAAACCGCGGATCGATTCAAAGAGAACCTGGCCGATACCACCCGCGCCGATAAGCCCCAGCACGGTTGCGGAACGTATGTTCGATTCAAGGCGATAGAGCGAAAACGAGATCCAAAGCGGCAAAACTTGCGGGATGACGCCGAAAATAACCTGCTGCATGCGCGAGGCACCGGTCGTACGGATAGCCTCGACGGGACGCGGATCGATGGCTTCGACCGCTTCGGAAAACAGCTTTGCGAGAATACCGGTCGTGTGAATGAATAGGGCCATGACACCCGCAAAAGGTCCAAGCCCCACCGCCACCACGAACAACACAGCGAAGACGACTTCATGAATGGCCCGGAACATGTCCATCAGACGTCGTACCGGCTGGTTGATCCACCATGGCGCCATGTTGTGGGCAGAAAGGATGCCGAACGGGATCGACAGAAGCACTGAAAGGAAGGTGCCCCAGAGTGCGATCTGAACCGTGACGATCATTTCTTCGAGGTAATATTGCCAGGTGCTGAAATCCGGCTTCAGGAAATCCTTGGCATAGGTGGCCATGTTGCCGCTGTCGCTGAACAGATAAGTCCACCGCCCCATCTCGGCAGGTCCCCAGCTGATCAACAACGCTGCAACCAGGCCCAAGGTGAGTAGGCCGTTGCGCAGGCCGCCCGGCTGTTTCGCAACCGCCATCGGGATCGCTTTGTTTTGCAGAGATGTTTCGCTCATTGTCGTCAATCCGCTGTCAGAGAAAGCTGGGCGGGGCCGATGGTCCCGCCCAGAAAATTTTGGAGAGATCAGGTCTTGGACGCTGTTGCGAGTTCGGCTTCGAACTTGCTCTTCTGTTCCGTCAGATCTTTGATCTTGGTGGCCTTGGCTTCAGCGGAAAGCGATGCATCGGCCTGCGCCTGGGCAATCGACTTCGACAGCTCCATGACGCGGATCGGCAGAAGCTGCTTGTCGGTCGAGGCGCGGAAAGGAGCCCATTTGAGACCGGCCAAGACCTTCTTTTCCTCTGCAACATTGCCGGTGGACTTATCGGTGCCATAGGTCAGGAAGAATTCACGAAGTTTGGTTTTCGTTTCTTCCGGCACGTCCTTGCGCCATACGATCGGGTCAGACGGGATCAGAGGCGAACGCCAGACTTCGCGGATATTGGCGAATGCATCCGGCTTGTTCTGCTTGATCAGAGCCATGTTCTCGGTGTTGTTGGCAGCGGCATCCAGCTGCTTGTTCGCAACGGCCATGGCGTTGGTTTCATGGTTGGCGTTGGTCACGTTCTTGAAGCAAGACTTCGGATCGATACCGCGTGCGCCGAAGACGAACGTCATTGGAACAAGGTAGCCAGAGGTCGAATTGGGGTCGCCAAGGCCGAAGTTGATCGACTTGTCGCACTTCAAAACGTCATCAATGGTCTGGATCGGGGAATCCTTGGGAACGATGACCACAGACCAGTAGCCAGGCTCGCCACCGACAGGAACGCTCTGCACGAAAACTTCGCCATTGGCGCGGTCAACGGCTTCCATGGCAGACTTGTTGCCGTACCAGGCGATCTGCACCTTGTTGAAACGCATGCCTTCGATAATGCCGGCATAATCGGAAGCGAAGAACGCCTTTACGTCCAGGCCGGTCTTCTTTTTCATGTCGGCGAGAAGCGGATCCCAGCTGGTCTTGAGGTTCTGCTGAGACTCGGTCGAGATGATGCCGAAATTGATCGTGTCCTGCGCAAGCGCTACGGACGTCATTGTAAAGGCGATAGACACCGCCGCCATGCTTTTCAGTATCGCGTTCATGAGAGGTCTCCGATAACAGGGAAAGTCAGGCCGTGGTAAACGCCGGCTGACGGTTGGGCAGCTCCGTGGCAGGCACAGGAGCCGATTGCTCCGCCGGGGCATCCGGCAGGACCAGTTCTTCCGATGCCGAACCGTAAAGTTCGGCCAGAAATGCGTTGGACAGCGAAGTCGAAGGACCATCGAAGACGATAGCGCCGTTGCGCATGGCGATCGTGCGCTTACAATAGCGACGGGCATATTCAACCTGATGCAGTGAGACGAGGACCGTGATCCTGTCCTGCGTATTGATATCGGCAAGTACATCCATCACCCGGCGCGCCGATGATGGATCGAGCGCCGAAATGGGCTCGTCGGCAATCAGGATTTCAGCGCCCTGCACGAGTGTGCGGGCAATGGCCGCGCGCTGCTGCTGTCCACCGGACAACGTAGAAGAACGCTGCAGAGCAACCTGCGGAATACCGACACGGGTAAGCGCTGCGCGGGCTGCGGCTTTTTCTTCCGCGTTGAACAGTCCCAGCGTTCCGCGCCAGCGCGGCACGCGGCCAAGAAGACCGATCAGCACATTGGTCAGTACGGACAGGCGACCGACGAGATTGAACTGCTGGAACAGCACCGATACGGCACCACGCTTCACATATCCGGTCAACCGGCCAGCTTTTTGCGAAACGGTGTCCAAAATCTCGATCCGTCCATTTTGACCATCTCCCGTCTCAAGGCCAGCGATATGGCGGATCAACGTACTTTTACCGGAACCGGACGCCCCGATCAAAGCCACCATCTCGCCCCGCTCGAGTGTCAGATCCACGCAGTCGAGAGCAAGCGTATTTCCGTACTTTTTCGAAAGATTGGATACGGTGATCGCAGTCATTTTTTGCTCCTGATGCCGGTCTGTTCGAAGGACATTGGACGGCTTTCGATGATCGTACGGTGACGATTTAATGAAGTTTTTATGTCAGCCGCCGTGACGGCTGAGAAATTCTTCAACAGGCAGAGAGCGGAAATCGGCAAGCGTTTCAAAAAGCTTGTCGTGCGGCCAATCCCACCAGGAAAGCCGGTCCATTCGAGCACCAATTTCAGCAGTAAACCGCTCGCGGATCACACGGGCAGGTACGCCGCCGACGATGGTGTAAGGCGCGACATCGCGGGACACGACGGCTCCTGCGCCGATCACGGCTCCATTACCGACAGTGACGCCGGGAAGAAGTGTCGCCCCATGACCGATCCAGACATCGTGACCAATCACCACCCGCTTGGCGCGGCGGGCAGCGAAGAAATCCGCCTCGTCGCCTGCACCCTCCCAATAGTCACCAGCGCGATAGGTGAAATGATGAAGGCTTGCACGATCCATCGGGTGGTTGGTGGCATTGATACGCACGCTGGCCGCGATGTTGACGAACTTTCCGATCGTCGCGCACCAGACCTGGCCGCCGCGTTCGATATAGGAATAGTCGCCCATTTCGGTTTCCGAGATATGGCAACCGGCGGCTACTTCCGTATAGCGTCCAAAAACGCAATACTTGACCTGGGCGGTTGGATCGATCAGCGGTTCAATGGAGAGCTTGGTCATGATGCTGCCTTTCTTGCCGAGAAGCCCGATACATCAAGCATGCGAGTGGCAACCGCATTGCGCACGGGAAGATCATGGAAAATACCGAGAATGGCTGTGCCTTGGCCGAGCTTTTCCTTGATCATATCAACCACAACATCGCGGTTTTCAGCGTCCAGCGAGGCCGTTGGTTCATCCAGCAGCAAAATGGGATGATCGGTGATGAAGCCACGCGCGATGTTGACGCGCTGTTTCTCACCGCCCGAGAACGTCGCAGGCGGCAGGCCGAACAATGCTTCCGGCAGATTGAGCCGGGTTAGCAAAGCGGCCGCGCGAGCGACGGCGTTTTCCTTGCCGACACCACGTGCCGTCAAAGGTTCGGCTACGATCTCAAGCGCCGAAACGCGCGGCACGGCCCGTAAAAACTGGCTGACGTAACCGATACTATTGTGTCGCAGCGCAAGGATCAGTCTCGGATCGCCGCTGCCAAGGTCATTCATGGTGTCGGTCGAACCATCGCGAACCAGAATATGGCCTTGGTCGATGGCATAGTTGCCGTAGACCATGCGCAGGATCGAAGACTTGCCGACACCGGATGGGCCGCCAAGCACGACACATTCTCCGCGATGGAGATTGAAGCTGACGTTGCGTACCACTGGCAAGACGATGCCGTCGCGCAGATGCATGGTGAAGGATTTGGCGACATTGCCGACAGAAAGAACGATCGTCTCTGCAAGCGCCGAAGATGTGTGATGAAGCGTCATTTCAGCTCTCCGGTATCGAGGCGACAAGAAGCTGGGTGTAGGCATGCTGCGGATCGTCCAGCACCCGGTCGGTCAACCCTTGTTCAACAATGCGACCGCTTTTCATGACGATCATCCGCTGCGACAGTAGGCGTGCGACAGCCAGATCATGCGTTACGATGACCACGGAAAGACCGAGGTCGTTGACGAGATTGCGCAACAGGTCGAGCACGCGGGCCTGCACGGACACATCGAGGCCACCAGTCGGCTCATCCATGAAAATCAGGCGCGGATGGGTGACGAGATTGCGGGCGATCTGCAATCGCTGACGCATACCACCGGAAAAGGCCACCGGCTGGTCGTCGATACGGTTCACCGCGATTTCCACGCGTGACAGCCACTCACCGGCGGATTTGCGGATATCACCATAGTGTCGCTCGCCGACCGCCATCAGCCGCTCACCGACATTGGCACCGGCTGACACCCGCATGCGCAGACCGTCGGCAGGATTTTGATGAACGAAACCCCAGTCGGTGCGCATCAGAAACCGGCGCTCCGCCTCTGAAAGCTCCTCAAGATCAGGAAACCGCCCATCCCGCATGCGGTACTGGACGCTACCCGAGGAGCGTTCAAGCCGTGCCGATATGCAGTTGAGCAGCGTTGTTTTGCCGGAGCCGGATTCACCGACGATAGCAACAACCTCACCCGGCCAGACATCGAAAGAGACATCCGTGCATCCGATGAAATCACCGTAGCGACGCTCCAGCTTTTGAACAGAAAGGATCGGACCGGTCATGACTGTTCTCCTGTCGCCAGTTGGGGCAAGCCTGGGCCGTGATGACCCTCTGCCTGGCGGGTTTCGCAATGGTCGGTATCAGAGCAAACAAACATCCGGCCCCCGCGATCATCCGTCACCACTTCATCGAGATAAACGCCGGTGGCATTGCAGAGCGCACAGGGAGCGGTGAACCGCTGAATAGCGAAAGGGTGATCCTCGAAATCGAGGCTGACCACTTCCGTGAACGGCGGCAGGGCGTAGATGCGCTTCTCGCGCCCGGCACCGAACAATTGCAGCGCAGGTGAATCGTTCATTTTCGGGTTGTCGAACTTCGGGATCGGCGACGGGTCCATGACATAACGCCCCTCGACCTTCACCGGATAGGCATAGGTCGTAGCGATATGACCGTGCTGGGCGATGTCCTCGTAGAGCTTTACGTGGATAAGGCCGTATTCCTCCAGCCCATGCATGACACGCGTCTCCGTTTCACGCGGCTCAAGAAACCGAAGCGGTTCGGGAATGGGAACCTGGTAGACGATCGTTTGGCCAGCTTTCAGCGGCGTCTCCGGAATGCGGTGACGTGTCTGGATGACTGTCGCCTCCTCCGTCTTCGTCGTCGTGGCAACGCCTGCCGTCTTTGCGAAAAAGGCGCGGATGGAGACTGCATTGGTGGTATCGTCGGCACCTTGATCGATGACTTTTAGAACATCGTCCGGACCGAGAATGGCAGCGGTAACCTGTACGCCACCGGTTCCCCAGCCATAGGGCATGGGCATTTCACGCGATGCGAACGGCACCTGATAGCCGGGAATGGCAATCGCCTTCAAAATGGCGCGACGGATCATCCGTTTGGTCTGTTCGTCGAGATAGGCGAAGTTGTAGCTTGGCAGGTTCATTCTGCGGCCTCCTTGGTCGCCAGCAGCTCTTCATTTTCACGCCGAAGCATGCGCAACAGGCCGAGTTCCGCCTGGAAATCTACGTAATGCGGCAGTTTCAGATGCTCGACAAACCCGGTGGCTTCGACATTGTCGCAATGGGCAAGAACAAATTCCTCATCTTGCGCGGGCGCGTTGCGCTGTTCCTGAAACTCGTCGGCGCGGAGAGCGCGATCGACAAGGCTCATCGCCATTGCCTTTCGTTCCGACTGGCCGAAAACGAGGCCGTAGCCACGGGTGAACTTCGGCCCCTCCTCGCCCTGCCCCTTGAACTGCGAGACCATCTGGCATTCCGTAACGCGGATGGAGCCAAGGCAGACGGCAAAGCCAAGTTCCGGTACGTCGATCTCGATGTCGACCATGCCGATACGCACTTCGCCGACAAAGGGATGGGTGCGGCCATAACCGCGCTGGGTGGAGTAACCAAGAGACAGAAGAAACCCTTCATCACCCCGTGCCAAAGCCTGCAATCGCAAATCGCGATCGACGGGAAATGCCGTTGGGTCACGCGTCAGATCGGCAGGCTCCTTGTCCGAGGGGACATCCGGTTCGATCAAGCCTTCATCGTTGAGAATATCGGTCACTCTCGGAAAGGCTGGCACATCATCCAGAGCGCGTCTTGCTGGTTCATCCACCGGCTCGTCACCGGCCATATCGGGATCGATCAGCCGGTGGGTGTAATCAAAAGTGGGCCCCAGCAACTGGCCACCTGGGATGTCCTTATAGGTTGCCGATACGCGTCGCTCGATGCTCATGCAATCCGTGGCGATAGGCCGCGAATATCCGAAGCGCGGCAGGGTCGTGCGATAGGCCCGCATCAGGAAAATCGCCTCGATGAGATCACCCCGCGACTGGCGTACACACATGGCTGCCAACTGCGGATCGTAAAGCGATCCTTCAGCCATGACCCGGTCAACTGCCAGCGACAGCTGGCCGGCGATCTGCTCCAGCGTCAAGGCGGGAATATCGCGATCGCCACGCCGGCGGTCCGCCAGCAGCTTATGAGCTTTATCGATGGCTGCTTCGCCACCCTTTACTGCAACATACATGGATCACACCTCCCGAATACGCGTCGTGCGCGGCAAGGCAATCGCCTCAGCACCGCAGACAAGCAGAATGTCAAAGCCCAGCGGATAACGGGCGGCATTGGCTTCCATGGCACCCACGAAACCCTCTGGCAGACCGGCAGGCGCGATGGTGCAGGAAGTCTCGATGCCTGGTCCCGTCAGCTCAAGCGATGCTCCACCGTTGATCGAGCGGACCGGTAGAATGAGGGTCGCAGAACGGTCTGGATATTCCATCGTTCCATGCGCAAAGGTCTGCCACTGCGCCACATCGCTTGCTTCAGTCAAAAGCACGAAACTCGCCTTCGACGGCTCTTGCGCAATGGGTGCACCGCTATGGAAGGTGAGCCACGCTGCAACATCCTTCATCGCGTCCGAGGCCTCAATCCACACGGGCGTATCGTAGTCAGCCAGTGTAAGCAGAATTGCGGATGCGGCAGCATTTAGCGGCGCTGGGCCAGCGGCACGCTCACCCAGCGTTGCAACCGTTCCCGGTCTTGAAACGGCATGCATTACGGCATGAAAGACATCTTGCGAAGCAAAGACCGGATCGGCAAAGCCGCCATCGAACGTGACCGTACTCATCAGTCTTCTCCTCTCGCGACGGTGAAGAAATCAACCTTCGTCGCTTCCGTTTCTTCAGCCCGGCGGAGTTTGGTGTCTTCCAGAATAGCCAAGGCGGGGCGAACAATTTCGTCATCGATGCGCGCGACCCAGTCAGGGCTTTGCCGCAACGCATCCAGATGAGCGACGATATGTGCCTTGCGCTGATCGCGACCGAGAACAATCGAATGCCCAACCTCACCGGTTGCGAGCTTGACGGTTGCGCGAGTGACGCTGGCTTCCCCAAGATTGAATGCGGCGCCGCCGCCGCCAATTTTGCCGCGAACCATTACGGTGCCGATTTCAGGCCCTCGCACAGGCGCTGCCCGCGGCATTTGCGCCTCCAGCACGCCGTAGGTTTGCAAAAGAACATCTGCCGGTGCGTTGGCAAGGATATCCAGCGCTTGCTTTCGATTGAATACTTCCATCATTTTGCCGCCGATATGGTAGGTTTGTAATTTGTCTATTTGTATAGACAACCATTCTTATTTGTTTTATACATCACTAATCATGACGATGGAATGACAGCGGGACGTTTGAAGAAAAATGAATGCAAATGACGATGGCATATCCCGATGGCGCAGGGTGGCGGATGGACTTCGCGGCGCAATCGCCAACGGCGAAATGGGCGAGCAATTGCCGCCGGAAACCGAACTCGCCACGCAGTTTGGCGTCAACAGACATACGGTCAGGCGGGCCATTGCAGCGCTATCGAGTGATGGAGTTTTACGTGCTGAACGTGGCCGCGGGACATTCGTCAATGCGGCAAAGACGCGTGTCGCTTACCCCATAGGGGAAAGGGCGAGGTTCTCCGAGAACATGATGCAGCAATCGCTCGCCCCTTCCGGTCGTCTCATTCATGCAGAGATCGTGGCGGCCGATACCGCCCAGGCAAAGCTCCTGTCCTGCGGCCTCGGCTCCCCCTTGCACCGCGTCGAGCATTTGGCAGTCGCCGACGGCGCGCCGATGTCGCGGTCTGTTTCCTTGTTCTCAGCAGATCGGTTTCCGGGCATCATAGCTGGTTATGCGGAAACCGGCTCGATCACCAAAGCGCTGGAGCGTGAAGGTCTGGCCGATTATCGACGTCAGGAAACGAGATTGACTGCCGAACGGGTCTCGGCTCGCGACGTGGAACTTCTCAATTGCGCCGCAGACAGCATCGTTCTCGTCAGCCAGGCCGTCGACGTCGATATGGATAGCAAGCCCATCCAAAGCATCGTCACACGGTTTCTTGCCGACCGTATGGAGCTGGTGTTTTCCAACGTTGCCCAAACGGCTTGAGGCTCGATTGGACTAATGATGGGGCTTATTCGGGGGAACGTATCGGCCAATCACTTGTTAGCAGAGGGAAAGGCATTCCCGCCAGCAACATGATTGGAAATTTGATGTCCGATACAAATCGTCCCACGCCGCCCTTCGCTGAACAGCAACAGGAACCGCCGGGAACGACTGCACAGATGCAGCCTGTTCCTGATCACGGCGAGCACTCTTATCGCGGAGACGGCAAACTATCGGGAAAAGTCGCGCTGATTACGGGCGGTGATTCCGGCATTGGAAAAGCCGTGGCCATAGCCTTTGCCAGAGAGGGAGCCGATATTCTCATTTCGTATCTTAACGAAGACGACGATGCGAAAGACACGGCCAAGTGGGTCGAAGAAGCAGGCCGCAAAGCAATCCTCGTGCCCGGAGACATCAAATCCGAAGCGCACTGCAGATCGCTTGTGGCACAGACGGTCGAGAAACTGGGCGGGATCGACATCCTGATCAACAATGCCGCATTCCAGCGCACTTACGCCTCGATAGAGGACATCACCGCAGAGGAATGGGACGAGACGTTTCGGACCAATATCTACGCGCCGTTTTTCCTTTCCAAGGCAGCGGTCCCGCTGATGAAGCCCGGTAGTTCCATCATCAACACAACGTCCATTCAGTCACGACAGCCATCGCAGGCTCTGCTGGCCTATGCGTCGACAAAAGGGGCGATATCCAACTTTACCGCTGGTTTAGCCGAAATGGTGGCAGACAAGGGCATCCGGGTAAACGCCGTCGCGCCCGGCCCGATCTGGACGCCTCTCATCCCGTCCACAATGCCTGCTGAAAAGGCCGCAAAATTCGGCGAAAAGACGCTGTTGGCCCGTGCTGGCCAGCCAGCGGAATTGGCAGGTGCCTATGTGCTGCTCGCATCCGAGCTTGGAAGCTACATGACCGGAGCAGTCATCCCCGTAACGGGCGGCGAGATCATGATCTAGGACAGCCCGACAGCAGGTCAGTTCCGCCGAACACTCGAAGACGTCACAAATTTGCATCATTGCAGATTTGCAACTTACGCCGGTTCCAGCCGTTAGTCTGGCTCCGGTCAGTCTATGATGATGTTATCAAAGGGTTTTATAAAATGCTTGACGAACTGGCTGTTGCGCGTACTGGGTCCGAAACTCGCTCTACTCTAGCTTGGGGCGCTCAGCTCATCGATGGCGGAACGCGTTTCAGGCTTTGGGCACCCAACCAGAAACAGGTCAAGCTGCGCTTATCGGGCGATCATCTCATGACCCGTTCGCAAGACGGCTGGTTCGAAATCTTCATCAACGAACAGCCGTTTGGCTCATCATATGGTTTCGTTTTGGATGACGGTAGCGTTGTCTCGGACCCCGCCTCACGCCGACAACAATCCGATGTTTCAAGCCTGTCCATCCTGACAGATCCGAACGCCTACCAGTGGAAACACCGGGAGTGGAGAGGCAGACCATGGCATGAGGCCGTGATCTACGAGATTCACATTGGTACCTTCACACCTGAGGGGACATTCAATGCGGCCGCTGCCAAGCTTGATCACCTCAAGGAAATCGGGGTGACCGCAATCGAGATTCTGCCACTCGCACATTTCCCAGGAGCGAGAGGATGGGGGTACGATGGCGTGCTGCAATATGCTCCCCACACAGCCTATGGTACACCCAACGATCTTAAAGCATTGATAGACATCGCCCACGGCCTTGGTTTGATGGTCTTTCTCGACGTCGTCTACAATCACTTTGGTCCCGAAGGAAACTTTCTGAGCCAATATGCGCCTGAGTTTTTTCGGGATAAACACAATGACTGGGGACAGGAGATTGCCTTCGAGCGTCAACCGGTCAGACGCTATTTTACCGATAATGCCCTGTACTGGCTTGAAGAGTTTCGACTGGATGGCCTGCGCTTTGATGCCGTCAATGAGGTCAAAGACGACAGCAGCACACATATCCTTGAAGAGATACCTGCTGTGATCAGACAGAGACTGACGGATCGTACCATTCATTTAATGATCGAAAATCCACCCAACGGGACAGACCTGTTGGCGAACGGGTTGTTCACGGCGGACTGGAATGACGGTTTTCATCATGTCGTACACCGGATCGTGACAGGCGAAACCAGCGGAATCTTCGACAAGTTTGCCGATACCCCTTTTGATCAACTGCGCAAAATCGCGGCAGAAGGTTACGTAGACGCGGGAGAACCTACGATCAGCAAGCATTTGCCTCCAACTGCCAGCTTGCCATCAACGTCCTTCATCCATTTTCTTCAAAATCACGATCAGGTCGGCAATCGCGCGCTTGGCGACAGGTTGCACACCACCATCGATGATCAGCTTCATCGCGCATTGACTGCGCTGCTTCTCCTATCTCCTCAAATTCCCCTTCTCTTCATGGGTGACTCCTACAGGGACAACACCCCGTTTCATTTCTTCGCCGACTATAAGGGCGAACTCGCTTCAACCATCCGCGACAATCGCGCACCTGAAGCCGAAAACTTCGGCGGTTATCCCAAGGGCTTTTCAGCGGACGACATTCCGGATCCGAATGCGGAAGCGACATTCCTAGGCTCCAAAATCGATTGGGCCCAATTAGAAACCGAAGAGGGACGCGCGTGGTCGGGCTGGCTCAAGCGTTTGATAGCCATCCGTCAGGCGCACATTGCGCCTAACCTAGCAGACGCTGGTGAAACCAACTCTGGAACAGTGTTGGATTGCCCAGCAGAATGCGTCTTCGTTGACTGGACAATCGGCAAAATTCTCCTGCAACTCCGCCTTAATCTCTCGAAGACAGAAGCTCTTTTGGATTCGGATTTAGGCAAACGCATTTGGCCTGAGACCGCGGATGGCGCGACCGATCATCTGCCTCCTATGTCCGTTGCTTTTTATCGGCGAGACATTTCCGGCTAGTCGTCAGGCTATCTTTACGTTGTTTAAAATTTGGTCACTATCAGACGGGCTGGGTTGCCATTCCAACGATCCCAAATTGTTTTTGTGCAATAACTTGGCAAGCCAATCTACAAAGACGCGGACTTTGTTCGTGACATGCCTCGTTTGCGGGTAGACGATATAAATCGGCATGGGCTCCCGCTTCCACCCCGGCAGAACCGGCACGAGATTGCCTCTGGCGAAGTCGTCGCGAACCATAAAGGGAACAAGCTGCGCCACGCCCATTCCGGCCAGCACCGCGTTCTGATAGGTGCGGCTATCATTGGCGGAAACGATATAACGCGGCGTGATTTCCACCGCGCGTGTTCCGTTATCGAACGGCATCGTCATGATCTGGCCAGATGTCGCGTTGAAGTAGCCAACGCAATAATGGTCTCCCTCCAGGTCTTCGGGTTGTTGCGGCATGCCAAATCTCTCGATGTAAGATGGTGCTGCGCATGTCACGAATTCGAGTTCAGAAACCTTGCGGGCGATAAGCGACTGGTCCCGAGGCGTTCCCACCCGCACAGCGCAATCGACGTTTTCTGCGATGTAGTCCACCAACCTGTCGCCAACACCAAGGTCAATTCGGATGAGTGGATACCGCTCATAGAAGTCGCAGAGATTGGGAATGATGATATGGTCGGCGAAAGCGCCCGCCATTTCCACGCGCAGACGGCCCGATGGTTGCGTATCCGTGTTGGACAAGCTTCCATCCAGTTCGTCGATCTCGGACAGTATTTGTATGGCGCGCTCGTAATAAAGCGCGCCGTCCGTCGTCACCATCACTCTGCGCGTCGTCCGGTTCAATAAGGTGGTGCGCAAATGTGCCTCAAGCCCTTGCACCATATTGGTGACCGTGGTCTTGGGAATATTCAACGCGGTGGCTGCCCGCGTGAAGTTGCCGGTCTCCACTACGCGCGCGAAAACCCGCATTGCCGACAACTGATCCATCGCCCATAACCTTTATTGCCTATTGTCCGCGAATTTGGAATAGTGTTTTCAATTTCTCAGACTTGTGTATTTTATCTCGAACAATAATATCTATTTCAGAAATGACCGCAAGTGGTGGCTGATGGATTGCCTCCCGAGGGCAATAAAATGAACACGCAGTGGCACACCATCGAAAGCGGAGAGAAGGCGCAGCAGCCTCTTTCTGTTCGTGTCTATAAGGGTGAAGGCGAAAACCGGACACCTCCGCTGGTGCTTTATTTACGCGGTGGTTCGTTTCTGGAAAAGGGCGGTCAGTGTCCGGAATTGCCGGTTGCCAGAGCGCTTGCTGATAACGGCGCGGTGGTGGTCGAGGCAGATTATAGCACGACATCCTGCAACGAGTTTCCAGCGGTCATCGACTGCGCTTTCGACGCGCTCGACTGTTTGAGCAACAACCGCAAGCAGTATGGTGGTGCAAAATCGCTGCTGTTTGTGGCGGGAGAAGAAGCGGGCGGCAACGTGGCGGCAGGTCTAGCGCTCAAAGCGCGGGACAGAATGCCTGGAAAATTGGCGGGGCAGATTTTGCTCTCGCCAATGATCGATCCGATGATGGCAACCACGTCGTTTCGGGATGCCGACAAGATTGGTATGCGGCAGCGTTGGGCAGAGGGTTGGAGCCATTATCTGGCAAAGGCCTGTGGGTTTGCCCACCCATATGCTGCACCTTGCCAGTGTACGCGGTTGAACCGTGTTGCACCGGCGCTGATATTTACAGCTGAGGATGATCCTCTGCGTGACGAGACCGTGAATTATGCCGGTCGGCTGAGTGACGCAGGGGTTCAGGTTCGGCAGCATGTTTTCCCTGCCGGCTCCGGCTGGACAGGGCTTTACCGCGGTGAAGGTGGCAAATGGCTCTCTGCCGTTTGCACGGAGTTTTCGGATTTCGTTCAAAACCTGAAGCATTAAAATTTTTTCGACTTAACTGGTCGGCTCCCCATGGAGCCAAGGAGATACCCATGACGCTCAAGAACAAGCGCCGTGCCCTTGCGGGTGCCGGCATAGGCCTTGCCGTGTCCGTTGCAGCGGCGGCATTCTTATTCGACCTTCCCATGACCACTGGTGCGGTGGCGGCATCCGGCCCGGCGGAAACGCCTGCTGTTCCAGTGACGGTCGCGGTTGTTGAAAGCCGGGATGTGACGCGTTGGGAACAGTTTTCCGGGCGTCTTGAAGCTGTCGAGCGGGTTCAAATCCGTTCGCGTGTCGCCGGACAAATCCAAGCGGTTCACTTCCGTGAAGGCGCTTTGGTAAAAGCCGGCGATGCACTCTTCACCATCGATCCAGCTCCTTATCAGGCAACGGTTGCCGGTGCGGAAGCACAGGTCGCCTCTGCCGAAGCTAAGGTCGGTCTTGCCAGAACCGAACTTGAGCGTGGACGCAGGCTATCTGACAATCGCACGATTTCGCAAAGCGATCTGGATCAACGCCAGAGCAATTTGGCAGATGCCGAAGCACAGGCTCGGGCGGCCCGCGCAGCACTCACCACCGCCCAGCTCGACCTCAGCTACACGGAGCTTCGCGCTCCGGTTTCCGGTCGCGTCGGCAAACTTGAAATCACCACGGGCAACCTTGTTGCTGCCGGTTCGGGGTCACCCGCACTGACGACGCTGGTGTCTGTCGATCCCATCTATGCAAGCTTCAATGCCAGCGAAGAAATGGTGGCGAAGGCGCTTTCGCAGCTTCCAGTATCAGACGGTGCGCTTCAGGCTTTGGAGCAAATCCCTGTCGAAGTGGGCACACTGGCCGATGAAGGCACGCCGATCAAAGGCACCCTGCATCTCATCGATAACCAGGTCGACGCCGCAAGCGGCACGATCGGTGTGCGCGCCGTATTCGCCAATACGGATGGACATCTGATCCCCGGCCAGTTCGTACGCGTACGCTTGGGCGAACCGAAGTCCGAAAACCGTATCGTGATCACCGATCGCGCCATCGGCACCGATCAGGACAAGAAGTTCGTCTTTGTCGTAGACGGTGAAAACAAGGTGAACTATCGCCAGATCAAGCCCGGCTCATCGACGGATGGCCAGCGCATTGTCGAAAGCGGCCTGGCCGTGGGAGACAAGATCGTCGTTAACGGCCTTCAGCGCATTCGTCCCGGTGCAATCGTCGCACCGCAGACGGAAGAGAAAGTCGCCTCACAGTAACCATTCGTGGCGGGTCGATTATAGGCCCCCCAGCATATTCAAAACAGAAAAGCGATCCGCCGGTGGCCTGATGCCACCGGAGCGGTTTTCTGCATCCAAATTCCACCCGGAGGCGAGAGGGCCTTTGCTATGAACATCTCCAGATTTTTTGTGGACCGGCCGGTTTTTGCTGGCGTGCTATCGGTTCTTATCGTCGTCGCAGGCTTGATCGGCATGCGCGCCCTGCCGATTTCGGAATATCCGGAAGTCGTGCCGCCTTCCATCGTTGTTCGCGCCACCTATCCCGGTGCGAACCCCAAGGTCATCGCTGAAACGGTGGCAACCCCGCTTGAAGAACAGATCAACGGCGTCGAAGACATGCTCTATATGTCCAGCCAGGCGACATCCGACGGCGTCATGACACTGACCGTGACGTTCAAGCTCGGTACGGACCCGGACAAGGCTCAGCAGCTGGTGCAGAACCGTGTCTCGCAGGCGGAACCCCGTTTGCCTGCCGAAGTTCGAAGCCTTGGTGTTTCCACCGTCAAAAGCTCGCCCGACCTGATGATGGTCGTGCATCTGGTTTCGCCCGGTAATCAGTATGACCTGACCTATCTGCGCAACTATGCCGTCCTCAACATCAAGGACCGGCTGGCCCGTATTGAAGGTGTGGGCCAGGTGCAGATATTCGGCGCGGGTGACTACTCCATGCGCGTCTGGATCGACCCGCAAAAGGCTGCTGAACACAATCTGGCTGCCAGCGATATCAGCAACGCCATTCGCGAACAGAACGTGCAGGCCGCAGCCGGCACCATCGGTGCTTCGCCAAGCCTCAACGGCATCGACCTTCAACTCAACGTCAATGCGCAAGGCCGCCTCTCCACGCCGGAAGAGTTCGGCAACATCATCGTGAAAAGCGGCACGAATGGCGAAATCACCCGCCTGCGGGATGTTGCACGCGTCGAACTCGGTGCGGCGGATTATGCGCTGCGCTCGCTGCTGGATGGTGAGTCTGCCGTTGCTATTCCCGTCTTCCAGGCACCCGGCTCCAACGCCATTACCATTTCCGACCAGGTAGCCGCCACCATGCAGGACCTGCAAAAGGCAATGCCGGATGGTGTGAAATATGAAATCGTCTACGATACCACGCAGTTCGTGCGCGCTTCCATCGACAAAGTTATCGATACCCTGCTTGAAGCCATCGCGCTCGTCGTTATCGTCGTCATCCTCTTCCTCCAGACATGGCGCGCCTCGATCATTCCTTTGATTGCCGTGCCCGTATCCATCATCGGCACATTCGCTGTGATGTATATCTTCGGCTTCTCGATCAACGCGCTTAGCCTCTTCGGGCTGGTGCTGGCCATTGGTATTGTCGTGGATGACGCCATCGTGGTGGTTGAAAACGTCGAGCGAAACATCGAGAACGGGCTGTCGCCGCGTGATGCGACATACCGCGCCATGAAGGAAGTGTCCGGCCCGATCATCGCCATCGCGCTGGTGCTTGTCGCAGTGTTCGTGCCGCTAGCCTTCATCTCTGGCCTGTCAGGCCAGTTCTACCGCCAGTTCGCGCTGACGATTGCCATCTCGACCGTCATCTCGGCCATCAACTCACTGACCCTATCTCCTGCCTTGGCGGCACTGCTTTTGAAGGATCATCACGCGCCGAAGGACTGGCTGACGCGCGGCATGGATAAGGTCTTCGGAGGCTTCTTCCGTGGCTTCAACCGCGCTTTTGGTGCGGCCTCGAACGGTTACGGCAAAAGCGTCGGCGGATTGCTGAACCGCAAAAGCATTGTCATGATCGTTTACGTGGTTCTGGCAGGTGCGACCTATGGCATGTTCAACGCCGTGCCGGGCGGTTTCGTACCCGCACAGGACAAGCAGTATCTGATCGGTTTTGCCCAATTGCCCGATGCCGCTAGTCTTGATCGTACCGAAGACGTCATCAAACGCATGAGCGATATCGCCATGAAACAGCCCGGCGTCGAACATGCGATTGCCTTCCCAGGCCTGTCGATCAACGGCTTCACCAACAGCTCCAACGCGGGTGTCGTTTTCGTTGGCCTCAGCCCCTTCGAGGAGCGCACGACACCGGAACTCTCCGGCGGTGCCATTGCCATGGCGCTCAACCAGAAATTCGGTGCGGTTCAGGATGCCTTTATTGCCATGTTCCCGCCACCACCGGTCAACGGTCTTGGCACGACGGGTGGCTTCAAGATGCAGATCGAAGACCGCGCAGGTTTCGGCTATCAATCGCTTGATGAAGTGACCAAGGCATTTCTCGCCAAGGCCTATCAGGCACCGGAACTGGCTGGCCTGTTCTCCAGCTTCCAGATCAACGTGCCGCAGCTCTATGCCGACCTTGACCGCGCAAAGGCTGAACAGCTCGGAGTTTCGGTAACCGATGTTTTCGAAACGTTGCAGATCTATCTCGGCTCGCTTTACGTGAACGACTTCAATGCCTTTGGCCGTACCTATAGTGTGCGAGTGCAGGCAGATGCGAAATTCCGCGCCCATGCAGAAGATATCGGTCAGTTGAAGGTGCGCTCGTCCAATGGCCAGATGATACCGCTCTCAGCCTTGCTGAAGGTGGATGCCACGACGGGAGCAGAACGCACCACGCGTTACAACGGCTTCCTTGCAGCAGATATCAACGGTGGTCCGGCTCCCGGTTTCTCGTCGGGAGAGGCGCAGGCCGCCATCGAACGTATCGCTGCCGAAACCCTGCCATCCGGTATTGCTTATGAATGGACGGATTTGACCTATCAGCAAATCCTTGCAGGAAGCTCGGGCCTGCTTGTCTTCCCGCTGGCCCTGCTGCTGGTCTATCTGGTGCTGGCTGCACAATATGAAAGCCTGACGCTGCCGCTTGCCATCATCATGATCGTGCCGATGGGTGTGCTGGCTGCTATGACCGGCGTCTGGCTGACAGGAGGTGACAACAACATCTTCACCCAGATCGGCCTCATCGTCCTTGTTGGCCTGTCGGCAAAGAACGCGATCCTGATCGTGGAATTCGCCCGGGAACTGGAGTTCGAAGGTCGTTCCCCCGTTGCCGCCGCCATCGAGGCAAGCCGTCTACGCCTGCGGCCGATCTTGATGACATCACTCGCCTTCATCATGGGCGTGGTGCCGCTGGTGATCTCCACAGGTGCGGGTGCTGAAATGCGCTCTGCCATGGGTGTCGCGGTGTTCTCCGGCATGATCGGCGTGACGATCTTCGGCATCTTCATGACACCGGTGTTCTACGTGCTGGTGCGCAAGCTTTCAGGCAACCGCCCGCTGATTCAACACAAGCCCGAAGAAGCTGCGAATACGGACTTCAAGATGGACAAAGCCGTCTAAGGCACGAACATTCGACAAAAAAACAAAGCCGCAGGACGACACCGTCCTGCGGCTTTTTTACGTTGAACAGGCAATCAGTTGCACTTGTCGGCGGGAGCTTCGTCCAGCTTTGTCCACTGGCCGTCCTTGATTTCGATGACATAGCCGGGCAGTTCCGCATCGTGGCCGACGAAGCAGATATTGTTGCCGAGAATGCCCGAGAAAGTAACGCCCTCCATGCCCTTGGCAACGGCTTCGCGTTCTTCATCCACCTTTGCCGGATCACCGGTCACCCCGGCCTTTTCCATGATCTGTTTCATCAGGAAAAGCGTGTCATAGGTCTGCGCATCGGAATGGTGAGCGCCGAGCTTGTGGATGCCGCGCTTTTCGGCCTCGCTCACAAATTTGTCGTTGAAGGCTGAAGAGCGCTCGCTAAAGCCTTTCCAGAAGCCGGCGGCCATGACGGTTCCGTTGCCTTCAGGACCGAACAGTTCGACCACGTTCGGATCTGCAAATATCTGCGAGCCGATGATGCGGCCCTTGTAACCCTGACGGCGCAATTCCTTGATGACCTTGGAGGCGGAATCCGGCAATGCGGCGATGGCAACGACATCCGGGTTGACCTGCATGATCTGGGCCGCCTGGGCCGACATGTCGAAGCTCTTGTACTGAACGGCAAGTGGCGGACCGTACTTGATGCCCATCTTATCGAAGATGGCCGGATAGAGCTTGGTGCCGGAGGCGTTGGAAACGACCTCTTCGGAGATGTAGATGATCTGGGCCGTGTCCAGCTTCACGCCCTTGTTTTTCAGCGATGTGAGCATGCGGGTGAACTGCTTGGATTCGTCCTCCGTCAGCCTCCAGCCATATTTGCGGTTGTTCGTCAGGCCCGGCGTCGAGGCCGCGTTCGGCATCATCAACACCTTGAGACGGTCGGCATCATTGAACGCCACAGCCGCTTCACCGGAGGACAATGGTCCGACGATGGCCAGCACGCCGTCATCCTGGATCAACTTGCGCGCGCCGACAGACGCCTGTTTGGGGTCGGAGCCGGTCTCGAAGCGCACGAGTTCCACCTGCTTGCCATTGATGCCACCAGCAGCATTGATTTCCTGCAACGCTATGTCTGCGGCAACGACGGTCGGTTCGCCCGGTCCCTTCAGCGGGCCGGAAGTGGCGACGATGTTGCCGATCTTGATCGTATCTGCCGCCAGCGTCGGGCCTGCGAGCAATCCTGCCAGCGCGACTGCGGTCAAAAATCTAGCACTCAATTTCATGACATTCTCCTGAAGCTGAACGGACCATCCGTCCGTCGCGGGTCACACGGTTTGGGTTTGTCTAGGTGATGTCGAGGAAGCATGGCTGCCACCGAGATAGGCTTCGGTCAGGGCAGTATTTCCGGCCAGTGCCGCGGCACTGTCGGCAAGCACGACCTTGCCCAGTTCGAGCACATAGCCACGGCTGGCGGTCTCCAGCGCCATGCCTGTATTTTGTTCGACCAGGAGAATGCTGATACCGTCGCGGTTCAGCTCCTTGATCAGTTCGAAGAGGTTGTTGACGAAAAGCGGCGACAGACCGAGCGATGGCTCATCCAGCATGATCAACCGGGGCCGGGCCACCAGCGCCCGCCCGATAGCCAGCATCTGCTGCTCGCCGCCGGAAAGCACGCTGGCCTTCATGTCCTTGCGTTCCGACAGATTGGGAAAGCGCTGATAGACGGCCTGAAGGTCGCGGTGCCAGTCGCCGTCATGGCGAAGGTAAGCCCCCATCAGCAGATTTTCGTGCACCGTCATGCTGACGAAGATCTGGCGTCCCTCCGGCACCAGCATCATGCCGCGCGTCACCCGGTCGGCGGGCGAGAAATTGGTGATATCCTCGCCTGCGAATTTTACCGAACCGCCAGCGGGTTTGACCGCGCCCTGCAACGCCCGAAGCAGGGATGTCTTACCCGCCCCGTTCGAGCCAAGAACGGTGACGATCTCGCCTTCCTGAATGGTCAGGTCCAGCGCCTTGACGGCATGGTTGCGGCCATAGCGCACATGCAGCCCTGAAACTTCAAGCAACATGGCTGTCCTCCTCTTTCGCCTTAACCATGGCTCTGGCATCGCGCGGCCCGAGATAAGCTTCGAGCACCAGCGGGTCTTCCTGCACGGTGGCGGTGGGGCCGTCATAAATCTTGCGACCGAAGTTCAGCACAACCGCGTGGTCACACAGGCGGCGAACGAGGCCCATGTCGTGTTCCACCACAAGCAACGTCACGCCGGTTGCAGATATGCGTTGCAGGAATTCGGTCAGGCTTTCGGTTTCGGCGGCGTTGAGACCGGCGGCAGGCTCATCGAGAAGCAGCAGCTTTGGCCGGGCAACAAGCGCCCGCACCACCTCGATTTTCTTGCGGATACCGTAGGGCAGCGTCGCGACCACTTCACCGGGATAGGTTTTCAACCCCATCTCGTCCAGCAGCGCCTCAGCTTCCTGCCGCCAATGCGAGCGACCGAAGATTGAGAGGGGTTTCAACATATCCACCACGCTGCCAGCACGAGACTGCTGCCCGAGCATGATGTTTTCCGTGACGGACAGATGCGGCATCAGGCGAATGTTCTGGAAGCTGCGGGCAATGCCCAGACCGATACGCTTGCGCGACGGAATTGACTGGATAGCCTGGTTTTCCAGAAGAATGTCACCCTCATCCGGCAGGTAGAAACCGGAAATGAGATTGAAGATCGTCGTCTTTCCAGCGCCATTCGGGCCAATCAGCGCCATGCGCGATCCAGCGGGAACATCGAAGCTGACATCTGTTATGACGCTGAGGCCACCGAAGCGCTTCGATACGTTTTGAAGGGAAAGAATATTGCCGCTCATGCCGCGATCTCCCTACCTTGAGCATCGTCAGCGGTTTTGCGAAAACGTAGCCGCTCCAGCATCGTGCGGGTGATCAGACCTTCGGAGCGGAAGATCATCATCGTTACCGTGAGAACACCGAGAATGACGAAACGCCAGCTCTCGTCAGGTGGCGAAACCGATGCGCCCAGATCGAACATCGTATTGGCCCACTGCTTCAGATCAGGCAGAAGGATGCGCAGTGCCTCTGGCAGCATGGTGAAGAACGTCGCGCCGACCAACGGCCCCCAGGCCGTCTGCGTGCCACCCAGCAGCACGTAGAGGAGCACATAGATCGACAAGGCCGAGTTGAAGCCCTGAATTTCCACGAAGCTGAAGGAGTGTGAGTAAAGCCCGCCCGCGAGGCCCGCCAGCGCGCCGCCGATGGCAAAGGCGCAGACGCGCACGCCGCGAACATTCACGCCCATGAGATCGGTGACGATATCGTCATCATGGGCTGCGCGCATTGCCAACCCGAGGCGCGTCGCCATGAGATAGAAAACGAAGAGACTGACGAGAACGGCGGCTATGACCGGGACCTGATAATCCACGAATTCCGGCACCGACATGCCCATGGCACCGCCAAGTGTTTCGGAATTAAGAATGGCACCAGCAACGACTTCGGCAAAGGCAAAGGTCGCCAACACCAGATAGACGCCCTTTGTGCGCAGCAACGGGAAGGCGATCAGATAACTGACGAGACCCGTCACAGCCATGGCCGCCGGAATGGTGACCCAGGCAGTGAGGCCGTAGGTCGCGGAGATATAGGCTGCCGTATAGGCGCCGAGTGCCTGGAACCCTGCACCGCCCAGATTGAGCTGACCGGTAGCGACTGGCAGGAAGATCGCATAGGCCATGATGATATTGAGCGAGAGGATCGTCAGAATCCCCATCCAGTAACCACTCATCAGAGCTTCCCCTTACCGATGGAATGATGGCCGAACAGACCCTGTGGCCGAACGAAGAGAGTCAGCAGCAGCAGCCCCCAGACCGCAACCTGCACGGTGTCGGCACCGAAGAAGTGGATGGTCAGCATTTCGGTGAGGCCGATGATCAGGCCACCCAGCACAGCACCCCAGATGGAGCCGAGACCGCCCACGACCATGCCAGCAATCGCCTTGGAGCCGATGTCTTCACCCATATGCGGCGAGACCTCACCGTAATTGACGGCAAACAGAATACCGGCAAGGCCGCAGAGAAGACCCGTAAGCATGAAAATGACAGGCACGAGCTTGTTGGCCTGAACGCCCAGAATATTGGCGGCATCGGGGTTTTCTGCGATGGCACGAAGCCCGCGACCGATGCGGCTGTGCTTCAAAATCCAGTTGAGGCCGTAGACGATCACTAGCACCACGATCAGGCTGATGACCTGTGGCACCCGCAGAAACAGCCCGCCGATGTTGATCGTCAGATCCGCACCACCGGCACCCGCAACACGCTGCGCCTCCGTGCCGTAACCGATGCGAATGAGATTTTCGATGATCAGCAAAAAGCCGAGCGAACTGACCAGTGGGATCGCATGCTCTGTCGAGTCACCATACTTGGTTTTCAAGAACCGAAACGTGAAACGTTCGATGATCAGCGACATGAGAATTGTCATGACAATGGCCAGCACCGGTGCAATAACCCAAGGCACGGGCGGCCCGATGCCGAACAATCCCCACTTGGTGAAGGCCCAGGCCAGCATACCGGCCATCATGAACAGCGTCGGAATGGTGAAATTCAAAAAGTTCAGAACGCCAATCGTCAGAGTGAATGCGACAGCGACTGTCAGATAGACGCTCCCGAGCATGACGCCGTTGATGATTTGTTGAAGAAGCAGCATCGAAATATCTCCTGCGATATTTGTATACAAAAACGTGCATTACTCGGGGGAATTTGATCCGATATGCCGGCTTTGCATCGCATGAGTGAGGATGCGCTTGACGGTACGATCTCTGACTCCATGCCAGCTATCGCCATGACCATGATGGCTTTTCATCGCAGAATTTCCCATTCTCGTTCCACTCTTGGCGCTCGTTGGCGCGCTTTTGCTCGTCAGGGCACCTTATGGGCCTCCGCGATCGATATTCGTCCGACCAGTCTAGAAAAATGACCATTGGTCGGATAGTGCGTCTCGACATTTATAGGAAAAATAGAATTATATGTCGTGACATTATGTACACATTGAGTTAGACCTTGATTGTTGTCAAGGGGAACATTCACGGAGAAATGCAGGCAATGAGCGGGAAAAAAGAGCGGATTATCGTTGTTGGTGCAGGTCCGGTCGGGCTGGTGGCTGCCTGCTGCCTGTCACAGTCCGGCATCCCGGTGACGATTGTAGAGACAAGTCGGGAATTACCCGGCGATCTGCGCGCTTCGACCTTTCATCCGCCGACGCTGGATATGCTGGATCGCTTCGACATCAGCCACAAGCTCGTTGCCCGTGGCCTTGTCTGCCCGCAGTGGCAGTTTCGTGACCGCAAGGAAGGCGTGATCGCCACTTATGATCTAAGCATTCTTGCCGGAGAAACTGCCCATCCCTATCGCCTGCAATGCGAGCAATGGAAGCTGTCCGAAGAGTTGCGGGAAATTATCGACAATGACGACAAGATCGATCTCATCTATGGTGCCAAAGCTGTCGATGTCCATCAGGACGAAGACGGCGTCGTGCTGTCCATTGAGCGGCCGGATGGCAGCGTCGAAAAGCTGGAAGGACGCTATCTGATCGGCGCGGATGGCGCGCGCAGCACCATTCGCAAGACGCTGGGTATCGCTTTCGATGGCCTGACAATCCCGGAAATATTCCTCTCCATGTCCACGACGTTCCGGTTCGATGAAGCCATCGCCGATCTCGCGCCTATTGCTTATCTCACCGACCCCTCAGAATGGGCGGTTCTGTTGCGTACCCCTTCACTGTGGCGCGTGCTTCTGCCAACAGATCCGAACCAGATCGACGAAGAGATCAAAGACCCCGCGACGATGGAACGCCGCCTTCAGGGACTATTCCCAAAGGACGACGCTTACGAGATCATCCATTCAACGGCTTACCGGGTGCACCAGCGCGTCGCCGAAACCTATGTGGCCGGACGCGTTTTCCTCGCTGGCGATGCTGCCCATCTCAACAATCCACTTGGCGGCATGGGCATGAATGGCGGGATTCACGATGCGGTCAATCTTTGCGACAAGTTGGCCGATGTCTGGCATGGAAAGGCACCGTTGGAGATCACCGAGCGCTACAACCGCCAGCGTCGCAAGGTGGCGATCGAGACCGTGCAGCAGCAATCGCTGCGCAACCGTAAAATGATGGCGGAAAACGATCCGGCGGCCAGAGCTGCCTATCACGACGAGTTGCGCCGAACAGTGGAAAATCCCGTAACCCACAAGGCGTTTCTCATGGGTTCATCGATGATCCAGTCTCTGCGCGATCTCGAAAACGTGGCCTGACACCCCGGCACTCAATCCCATCTCTTTTCAGAAGGATATCTCACATGGTCGACAGCCTCGGTTATCGCAAGAAATTCGGCGTCATCGCCCCCTCCACAAACACGTCCGTGCAGCCAGAATTCGATTCCATGCGTCCGGTCGGCATCACCAACCATTTCTCCCGCATCACGATCCCGGATGACCCCGTCAAAAGCGATGAGGATTTTCTGGCGCTCATCGACAACATCCGCGCTGCCATTATGGAATCGATCGATTCCGTCATGACGTGCAGCCCTGACCATCTGGTCATGGGCATGTCAGCTGAAACCTTCTGGGATGGTCTCGATGGCTCCGCCCAACTTCAAAAGCGGGTCGAGGAACGGGCTGGCGTCAAGGTCACCATGGGTTCGGATGCCTGCCAGGCAGCACTCAAGAAATATGGTGATATCAAGCGCATCGGTGTGGTGACGCCTTACATGCCGGTGGGTGACAAGCAGGTCACAAAATTCTTCAGCGACTGCGGTTACGAGGTCGTGCATCTCAAGGGCTTGAAATGCGAAAGCCCGATGTTGATCGCCCATACCAGCGAACAGGTGCTGCGCGATTGCATCATGGAGGTCAATGACAGCTCCGTGGAAGCCATCGTTCAGGTCGGCACCAATCTCGCCATGGCCCGCGTTGCCGGTCTGGCCGAATTCTGGCTCGACAAGCCGGTGATCGCCATCAACACCGCGACCTATTGGTATGCGCTGCGCGAAAACGGCATCGAGGACAAGGTGCAGGGCTGGGGCTCGCTCCTCTCCCATCATTGATCATAAGTATGTCAGGAGATTTCCATGCAGTATGATTTCATTCCCATCAATGAACGCAAACCTCTGCGCTGGCCAAACGGTAAGCGGCTGGCCATCATCACCACCATCAATTTCGAATATTGGGATGCGGTACGCGACAGCGCAAAGCCCTATTATCCCGGCGGACCCAGCATTGTTGGCGGCGACCTGCCCGGCAATGTCTATGACAATGCCAACTACACCTGGCGCGAATATGGCCAGCGCGTCGGTGTATGGCGTCTGTTCGATATCTTCGACGAAGAAGGCGTGCCATCCAGTTGCACCATGAATGCCAAGATGGCGCTTGAACGCCCACAGGTCATTCAGGCCGCACTCGACCGCAAATGGGAAATCGTCGCACATAATTATGTGCAGTCCGATCTTCTGACGGACAATATGTTCGACGAGGAGAAGGAGCGTGAAGTCATCCGCTCCACGCTCAAGGTCTATGAGGACTTCTGCGGCTTCAAGGCAAAGGGGTGGCTGTCCAGTTCGCTGCGCTCGACATTCAACACCGCCGATATTCTGGCTGAAGAAGGCCTGCTCTTCTTCACCGACCTGCTCAATGACGACCAGCCCTATCTGATCAACACCCGCAGCGGTAAGCCGCTGGTATCCGTCTCCTACACATCCGAGGTCAACGACTTCAGCTTTCTGCGCCAAGGGCTCGGTGCGGAAGGCGGGTTGCAGATGTTCAAGGAGCAGTTCGATTGGCTTTATGCGGAAAGCGAGAAGACCGGCAAGTTCATGAATATCGGCTTGCACCCGCATGTCATCGGCCAGCCTTACCGCGTGCGCGCGCTTCGAGATTTCATTCGCTATGCCAAGCAATTCGATGATGTCTGGTTCGCAACCCGCGAAGAGATTGCGGCATGGTATCTCGAAAACCATGAGAGCCACATCGATCCGGTTGTGAAATAACAATGGCCGCAGAGGAGGAGTTTGCAGCCATGATCAATATAGAATTGCCGGATGAAGCCGATGACGAGACGCTGGAACTGGAGCAACGTCCCGTCGACCGGGCCTATGAGGGCATAAGGCGGGCGATCCTGATCGGCACGCTGAAGCCGGGCGATCATCTGCCGGAAGAGATGCTGGCGACCATGACGGGCACCAGCCGCACACCGGTACGCGAAGCCCTGCGGCGGCTGGCAGCGGAGGGTCTTGCCACCGTCATCAACCGGCATCGCTTCGTCTCGAAATTTTCTTACGAGGAAGTGATCATCGTGTTCGAGCTGCGCGCCCGGTTGGAGAGTTATGCGGCAGAGGTAGCGGCGCGGAAGATCACCGAGGCTGAACTGGTCAAGCTTCAGCGGCTGATCGATGAGATCGACGATATTGCCAATGATGGGAGCGATGGATCGCTTGAAAAATTCGTGCTGCTGAATGCCGATTTCCACTCCGCGATTGCCGCAGCCACGCATTCTGCGCATCTGCAGCAATTGATGGCACCGCAAATCTCGCTGCCACTGGCCATCTTCAAACAGTTCGTGGCTGACCGGGCAGTCAATATCAGGCGATCCAATGACCAGCACCGCGATATCCTTGCCGCGCTCAAGGAACGCAACAGCGATTGGGCGGCCGCAGCCATGAGCGGGCACATTTTGTCCACCAGACCGCAGCCCCGCGAACCGAAACGTCGATAGGCAACGCGCGCCGCGAAAGGAGACAGCCATGACCGATGATCGAGACACTCTGACAAAGACCCCGCGCCGTCTGAAAGGTTATATGGACGGGGCATTTGTGAAAGCGGGCGGTGAGGAAATCCCCGTCATCGATCCGGCCACGGAGCAGACGGTGGGTGTCCTGTTCGAATCCTCCACAGATGATGTCGACCGTGCGGTTTCCTCAGCACGGCACGCCTTCGATAAAGGGCCATGGGGACGCACGACTGTCGCCGAACGCCAGACTGCGTTGATGGCGATCCATGACGCGATCCTCGCGCACGCTGACGAACTGGCGGTTCTTGAAACGATCGATACCGGCATTCCGCTTAATCAGACGCGCAACATCCATGTTCCGCGCGCAGCCTATAACTTCCGGTTCTTTGCCGAATATATCAACCAGTCGGGCGGCGATGTCTTCACTCAGGAGCCGGGCCTGATGAGCATCGTCACCTATGAGCCGATTGGTGTTTGCGCGCTGATCGGCCCGTGGAACATGCCTCTGGGCCTGACCGCCATGAAGATCGCCGGGGCGCTGGCTTTTGGAAACTGCTGCGTCGTCAAACCTTCCGAACTGACCCCACTCACGGTCACCCGCCTTTTCGAGATCATCGAAGGCATATTGCCGCAAGGCGTTATGAACCTCGTCAACGGTCGTGGTCATATCTCCGGCACGGCGCTGGTATCGCATCCCGCCATCGACATGGTGTCCTTTACTGGCGGCACAGAGACGGGTGCGGCAATCCTCACCTCGCTGGCGAAAGGCATCAAGGGCTCGGCGATGGAACTGGGCGGCAAGTCTGCCAACATCATTTTCGATGATGCCGATTTCGATCAGGCACTCGATGCGGCGATGCTGAGTTCCTTCATGAACAACGGCCAGATGTGCCTTGCCGGAACGCGCATATTCGTACAGCGCTCCATCTCCGAACGCTTCATCGAAACCTTCACGAGCCGTGTCAAAGCACTGAAGGTTGGAGACCCGCTGACATCTGGCACAGAGATTGGCCCGATGATCAATCAAGCCCAGCGCGAGCGCATGTCCCGTTACGCCGAAAGCGGCATATCGCAGAAGGCGCAACTGCTGGCCGGTGGCCACCGCCATGCCGGTTTCAACACCGGCTATTATTTCGAGCCAACCGCCATGCTGGCGCCCGACAACAGCCTCGCCATTTGCCAGGAAGAAATCTTCGGACCTTTTGCAGCACTTCAGGTCTTCGATGATGAGGAGGAAGTGATCAGCAGGGCCAATGACAACGACTTCGGCCTCGTTGGTTATGTCTGGACACGTGATCTGGAGCGATCGATGCGAGCCGCCTCGGCTCTTCGCACCGGTACCGTTCTGGTCAACACCCCGATTGTCCGGGATCTCAGAACCGGCTTCGGTGGATACAAACAATCCGGCCTAGGGCGCGAGGGGGCCAAAGGCTCGCAGGCGATGTTTACCGAAATGAAGACGACGATCATCGCCCGCGAACCGCGCAAGATACCGCGTCTCGGCATGTCCGGCTGAGGAGGAGAAGACCGTGATCGATTATCCCTCCCTGAAAGGCCGTTCCGTTCTCGTTACCGGCGGCTCCCGAGGCCTCGGCAAGGAAATGGCGTTCGCACTGTTGGAAGCTGGCGCATGCGTGGCTATAACAGGGTCTCGCGACAGCCAGGCACTGGAAGACACCATTGCTGAAGCAACGCGGATTGCCGGGTCGCAGAATGTGTTGGGTCTGGCTGCTGATGTCAGCGATTATAGTCAGTGCGAAGCCACTGTCCGTTCGGTCATCGCCGCATTTGGAAAGATCGATGTCCTCATCAACAATGCGGGTGTCGGCATGCGGTTGATCAGCGAGACCTTCAACACACAGCCGACGAAGTTTTGGGAAGCCGATCCGCAGGCATGGGCGGCCATCGTCGCCACCAATATCAACGGCACCTTCAACATGGCGCGCGCCGCAGTACCGCATATGGTGACTGCCGGTTTCGGCAAGGTGATCAATATCTCTACCAGTGATCAGACCATCGTTCGCAAAGGCTATGCACCCTATGGCCCCACAAAGGCGGCACTGGAAGCCACGTCCCGCATCTGGGCGCAGGACCTCGCAGGCACCGGTGTGGACGTGAATGTCTATCTTCCCGGCGGAGCAGCCGATACCGGCCTTCTACCTGATAGCCCCGACAAGAAAGGTGCTGACGGCAATCTCCTACCTGCATCGATCATGCGCCGCGCCATCCTCTGGCTTTGCGCTGACCAATCCAACGGCCAGACAGGCGGGCGCTATATCGCAAGATTGTGGGACGACAATCTGGCCCCCGCCGAAGCTGCCGAGGCCGCCCGTTCGGCACCGGTTGCCAAACCGATGATCATGTGAGGCGCGGAATGCGGACATTTGGCGACGCCACCATCGACACGATCACTGACCTCGACCCCTTCGCGCTGCCGATCGATCTGCTGTTCCCAGGCCGGACGGTTGCGGACTTGCGGGAGTACGAAACGGTGCTTTCACCGCATCATGTGGATTTCGGTACTGCGCGTATTCTTCTAGGTGTTCACAGCCATCTGCTGCGCATTGGCGGACGCAATATCCTGATCGACACCTGCATCGGTGAACACAAGCCACGCCCGAGAAGAGCCGATGACTGGCATCAGCGCAGGGGCTCCGGTTATCTCGAGCGGTTGGCGGCGCATGGTCTGCGCCCCGACGATATCGACATGGTATTATGCACCCATCTGCATGCGGACCACGTCGGCTGGAACACTAAGCTGGTCGATGGACGTTGGGTGCCGACCTTTCCGAATGCTCGCTATCTCGTCGGCAAACAGGAGTTTACCCATTGGCGGGATGCAGAGAACAAAGCACCCGGCCAGCACAATCACGGCTCCTTCATCGATAGCGTGATGCCGATCCTTGAGGCCGAGCAACTGGACCTTGTCGATGCCGATGCCGAGATTGCCGATGGTATTTCACTCAAACCGCTTTCTGGCCATTCGCCGGGCCAGATCGGCCTCTGCCTTTGCCACGGCCAGCAAAAGGCAATCTTCTGTGCGGATGCCATTCATTCCGTGGTTCAGGTCTATCACCCGGATTGGGTCAGCCGCTTTTGCAGCGACCAAGAAATGGCCATTGCAACCCGCATGGAACTGCTGAACGAGTCCGCGGATAACGGTACAATCCTCATCCCCGCTCATCTGCGGCATTTCAGCGGCATGCGGATCAAACGTGTCGGCAGCAATTTTGTCCCGGAGTTCGTGACATGATCGCCACCACTGGCTTACTCCGTGGCGGTTTCCTTGCTGCGATGAATGCGCATGACATAGGCCATCTGGTCCGCCGGATGCCAGTTGAACGAGGCGATCAGCACGCCGGTTTCGGTCACGTAGCGGCGCAGAAGCTGCAACGACCACGACCCCGGCTTCAGCCCGAGCTGGCGGATCATATCCTCTCGCATCGGAACTGCACGAACCTCCTGCACGACCTCTTCAATAGAACCATCTGCATGCCGTTCCAGAAGCGCAAAGAAAGGCCCCTGAAAGCCGGGAAACTGCGCGACGACATCTTCGAAACGCTTGGGCACGTAGCTTTGCACATAACAGATCGGCTTGCCGCCCGGCTCCGTCCAGCGAACGCCGCTGACCAGCATCCATTCTTCACCCGCAAGACCACCGACAAGCTCGGCAGTCTCGGGCTTCAGAACAACGGTGCTGATATCCAGCACGACGAAGTAGGTCTCGACCGCGACCTGAAACAGTTCCTGGAGCGAGTCGTAGGACTGGAAGAAAGACGAGCGCGACGTGTTCGAAATCACCCGCGTGCCGACGCCCTGCTTGCGCTCCACATAACCGCGCTCACGAAGATAACGCAGCGATTCACGAATCGTCGTGCGGCTGCTGTTGAACTCCGCCGCCAGCTCGATTTCAGGCGGAATAAGGCTTCCGACCGGATAGAAGCCCTCGATCAGCCGCTCTTCGAGTATTTTCTGGATGCGGGCGTAGCGCGGAATGCCGTCACCAGCTTCGCCACCCGGCAGACCAATTTCATTATTCATCATCAAAATCCATCCGATGTTCTCTCCCGCGAGCATCGCTCTTCCCAAGCCCGTTCTAGCGCAAAATCCACAGCATGGAAGTGCATGACATGACTTATACAGCGATCACACGCGCATAGGTATGGACATTTAATTATGGTGAACATTAATGGTCATAACAAACTGAGTTGAGGTGCCCAGATGCTCGAGAGACATAAGTCGGTCTACAGCTACCGCGCAAAGCTCGGCCTCATCACGCCACCGACGAATACCGTCAACGAGGCGGAATGGGCCAGAATGATGCCGGAAGGCGTAACTTTCCATACCCATCGCATGCCACTTCACGCCGATACCAAAAGCGAGAGCGGCAAGGCAGCCTTGATGCACGATCTGGAACAGGTCTTTGCGATGCTCAAAAATGCCCGGGTCGACGCCATTGCCTATGCCTGCACAGCAGGGTCGATGATCAATCCGGTTGAGGCGCTGCCGGAAATGCTGACGCAGACCATGGACGTGCCAGCCGTGACGACATCGGCGGCGATCATCAAAGCCTTGAAGACGCTTGGCGTTACGCGTCTGTCGGTCGCGACGCCCTATGCCGACACGCTCAACGAGCATGAAACGCACTTCCTGCAAAACAATGGTTTTTCCGTCGAGCGCCTGATTGGCCTCGGTATCGGCAAGAACGGTCCGTCGGACTATATCCGCATTGCCGAAACGCCCGTCGACACGGTGGCGAGCCATGTGCGTGCAGCCTTCGTGCCCGGCAGCGAAGCAATCCTCATTACCTGCACCGATTTTCCGTCGTTGCCGCTGATTTCGGAGCTTGAGCGCGAGTTTGGCGTGCCGGTAATCACATCCAATCAAGCCACATTCTGGGCCATGCTGCGTATCGCTGGCATCGAAGACCGCTTCGAGGATTACGGCAGGCTGCTGGCAGAACACTGATAAAACAGGGGAGAGAGACATGGCCGATGCGAGACTAAGACAGGCGTTGGAGGCAAAAGAGTTCATTCTGGCGCCTGGCGTGTTCGATCTGATTTCAGCGCTCATAGCCGACAGGCATGATTTCAAGGCGCTCTATGTCACCGGCTACGGCACCGTCGCATCCTATCTCGGCCTGCCCGATGCGGGGCTGGCCACATACCGGGATATGCTGGAGCGCATTTCGCAGATCGTCAAAATGACCACCAAGCCGGTGATTGCAGATGCCGACACCGGCTATGGCGGGCTGCTCAATGTCAGGCACACAGTGCGCGGTTATGAGGACGCCGGTGTCACGGCCATCCAGATCGAGGATCAGGAATTCCCGAAAAAATGCGGCCACACACCCGACCGGCGCGTCATTTCCCTTGCTGATATGGTGCAGAAAATCAGGGTCGCCTCGGACAGTCGCTCCAGCGCCGATTTTCTGATCGTCGCACGCACGGATGCCAGAACCTCGCTCGGTTTGGATGAGGCACTGCGCCGTGGCGAGGCCTATCGCGAGGCTGGTGCGGATATTGTCTTCATCGAATCCCCCGAAAGCGAAGAGGAGATGCGCCAGATTTCCGACCGCATCGACGCCCCGCTTTTCGCCAACATGGTCAATGGCGGACGCACGCCCATTCTCTCGGCAGATCGGTTGAAGGAACTGGGCTTTTCCATCGCCATCCATCCGGCCATCGGTTTTCTATCGATGGGTGCGGCCCTTCAGAAAAGCTATGGCGACCTTGCCGCAAACGGCATCACCTCGCCCGACATCGACCTCTATTCCTTTAGCGAATTCAACAAGCTGCTGGGCTTCGAGGACATATGGGCCTTTGACAGGAAATATGCCGAGATCTCGTGAGACCGGCAAACAACGTAACCACAGGAAAGACAATGTCCCAGGATCTCGATGAAAATTACAAGGCCGCTTATGGAAAGAAGGCGGGGTTCGGCAAACGCCCGGCGCTGGTTCTGATTGATTTCGCGCAGGCCTATTTCGATCCGGAATGCCCTCTTTATGCCGGGGTAGACGACGCACTCGCCAGCGCCTTGCGCATCCGCAAACTGGCCCACGAAATCGGCATTCCAGTGGTACTGACCGAAGTGACCTATCACAGGAGCGGCATCAATGGTGGACGCTTCATGGAGAAGGCAAAGCCGCTTGGCGCATTTATCAAAGGCAGAAGCACGGCCGAATTCGCAAAGGGACTTGTGCCTCTGGAAGACGAGATCGTTGTTTCCAAGCAATATCCGAGCGCCTTTTTCGGCACCAGCCTTGCATCAACGCTCACGGCCATGGGTATCGACAATGTCGTGTTGACGGGCCTAACGACAAGCGGCTGCGTGCGGGCCTCCTGTGTCGATTCCATGTCGCACGGATTCATCACCACCGTCGTTTCAGATGCCTGCGGCGACCGCCATCAGGCCCCGCACGACGCAAACCTCTTCGATATGAACGCCAAATATGCCGATGTCGTTTCAGAAGACGAAATCGTCCAGTTCTTCGAAACAATCAGGAGATAAGATCATGGCCATATTTTCAAAACCGGGCCGAATTGCGGTTCTCGGCGGCGCGGGTGGTATCGGCCGTGCACTTGTCGATCATCTGCTGGGCGAAGGCCACGAGGTAATCGTGCTCGATCTGGCCGCATCGCTTGCGCGACACACGCTGCCCGTCACGTCGTTCGAAATCGACATTCTGTCCGAAGCCTCCATTGAAACGGCGTTCAAGGCGGTCGAAAACCATTGGGATACGATGGACGGCCTGGTCAATCTGGTGGGTTATAATAGCGACTTGCGCCCCATCTCGGAAACGACCACTGACTATTTCGACGAAATCCTCGAAGGCAACCTTCGCGGCGCTTTCATCTGCGCAAGACGATGCCTGCCGCTGATGGCGCAAGATAGTGCCATAGTCATGGTGTCATCCGGTTTGGCAACCCATGTTCGCGCAGGATACGGTGCCTATTCCATGGCGAAGGCGGGACTGATTGCCCTGACCAAAACCCTCGCCGTGGAAAACGCACCCCGCATTCGCGTCAATGCCGTGGCTCCGGGCCTGGTCGATACTGCGTTCCTGCGCGGCGGTACCGGCCGCTCGGAGGAGGACAAGGACGCGATCATCAATATGGAGGCCTATCGCAATGCCTTGCCCATGAAACGCCTTGCGGTTCCCAACGATGTCGTTGGGCCTATTGCCTTCCTTCTATCCGACGCAAGCCGCTACATGACAGGGCAGGTCCTGTGGATCAATGGCGGCGGCTTCATGCCCTGACGAGCGGATTTGTTTCGTTAGGCGTGCCGCTGGACTAACCCCGGCATTAGACGGTGGAAGTTGGTCGCCTGCTGAAACGCAATACCCAGTTGCAGACAAAGTGCATCCGCCTGTGGGCGTCCAACGATCTGGATACCGGTTGGCAGGCCGTTCCGGCCAAGGCCTGATGGCAACATGAGCGCAGGCAAGCCGGTGAGATCGAAGATCATGGTGTTGCGAGAAATCAGTGACTGGAAAGAGTGTGCCTGGCCATTCACATCTATGGTCAGGCTTTCGAGCAAACCCGCCTCTCCGCCCACACCGGGCGTCACGACAAGATCGACATCCGCCATGGCACTCACAAAACCGGTATGGGCTTGCGCACGGATTTGAAGCGCCTGCGCATAATCGACTGCCGTGAACGCAAGCCCGTTCTTCAACCGGTGCAGCAGCCCTGCATCGAAGAGTTCGGCACGGTCGAGCCGCGCTGAATGAAGGGCCGCAAGCTCACTTTGCAGGATGACCCAGCCAGCCTCGTGCCATGGCGCAATATCGATGGCGGGCAAAGGAACGAGCGTACAGCCGAGTGCATCAAATGTTTTGAGGGCAAGTTCCCAGTTGGCCAGCACCGCGTCATCCACCAGTTCGGTGAACCAATTTACCGGCACGCCGATTCGCAAGCCCTCAATGGCTGGAGCCGTTTCACCGTGCACAGTCACTGCAGCGTCGGTTTGTGCCGTCATGAATGGAAGAACGCGGGCGATGTCTCTGGCAGAGAGCGCCATGGGGCCGACATGATCGAGCGTCCATGATAGCGGTGCGACGCCGGAGCGCGAAACACGCTCGCGGCTGGGCTTCAGCCCTGTCGTGCCGCACCAGCAGGAGGGAACGCGGATGGAGCCACCCGTGTCCGTTCCAAGTGCGAGCGGCATCAGCCGGGCTGCAAGGCCAGCACCTGAACCCGTGGAAGAACCGCCGGTCCAGCGATGTTTATCCCACGGATTGGTCACTGTGCCGAAGCGTGGATTGTGTGGCGAACCCGTCGCAAACTCTGTGGTCGCCGTCATGGCAAAGGGGATGGCACCGGCAGCGCGAAGACGCGCCACGACATCAGCATCAACTGGTGCCACCCGCTCGCCGGTGAAATGAGAGCCGGAGGTGACCACCGTACCCTCGACGTCGATAATATCCTTCACACCGAAGGGTATGCCTTCCAAAGGCCTTGCCGTGCCACTGCGCCAGCGTTCGTCACTATCGCGAGCCGCACTTTGCGCACCAGCAACCAAGCGAAGCACAGCTTCAGTCCCTGCCCCGCTTGATTGAATGACGCCGGTCAATTCGGTCAGGATATCCGAGGGTGAGACACGCCTGTCCGCATATGCAGAAAGGAGGTCATCGACACCGGCCTGCCGCCACGGCAGATCGCCGAAATCCGGCTCCACGGGAGCCAGTTTCAGCTCCAAACATCGCACAGCAGCACCGCCATACATGCGATCCACCAACCCCGGATCGACCAGGGTCAGCGGATCGAACATGTCATCGGCCCCAACGCGCGGTTTGACAACGGTCTTGGCTGGCAGAACCCGGTTCATTCTACTCAGCTGCGATTTGTGTCTGGTTGCGGGACGCCATCAAAGGCTGAATGCGCTCGCCGAATGTATCGAGGCCGACCAGAAAGTCGTCAAAGGTCAGCATGATGCCCTTCGTGCCGGGAACATTGCCGGCCTCGTCCAGCATACGCGCGACATTGGCGTAGGATCCGACCAAGGTTCCCATGTTGAAGTTGACCGCGCCCTCGGGCAGGTTGATGTGCTTGGCCGTGGAGTTGCTGTCGGCGGTTGCGTCCTTGCCACCCTGATCGGCCATCCACGCCAAGGCATCCACATCGGCACCGGCGCGATAGCTTTCCCACTTGGCCTTCGCCAGTTCGTCCGTCTCATCTGCAATCACCATGAACAGAACATAGGCCCCAACATCACGACCGGTCTTGGCAGCGGCCTCAAGCAGCTTGGCGTTGTTAGGCGCATAGGCTGTCGGCGTGTTGATGCCGGAGCCCATGACAAAGTTGTAGTCGGCATATTCGGCGGCGAATTCCATGCCGCGGGGGCTTTGGCCAGCGGCGACGATCTCGATCTTGTTTTGCGGCGTGGGCTTCATCATGCAATCCTTCATGGTGAAGTGTTTGCCGTCGAAGCTGCATTCGCCCTTTGCCCAGAGTTCTTTCATGATGTGGACATATTCGGTCGAATAATCATAGCGGTAACCGAAATAGTCATCCCCCGGCCACATGCCCATCTGGTCATATTCAGCCATCTGCCAGCCGGACACGATGTTGACGCCGAAACGACCCGGAGCAACGCTGTCGATTGTCGTCGCCATACGCGCAACGATGGCAGGTGGCAGCGTCAAAACCGCCGTTGAGGCGAACAGCTTGATGCGCTCCGTGACGGCAGCCAGACTTGCCATCAACGTGAAGCTTTCCAGATTGTAGTCCCAGAACTCCGCCTTGCCGCCGAAGCCGCGCAGCTTGATCATCGAAAGCGCAAATTCAAGGCCGTATTTCTCAGCTTTCTGGACGACCTGCTTGTTGAGTTCGAAACTGGGCATGTATTGCGGCGACGTTGTCGAGATCAGCCAGCCATTGTTTCCAATGGGAATGAAAACACCGATATCCATGTGATTCCCCTTTTTATCTGGTGGACATAACGGGCAGTATGTACGAACTAATGCAAAATTAATCCGGGCTGTCCAGTCAAAAATGACGAAGATTTAGGCGTGATTATTTTTTAATCTTTTGATGATTTCGGGCGCAGGAAATCGTGCCGCCGATTTCGTCAAAAGACAAATCATGAGGCAAAGGCCTGATAATGGGGCGATGAAAGATCGGGGCTTCAGCTCTCGGCGCGAAGCGTGGTGGTGAATGTGAAGCGCTCGGCTGGCAGGACCTGGAACGCATACTCCAACAGACGCCGCCCGGAACCGTAATAGCGGCGCGTGACGACAAGCGCCAGATCACCCGCCTTGACGCCCAGCTTCGCAGCCGTCACGTCATCAAGCATCATCGGCTTAATATCCTGCTGAATTTCCTGGATTTTTTCGCCGGTGAACTGCTCAATATAGTGAAAGATCGCACTGCGGGCGACGGTGATATCCTTAACCGCTGCGGCAAGTTTGGAATCGACATACACCTCGTTCCAGGAAAAGGCGCGGCTGCGATCACCGGAGTAGCGGATGCCAGCCATGTGAATGAACCTACGGCCCGGACGACACCCCAACTCGACAGCAAGCTTGCCCTGCGCCGAGATTTCCTCCTTGGTGTCGATGACGAATTCCGTCTCCGCAGCGATCTCAAACAGCTCGGAGCGGGAGTGCGCTATGAAGCGCTTTCGCTCGGGATCGAAGCCAGCCTCGACGCGTGTGCCAACGCCTTTGCGCGCGGAAAGCCGACCCTTGCTGCGCAGCGTGCCAATGGCCTGCCGCACGGTCTGGCGGCTGACGCCCAAAGCGATGGCAATCTCGTTCTCCGTCGGCAGCAAAGTTCCGACCGGATAATCGCCCTTGTTGATGCGGCTTTCCAGATGATGAGCAACCTGCAGATAAAGCGGTGCCGTTTCGAGCTCCGGCTTCCAATCAGTGCCTTTTTGGTCCAAGCCCATCCCCACCTGTTTCGGCGTGCATTGCCACCTTCTTATGGAGCACGTTTCAACTCTCTTTCAAACGGAAAGGCAAACAAAATCCGGGAGAGCTGCAAAGCAGGCCCATGCCGCTTGCGATACGATTTTAAATCAATTAGTACGTACATATACCAGTTGATAGATTCCAGGATACCGAGACGCATGTCGGACTTAGTCGCCGAAGAGGCCCCACCAGCACGCCATGCCTCTTCGCTTGTTCAGACGCTGGTGGCAGCCACCCTCATCCAGATCGTGGCAACCGCAAGCGTGCTAGCACTCACAGCTATTGCACCGACCGTTGCAGCAGATCTCGACATCGGCGCATACTGGATAGGCTACCAGATCAGCCTGATCTATGCGTCTGGCATGTTTTCCTCCGCTGTTGCTGGAACGCTCGTGCAACGCTTCGGGCCCATCCGCATCGAACAAGCTGCTCTTCTATGTTTTGTGATAGGCTTCGCCGGTATCGCGACTGCCAATATCGCACTGATCATTCTGGCATCGCTTCTCATCGGCATCGGTTACGGGCTGAACAATCCGGCATCGTCGGAGATGTTGAGCCGCGTGACGCCCCAGAACAGGCGCAACATCGTCTTTTCACTGAAACAGTCCGGCGTCCCCCTCGGTGGAATCCTGGCCAGTTTCGCCTTTCCATTTCTGTCGCGCTTTGTCGATTGGCATATTGCATTGCTCATCGGCGCGCTGGCCCCACTTTTGACAATGGGGCTTTTGGCAATGACCCATGCAGCGGAACCGAAAATCACAGCTCAGGTGCCATCCATTCTGCGGGGATTGATCAATGAGCAATCCACGATCTGGCGAAATCCGCGCCTTCGGGCTTTGAGCTGTCTTGGCTTTGCCTATTCGGCCATGCAATTGTCCGTCTCCGCCTTTGCCGTGGTCACGCTCGTGCATGATGCCGGCTGGTCGCTTCTCGCTGCCGGCTCCGTTGCCGCCGCCATGCAGCTTGCAGGCGCGCTGGGCCGTATCTTCTGGGGCGTCATCGCCGACCGGATCGGCGGCGGCTATATCACCCTGTCGCTTCTCGGACTGCTCGGCGGCCTGGGCTATATCCTGCTATATTGGCTGCCGTATTTGCCGACAGCGGCGCAGGTCGCGCTGTTCGTCGCCATGGGTGCCGTCACCATTGGCTGGAACGGGGTACTGCTCGCCGAAGTCGCTCACAATTCTCCCGAGGGACGGGTGGGCGCGACCACTGGGGGCGTGCTGGTCTACACCTTCATCGGCGTGATCGTTGGGCCATCCTCCTTTGCCGGTCTCTACGCACTGACCGGACATTATGGTGCCAGCTTCCTGATCTTCTCTTTGTTCGGCTTCGCTGGCATGATCATCGCTTGGCGAGCCCACGTCATCAGCCGTCACATATAGCCTCATATGTACCGACATAAGGGCTTGGCGTCCCGCCGCCGCACGGGGACGCAAGCGCTTGCGTGCCTATGGCAGGGGCGGCGACAATCGGCCACTGACCATAATTCAAGCTCTGCTGTGGCAGGGTTTTTAGCAATCGCCGCATAAATGTGCAGCGCAAAAAAATAGGCAAAAGTCGATTGACGATAGCTTGAATATGTACGTACATTACCTCAAGGCGGCTCCTTAGAGCCACTTCAAAAGAGACCCGGAGACACGGGATCACAGAGGGGAATGTTGATCATGCGCCTGCTTTTCGTCAGTTCATTTTTGGCCACCTGCGCTGTGCTGGCCGCTTCCAACACGGCCGCCGCAGATCCCATGGCAGACGCCAAGGCGATCATTGAACAACACCGCGCCATGCCGGTCTTCACACCCCCGGGCGAACCCTTCGACGCCAAGGCCTGCATGGCGGACAAGAAGGTCCTGTCGATTCCCATCTCCATGACCATCCCCTTCAATGTCGAATTGCAAAAGGCGATGTCGGAGGCGGCCAAGGAGGTTGGCTTCACCTACACGACCTGGGACAACCAACTGAAGATCGACCAGTGGGTGCAGGGCATTTCCCAGGCGATCACCCAGAAGTATTCTGCTCTCGATCTTGCCGGCGGCTTGAACCCGGAGGTTCTCGGTCCCCAACTGGGCGAAGCACGCGCTGCCGGACTGAAAGTTTCGACATCCCATTTCTACGACGTGACGCAGAAAACCGTCGATAGCGTCGATTACTCCGGCAAGGTAGACTTTACCGGCGCTGGAAAACTGCTCGCGGCCTGGGCCTATGTCCAGACAGAAGGAAAGCCCAACGTTCTAGTCATCGGCTCGTCCGACGTTTTGCCCTCAATCCCCTTCGTCAAATCCATTCAGGACGAACTGGCCGCCCTGTGCGCAGACTGCAAGGTGAAGCACCTCGACGTTCCGGTGTCGGAATGGGCCACGAAAATCCAGTCCGGTACGCAGTCCGCGCTGCTTGCAGACCCATCGATCAACTACATCCTGCCGATCTACGACTCCATGTCGCAGTTCGTCATTCCGGCCATGCGCATAACCGGATCGGAAGGCAGCGTCAAAGTTGCTTCCTTCAACGGCACACCCTTTGTTCTGGACATGGTGCGGACAGGCCAGGTGCAGATGGATATTGGTGAGAGCCTTGGCTGGGCCGGTTATGCGGCCATCGACAACATCATGCGCATGCTGTGTGGCAAGCCGGAAGTGGCGAAGCTGAACGTGCCGCTGCTGGTCTTCGATGAAAGCAATATCGCAACCGCCGGCACGCCTGCCAACTTCAATGACGGCTATGGCGATGCCCATCTCGATGGTTTCCGTAAGTTGTGGATGCTCAAGTAAGCCAGGGCTGAGAAAGCAGGAGCCGCATCATGACCGATAATGCCGTGCTCACCATGAAGAACATCCGCATGCGGTTCGGCAGCTATGATGCTCTCAAGGGCGTATCACTGTCGATCAGGCGCGGTGAAGTCTTCGGGCTTCTCGGCCAGAACGGGTCCGGCAAATCCACGATGATCAAGGTTCTGGCTGGCTTCCACCAGCCGGAACCCGGCAGCGAAATTGTGCTCTGGGGTCAGAAAATGACCTTGCCGCTCGATCCGATGGAGATCAAGAAGCGCGGCGTCGCCTTCGTTCACCAGCATCTCGGCCTCGTGCCGTCTCTGACCGTCCTAGAGAATATGCGGGTAACGGCCCTTGGGCAGAAAACGCCCTGGTTCGTCAACTGGCGACGGGAAGCGGCAGCAATTTCGAAGCTGTTTGCCGAATTTGACCTGTCGATAGACCCTTTCCGCAGTGTCGCCGACCTCCCACCGGTGGAACGGGCCTTCGTCGCCATCATCCGTGCCTTTGAAGACCTTCGGGCATCGGATGCGGGTTACGGCGGTGAAGGCATACTGGTTCTGGATGAACCGACGCCGTTTCTGCCCGCAGCCGATGTCCAGCGCCTGTTTGCTCTCATCCGCTCCATCGTGAAGACCGGCGCATCCGTCGTCATCGTGACCCATGACATAGACGAGGTGCGTGACATTACCGACCGCGTGGCCGTGCTGCGGGATGGCGAGCTTGTGGATATTCTCGACACGCGCAGCTCCGCGCGCCAGTCCATCCTCGATACGATCGTTGGGTCAAGGATCGATGCCTTCGAGAAAACGCGGATGGCAAGCAGCGGAGTGCCTGCGGCAGTCAGCGTCCGCGGTCTGTCGCATGGCGGCGCTGCACCCTTCGATTTCGACATCCGCGAGGGTGAAACGCTGGGGGTAACCGGCCTCATCGGCTCGGGTTTCGCCGCCCTTCCCTATTTGCTTTACGGCGCAAAACGCGGCACCGGTGAAATTTCGCTGGGAGGAAAAACCGTCAGGATCGATGCGATGACACCATTTGCCGCTCAGCAGATGGGCATCGCCTTCCTGCCCGGCGACCGGCTGGGCGCAGCCGGTGTGGGTTCGCTTTCGGTCACCGACAACATAACGTTTCCCGTGCTGGACACCTTGCTGAAACCCTATGGGCTCGACCGGCCGGGCATGACCCGCGAGGCGGCCCGTCTCGCACAGATCCATGACGTCCGGCCGGACAATCCGCACCTGCCGCTCGGCACGCTTTCCGGCGGCAACCAGCAGAAGGTTCTTCTGGCAAAATGGCTGCAGATCAAACCGAAACTGTTGATGCTGGACGAGCCGACACAGGGTGTCGATTTCGGTGCACGCCAGCAGATTTTCAAGGCGCTGGACCGGGCGGCGGCCGATGGCACGGCCATTCTCTGTGCCTCGACCGACAATGAGCAGCTTGAACAGATCTGCGACCGGATCATCGTCTTTTCACGCGGTCGCCCGGTGATCGAACTCAAAGGATCGGATATCAGCCGCAAGGCGATAACCGAAGCCTGTTTCCATAGCCACGACGCGGAGGCCGCAGAATGACGACGCTTGATATGCCGACGACCAAAGCTCTTGCCGCGCCCAAAAGCCGTTTTACGCTCAAGACCGAGGGCGAGCGCTTTGCCCTGGTTGGCGCGTGGCTGCTGCTGATCGTCATCTTCGGCGCACTGATGCCGGATTCCTTTTTGAGCTGGCGCAGTTTCTCCACCCTGTTCGGTTCGCAGGCCATTCTCGTTGTGCTGACGCTGGCCATCATCATTCCGCTCACCTCCGGTGATTTCGACCTTTCGGGTGCTTCTACACTGACGATGAGCTGCATGTTGATCGCCGTTCTCAATGTGAAACTGGGCTGGCCAATCGTCCCTGTGATCCTCATCGCTCTTGTGAGCGGCATCGTCATCGGCGCAGTCAACGCCTTCTTCGTGCTTTATTTCCGCATCCATTCGCTGATCGTAACGCTGGGCGTCGGCACCTTCGTCAACGGGCTGATCCTGTGGGTCAGCAGTTCCCAAACCATATCCGGCGTGTCCATGGGTCTGGTGGAATGGGTGATCATCAACCGGCTGTTCGGCATTCCACTGGCCTTTTTCTACGCCATGATCCTGGCTGCCATTCTGTGGTATGCGCTTGAATTCACCATTGCAGGACGCAAGCTGCTTTTCGTCGGTCGCGGGCGTGAAGTCTCCCGACTGAACGGTATCAATGTGGACCGTGTGCGCGCCACATCCTTCATTCTCTCCGGTCTGATCTCGGCCTTTGCCGGCATGCTCTACGCCGGAATGACTGGCTCGGCCGACCCGCTTTCAGGTCTCAATCTGCTCCTTCCCGCCTTCGCCGCAGCCTTTCTCGGTGCAACAACGATCTCACCGGGCCGGTTCAATGCCTTCGGTGCCGTCATCGCAGTCTATTTCCTGGTCACCGGCATCACAGGCCTCACCATGCTGGGCGCGGATGCCTATGTGCAAAATCTGTTTTACGGGGGAGCACTGGTCATCGCCGTGTCGCTGAGCCAACTCGTGCGCAACCGCCAACCACAGGATTTCAGCTGATGGACGAAAAGCAGATCATGGCGGCACTGGCGCAAGCCTATTGGGGCCGCCCGGCCGTCGAACCGGAGCTTGTGGCGATGACGGGAGAACTCGCACGAGACAGCGCAACAATCGCCCCTCCACGGCATGGCCAAGACGCGACGCTTTTCGACGTCGAGCCGGCGCATTACGACGCGTTGATGCTAACGGAGGCCAAGCGATGAGCGCAGATCATCCCACCTCGTTGAAACAGGCGGCAGAGGCGATCCGCACCGGAAAGATAAGTGCTGTCGAGATGACGGAAGTGGCCATTGCCCGTGCCAGATCAAGTCACGTACGCCTGAATGCTTTCATTGACATCGAGGAAGGCCCCGCCCTTGAAGCTGCAAAAGCCGCAGACGCCGTTTTGGCATCCGGACACACTGTCGGTCCACTGCACGGCGTGCCGCTGGCCCACAAGGATATGTATGATCGCACAGGCCTTGTGACCGGCTGCGGCTCGAAAATCCGGGCTGGCCATATCGCCACTACCACCGCAACTGTGATGCAGCGCTTGCAGACCGCCGGTTCGCTCTCCATCGGGCGATTGAATATGAGCGAATTCGCGATGGGACCGACCGGACACAATTTTCACCACGGTCGGGCGCTGAACCCTATCGATGCAGCCCGGATCACCGGCGGCTCATCATCTGGCTCCGGCTCTGCCGTCGGCGGCGGCGTGGTGCTGGCGGCCCTTGGTTCCGACACCGGTGGGTCCATCCGGTTGCCAGCAGCCTGCTGCGGTGTGGTGGGCATCAAACCGACGCAGGGGCGTGTCAGCCGGTATGGTGCCATGCCGCTGTCATTCTCGCAGGATTGCGTCGGACCGCTGGCGCGCTCGGTCGAGGATGCCTATCTGATGTTGGAGTTGATTTCAGGCCCGGACGGCCGCGACACGACCTGCGTGGATGTCGCAAATCCCGCAGCGCTGGTTGAGGATTTGTCATCGCTGCGCATCGGAATTGCTGGTGGCATGTTCGCCGAAGGTCTGGAAGATGACGTGGCAAAGGGCATAGGGGCGGTCGTCTCGGCCTTGTCTTCTGACGTTGCCACGATTACCCAAGCGTCCATTCCAGACCTTTCATCTATGGCAGACCTCGCCAATGCCGTTGCCATGACGGAGGCGGGTGCCGTGCACTTCGACTGGATGCGCCAAAGGCCGGAGGATTACGGACCGCAAATCCGCATGCGCTTGTCACAGTCTCTCGCCATTCCGGGACCAATTTATCTTCGCGCTTTGCAGCTGCGGTCCGTGATGCTCCAGGAATTTCTGGGCACAGCCTTTGCATCTGCCGATGTGCTGATTGCCCCCACCATGCCGTTCGTTCCTCCATTATCTGCTGATGTGGATGTCGGCACCAGTCCGGAGATGAACAGGGTGGTGAGCGCGATGACGTCGTTCACACGTCCCTTCAGTTATCTGGGATTGCCGGTGGTGACGGTTCCGGTCTCCGTGTCCGGTGAAGGTTTGCCAATCGCTCTCCAGATCGTCGCCCGTCCGTGGCGGGAAGATCTGGCCGGCAGCGTTGGTTTGCGTCTGGAAAGGGCGCTGGCCCTACCTGCTTTTACCGACATATCCCCCATCAGATCAGCGGCATGAACGTCGTAAACACCACGCCGTAGAGGCCGGAAAGGAATGTCCCGATGAACACCATGCCAAATCTCGTCGCACCAATCGGTGCCGTTGCCGATGTCGATCAACAGGCTTTTCGTGATGCCATGGCGAAGATGGGCGCTGCCGTCAACATCATCACAACGGATGGGCCAGCCGGAAAGGCAGGCTTCGCAGCAACGGCTGTCTGCAGCGTGACCGACAGCCCTGCAACGCTTCTCGTGTGCCTGAACCGTGCGGCGTCTGTATTTAATGCTGTGATGGAAAACAAAGCGATTTGCGTCAATGTGTTGACCGCAGACCATGAAAAACTGTCGTCGCTGTTTGGCGGCAAGACATCAGTCGAAGAGCGCTTCGCTGCTGCCAACTGGCACTACGGAGCAACCGGTGCCCCCGTGCTCGATGACGCTATGGTGTCGTTCGAATGCGCAATTACCGACATGCAGGATGTCGGCACTCATCGTGTTCTGTTCTGCTCAGTGAAGGCTATCCGCGAAAACGAAACCGCAAAGGCACTGGTGTATTACAAGCGCGCCTATCACCATGTTGGCGCATGATGATTGTGAATATCCATATGGCACTCAATATGAGTTCCGGTATTGCGCTATACTAATTCAACACCAGAAACCGATCCCGGAACGCTTCCAGCGTCAGGGGTCGTCCAAAGTGATAGCCTTGAAACGTTGTGCAGCCGCATTCGAGCATAAACTGAAACTGCTCGTCTGTTTCGATACCTTCGGCCAGGATTTCAAGGCCCAGGTCATGTCCCATCTGGGCTATGCTGCGCACCAGAAGCGCTCCGCGTTCCGTCGTGATGGCCCGCACGAAACTGCGATCGATTTTCAGTTGCTGGAGAGGAAGCTGCCGCAGGTAGCTCAAAGACGAGTATCCCGTTCCGAAATCATCAAGGGCGATGCCTATCCCTCTGCGCTGTAGAGCTTTCATCTTATTCACCAGCACATCGACATCAGTGACAAACATCGTCTCCGTCAGTTCCAACTGAAGCAAGCGTGGGTCGACGGACGAGGACTCCAAAGCCGATGTCACGTGCTCAAAAAAATTCTCGTCCAGGAACTGATCAGGACTGACGTTGATGGAAAGAACCAGATTTTGAGTGGCAGCGTCCTGACGCCAGGCTGAAAGCGTTTCGACAGCAGTTTTCAAAACCCAACCACCTAGCTCAGGCATCAGGCCTGCACGTTCGGCTACGGGTATGAAATTATCCGGTGCTACATAGCCCAGACGTGGATGCTTCCACCGCAGCAAGGCTTCCGCACCAATCAGACGGCCCGTGCCGTCGACTTGCGGCTGGAAGAAGAGTTCGAATTGCTCTTTGGCTATGGCCGAGCGAAGCTCTCGTGCGAGCATACTATCAGGACCGAGCTTACGCTGGATAAGCAACACCCCACCACACAGAAGAGATGTCACGACGGCCGCGTGGGTCCACGCGGTGATCGTGCGAACATCATCCGTCAACGGCGTCGCAAAGCTGAATGCCATAGGGGTGGCAGAGAAAAGGACGAAACAGGCGACGGCGACGAGGATAATGGCCAGTTGAAACCGATTAGGAGCAAGCTGGTGATTGACGAAACCTGCCAAAGCAATGATCAGCAGATAAAGATGTGAGACCCTTGGGACGGCATTATCATGGACGTCAAAAACCAGCGAAAAACATATGATAAAGCCAATGCACGCAACCTGTGCCAACAGCATACCTTGTGGAATATTCCCGCGCCTTGCAATCAACCATCCGGCAGATATCGCCACAAACAAAAGTGTGCTGATGCAGAGCAGCGCCCAATTTTGCATTAATGCAAATACGAGCAACCATGTGCCACTGACAAGAACGCCGACGGGAAGAGCGACACGACAGATAAACTGAAGATGCTGAAAACGCAACTCCTGCGTGTTGTAACTATTCGTGCCGGAAAATCTGCCCAAAAAACCGAACCCGCCAATGACGAAAGACACGCACAAATCAATGCGGTCGAACGACTTAATTATCCTACAATTATTTTCGCTTATATAATTCGATTGACAACAAAAGCATAAATTTTCTGCGAGTATTTTAACGCTGCCTCATCGGATTACCCGGCATGGCAATTTCGGCAAAGCGACAGCAAGCACTTGAAATAGCTAAGTATTTATCGAAGTGACGACTTTCAATTTTGGAGGCCTGCTACGGCGGCTGACGAACTGAAGCAGCGCTTTTCAGCAACCTAGGAATGGTGTCCACGAGAGGATTCGAACCTCCGACCCCAGGATTCATACCACTTCGGCTTTAACCGCCGCCCGAGGGCGTTCGTGGTCTGGACTGTCCCTTCACCATGGGCCAAGGCCTTTAGGTGTTGCCCATCCAGTCTCTACACCTTCAACGGATTTCTCCGAAGCTTGGCTCGGGATTGGCATGCTGAGAGTTCAGCGAAGCGTTCCCCGACTTTGAGCAAATCGACTGCACCCTTTCGCTGCGCAGCCCCCAATTTACAACTAGGAATCCTGTGCTCTATCCTACTGAGCTACGTGGACATCTCAAGGCTTCGATACCGCATTCGATAAATTTGGGCAACGGCCTTTTGATATTTCCAGACTATTCGCCTCTGGGGTAACGTTGGTTTTCCTCAAGAACGTTTAGGTCCATGTGATTTCGCATATAGCGTTCCGAGGCTTTTTGAAGTGGCTGGTGGTCCCAAGGATAGTAGGCACCGTTGCGAAGCGCCTTGTAGACAACCTGTCGGCGTGCCTGGCTCTCGCGGACGGATGTGTCGAAAGTGGCCAGATCCCAACGGGTGCTTACCTGCTTCATTAGCGATGCCATGATATTCAGGTGATTAGGGTCGCCTGCTAGGTTGCGACGCTCTTGTGGATCGTTTTCGAGATTGAAGAGCATGGGAGGGTCTGCTTCACAGACGCATAGTTTGTAATTGCCGTTGCGTATGGCAACCATAGGCGCGATCGAGCCTTCAGCGGCATACTCCATTGCAACTGGGCCATGCTCCGAAACACCCTCAGCAAGCCCGGACAACTCCTCGCCATCCGTCCAACGTTTCAAAGATGTGATATCCAGACCGGCGAGCGCACACAGGGTTGGCGTCACGTCGAGAGTGGACACCGGTAAATCAACGCGGCGAGCGCTCCATTGAGGGGCGGAGATCATCAATGGCACGCGGGCCGACCCCTCGAAGAAGCACATCTTGAACCACAACCCGCGCTCGCCCAGCATATCGCCGTGGTCGGACAGAAAGACGACAATCGTGTCCTCATCCATTCTCGTCCTTTTCAGCACGTCCAGGATTTCGCCGATTTTCTCATCGACATAGGAAATGTTGGCGAAATAGCCTTGCCGTGCCCGACGCACTTGCTCTGGCGTAATATCGAAAGAGCGGTGATCACAGGCTTCCAGCAGTCGCTGGGAATGTGCATCTTGATCAGCGAAAGGCAGCGCTTCGACCTCAGGGTCTAGCGCCGGGCAATCCTCGTATAAATCCCAGAATTTGCGCCGTGCAACATAGGGATCGTGTGGATGCGTGAAGCTGACGGTCAGACACCAGGGGCGGTCATCGAGCTTGCGCGAAAGGTCATAAAGCTTGCGGGTCGCGTGATAGGCGACCTCATCGTCATATTCCATCTGGTTGGTGATTTCGGCGACACCAGCGCCAGTGACGGAGCCGAGATTGTGGTACCACCAGTCGATCCGCTCACCGGGCTTGGTATAGTCAGGTGTCCAGCCAAAGTCTGCGGGATAGATATCAGTCGTCAGTCGCTCTTCGAAGCCATGCAACTGGTCCGGTCCGACAAAATGCATTTTTCCGGACAGGCCGGTATAGTAACCCACCGAGCGCAGATGATGCGCATATGTCGGGATATCCGAGACAAATTCGGCAGCATTGTCGTAGACGCGTGTGCGGCTCGGCAGTTGTCCCGACATGAAGGATGCCCGCGCCGGAGCACAGAGAGGACTTGCCGTGTAGCTGTTGGCGAAGCGCACGGAGCGCTCCGCCAAGGCCTTCAAATGCGGCGCGTGGAGAAAATCCGCTGGTCCATCGGGAAAGAACGTTCCGTTCAACTGATCGACCATGAGGATGAGAATATTCTGACGCGTCATGCAATATTATCCTGAAATCACAGACCGACCGCAGCCTTGACTGCAGCGTCACCGGGCTTGCCGTCCAGCGTCGTCACACCGGAGAGCCATGTATCGATGATTTTCGGATTGGCTTTCAGCCAAGCCGTTCCCGCATCGGTAGACGTCTGTCCACCGAGGATCTCGCCCATCAGCTTGTTTTCCATACCGACATCGAATTTCAGGTTTTTAAACAAGCTGGCGGCGTTCGGGCACTGCGCCGTCCAACCGGTTCTTGCCAGTGTGTAGACCTGCGCGCCACCGAAATTCGGACCGAAGTAATCATCACCGCCGGAGAGATATTCGATGGAAAATTTCTCGTTCATCGGATGAGGTGCCCAAGCGAGAAACACGACGCCCTTCTTGGATTTACCGGCACGGTCGACCTGCGCCAGCATGGCCTGCTCGCCGGATTCGACCAGTTCCCAGTCTTTCAGACCGAATTTTTCATCCGCGATGATTTTCTGAATATTCTGGTTGGCCGGTGCGCCGGGTTCGATGCCATAGATCTTCTTGTCGAACTCATCAGCATGCTTCGACAGATCGGCAAAATCCTTGATGCCTTTTTCCGCCATGTAGGACGGCACGGCGAGCGTGAATTTGGCGCCTTCCAGATTTTGGCCGACGACCTCGATTGCCTTTGCGGCGTTCAAATCATCAACGAAAGATTTCTGAGCTGGCATCCAGTTGCCGAGAAACACATCGATTTCGCCGTTCTTCATGGATTGATAGCCGATGGGCACCGAAAGCGTCTTGACGTCTGGCTTGTAGCCCAGCGCACCCAGCACAACGGATGCGACGCCGTTGGTGGCGGTGATATCCGTCCAACCGGGATCGCTTAACCGGATCGTCTTGCAGGCGGCATCATCCGCTGCGTGCGCATTGCTGGCAAAAGCAGCAGCGATCAGAAAAATGCCTGAGGTGATCTGCGCTATACGAGAATTCCTGTTCATCGCTGTTCTCCGGATTAATCGAGTAATTTAGTGAACAACGGATTGATCTCTGCCGTGAAGCGGATATTTTTTGATATCTGGCAAAAGGATTTTTTATGGCTGAGCGACCGATCAATCTGGGATGGATGCGAATTTTGCTGGAAATCGGCAAGCGCGGCAGCCTGACCGCGGCAGCACAAGAACTCGGCCTGACGCAGCCTGCCGTCAGTTACCAGATCAGACGTCTTGAGGAGGAACTGGGCATCCGTGTGCTGAAACGCCAGCACCGCGGTGTTGAACTAACGCCCGAAGGCAGACGCCTCTACGACACGGTCAGCCGCCATGTCGCCGAAATCGATTTATTGGCGGGAGAGTTCAAAACCAATGAACGACCGACCGTTCGGCTGCACACCGACTATGCTTTTTCCTCACTATGGCTTCTTCCTAGAATGCAGGAATTCCGCGCACGCTATCCCGATATCAACATCCAGATTGCCGCAACACAGAATCCACTCCGCCAAAGCGCTGGTGAAAATGACGTCCTGGTGATCTTCGGCTCTCGTGAAGAAGCAGGGAATAACGCAACGTTGCTGTTGCCGGAAAAGGTCAGACCCGTTTGCGCACCGGGTTTTCTGGAAAGCGCAGCCGAAATGGCGACCCCGGAACACTTCGCAAAGCTCAAGCTCATCCATCTGGAGAGTTCCTGGGCGTCGACATGGCATGATTGGCCCAGCTATCTCGCAAGTCTCGGCGTCAACAGAAGCCCCGAATATGGCCGCGGCGATATCAGCTTCAATACCTACTCGCTCGTGGTCCAGTCTGCCATTGGGCATCAAGGGTTAGCGCTCGGCTGGGCGGGTCTGGTCGATGATTTGCTGGAAAGCGGCGCGCTTGTCAGCGTCGGACCCGAGCTTGAGGCAAAAGACCGGGGCTACTGGCTGATGGGCTCATCAGTCAGAAAGGGTGCCACAGCGAAACTGGTGGATTGGCTTCTCGAACAAGCACCTTAACGATAGTCTAATCTGGTAGAGCTTTGACCCTGTTTCATACCCGATGACTTCAAATATGCGCTGGGTGAACTGCCCAGCATGCGGCGGAACATGGTGGTGAAGGCGGACACATTCTCGTAACCCGCATCCAGCGCAACATTCGTTACAGCCTCCCCGCTCGCCAGACGCGGCAAAGAGGCGAAGATGCAGGCCTGTTGACGCCATGTCACAAAACTCACACCAGTTTCGGCCCGAAAAACACGGGTAAAGGTACGGCGGCTCATGCCCAGCTTTTGCGCCCAGTCATCGATACTGGCATTGGCTTCCGGCGCACTCAGAAAATGTCGACACAGAGCCGCTATGTTTGGATGAGACGGAAACGGAAGTCCCAGCGGTTGCTCCGGAAGCCGGCTTATCTCATCCATCAACAACTCCATTACCAGTTCCCGCCTTCGAAGATTCACGCGGTTCAGATCATCGCGGACCAGTTCTTCGATCAGGTTGCCAGCGAGAACAGTGACCTCCACGACGCGTGGCCTGTCGGTTTTGATGACATCGCGGTGCACGTAGACGGAATGCATTTCCACGTCGCTGATCATTTCGCTGGAGTGATGCAATCCGGCGGGAATGATGAGCCCATGGCCGGGGGGGATCATCCAGCGCCCGTCGCCGGTGCTGACGATCACGACACCGCTATGGGCGAACCACAACTGTGTTTTTCGGTGCAAGTGTACCGGGCTCTTGAAGCCTTCAGGATACAGGCGACGCAGTGCCAGCACGGATTCGTTATTGCCATCGATAAAACTGAGCATGGCGTCATGCTCGTCACTGCGCAGAAAGCTTAATCCTTGGGGCTGATCGTTAAGCATTTGGCCCACTCTCGTAAAAACTAGACCACACCACAAAAGCAGGCCGAAAACAATGGGGGTAGAAGTGCGCAAAATCATGACGACTATCTGGAGAGAAACCCATGGCGAGTGTGACCAGCACGAGCTTCAGTGCCGAAAGAACGACGTTTTCCATCATCGCCGCAGCCAGCTTCTGCCATATGCTCAACGATATCATGCAGTCGTTGCTGACATCGCTCTACCCGCTTCTCAAGGCTAATTATGCGCTGGATTTCATGCAGATCGGCCTGCTGACCTTCGCTTTTCAGGTCACGGCCTCACTGTTGCAGCCGGCGGTTGGTATAGCGACAGACAAATGGCCGATGCCGTTTTCGCTGCCTGTTGCGATGCTCTCCACCTGCGCCGGGCTATTTACACTTGCCTACGCCCATAGTTTTGCGGTTTTGGTCATCGGCGCTTGCATGATTGGCATCGGCTCTGCGATTTTTCACCCGGAAGCATCGCGCGTGGCGCGCGTCGCTTCGGGCGGTCGCCACGGGCTTGCACAGTCCTTCTTTCAGGTGGGCGGCAACACTGGCACGGCCATCGGCCCACTTCTCGCCGCCTTCATCGTGCTTCCTATGGGGCAAGAGAGCCTGAGCTGGTTTTCCGTGATTGCCCTGATCGGCTTTGCCGTTCTGTCTTGGGTCAGCGTCTGGTACAGCCGTCACCGCCGCAGCAATGCTGGCCGCCCGCCCGTAAGCCGTACTTTGCCCTTGGCCAAAAACAAGGTGCTCATGACGCTGGTCGTCCTGCTCATCCTGACGGCGACAAAGAACGCCTATCTCGCCAGCCTGTCCAGCTACTTTACCTTCTACACGATTGAGAAGTTCGGCCTTTCGGTTCAAGATGCGCAGCTGCTGCTATTCCTTTTCCTCGGCGCATCCGCTGCGGGCGTTTTCTTCGGTGGTCCGATCGGTGACAAGTTCGGCTCGCGCGTCGTGATCTGGTTCTCGATCCTTGGCGTCATCCCCTTTGCACTGCTTCTGCCCTACGCCAATCTGATGTGGACTGCCATTCTCGTTGTTTTGATCGGCTTTGTCTTTTCATCGGCGTTTTCTGCCATCGTCGTGTTTGCGCAGGAATTGGTGCCAGGACGTGTCGGCCTGATCGCTGGCATGTTCTTCGGCTTTGCCTTCGGTTTCGGCGGCATTGGCGCAGCCGTACTCGGCGTCTTCGCAGACCGGGAAGGCATAGAGTTCGTCTACCGCATCTGCTCCTACATGCCGCTGCTCGGCTTGCTTACGGTGTTCCTGCCGCAATTGCCCAGCCGCCGCAGAGCTGCCTGAAGCCAATAAAAAAGCCGCCCGGAACATCATTCCGGGCGGCTTTTTGTTTCATCACGATCAAGCAGCGCGCAAGCTCGCGGCCAGTGGAATCTCAACATCGATCTCCAGCAGCGAGACATGCTCGTCGCTGTCCATCTTGACATGAACTTTGTCGCTATCGATCTGGACGTGCTTGGCGATCACGGCGAGAATTTCCTCACGCAACAGAGCAACGAGCTCGTTGCCAACACCGTTGCGTTCATGCGCAAGCAGAACCTGCAACCGCTCACGGGCAAGAGGCGCCGATTTTTGTTTGCGGAAAAGGTTGAAGATACTCATGCGGCCCTCCCGAAGAACTTGGCGAAGATGCCACGCTTTTCGCCGGGAATCATCATTGGAACGTCTTCACCGCGCAGGCGGCGTGCCGCATCGAAATAAGCCATGGCTGGGGGAGACTTGGCGTCCGCCAGCGTGACGGGCGCACCGACGTTCGATGCGCGCAAAACATCCATGCTTTCAGGAATGATGCCGATCAACGGAATGGAGAGGATTTCTAGAACGTCTTCGACCTTCAGCATATCGCCACGCTCGGCACGAACCGAATCGTAACGGGTCAGCAACAGGTGCTTTTCCATCCGCTCGCCACGCTCAGCCTTCAGCGTTTTGGAATCCAGCAGGCCGATAATGCGATCGGAATCGCGAACAGAGGACACTTCCGGGTTAGTAACGACGACGGCAACATCCGCATGGCGCATGGCGAGCGTAGCGCCGCGTTCAATACCGGCCGGGCTATCGCAGATGACCCAATCAAAATGCTTCTTCAGTTCGCCGATGACCCACTCGACACCCTCAGGCGTCAAATTGTCCTTATCGCGCGTCTGCGATGCAGGCAGCAGAAACAGGGTATCGAGACGCTTGTCGCGGATCAGCGCCTGCGGCAGCTTCGCATCGCCCTGGATGACGTTGACGAGGTCATAAACGACGCGGCGTTCCGCACCCATGACCAGATCGAGATTGCGAAGACCGACGTCAAAATCGACGACGACGACCTTTTCCCCGTTTTGGGCCAGCGCTGCACCGAGCGCGGCTGTCGACGTGGTTTTACCAACGCCTCCCTTGCCGGAAGTAACGACGACTACCTTCCCCATCCTGCTCTCCTGTTCGTTTGCCGCTTGCGGCTTAATTGAGTTTGTCCGCCTTGATTGTATCGTTCTCCAGCCACAGCTGGACGGCCTGACCGCGAAACTTCGGGTCGATATCTTCGGCCACCTTGTAGACGCCATCGATGGCCAGCAACTCGGCCTCCAGCTTCTTGCAGAATATCCGCGCCGAAGCGTTGCCCAGCGAACCCGCCATGGCGCGACCGCGCAGCGCACCGTAGATGTGGATCGAACCACCAGCGATGACTTCGGCACCCGACGCCACAGATCCCACGACCGTGACATCACCCTCGGGAAAGATGATCGACTGGCCGGAACGCACCGGCTCGCTGATCATCAGGGACGCAACCACACTGCGAATCTCCGTAACCGGTGGCTTCGAAACTTCCTCTGCCACTTCGGTAGTGGCGAGCGAAACCGGTTCCACATCGACATCCGACGCTGCCTTTCCACCCTTCAAAGCTGGCGGCATGCCCGGCTCGATCATGGACGGGCGAGCGCCCTCTACGCCCATGATGGCCACGTTGCGCGAGAAAAGTTCGGCCAGAAGCGCCTTAAGCCCTGCCTTGTCGAGCTTCAGCTCCGCCACATCCAGAACGACCGGCCGCGACAGGAAGAAACCCGCAGATCGCGCTGCCAGATCATCGAGTCGCTCAAGCCATTGGTCCAGGGGCTGTTCAGGAGATAGCACGACCGCAAGAAACGAGCGGCCTTTGATGCGGATTGAGCGTGAGGTGTCTGTTAGCACTTTGGTCATCTTGGTAAAGAAATCATTGACAAATGAGGTACCGCAAATGTGGTTAACAAATGGTTAACGGGCACCTTTTCGGGCAATAGAAATTAACCTCAAATCGACCTTGACAGCGTAGCATCGGCAGAGGCCATAGCGCTGAAATTTAAAGTGATTCTCCCTTGAGCCACGACACTGAACCTGAGTTTGAGTGGCGGAAATCCAGCATATGCCTTGGTAATCCAGACGCCACGCATAAGAAGAGAAAAATATTCTCCTAAACTGCATCTTTTTGCGGCTTTCTGCCGTTTAAACGCGCATGATTTATGGGATGAGACATCATTAGAAAATCCTGAAAGGAATACCATGAGCTGGCTCAAGACAATCACAACCGCCGCAGCCCTGAACGCTGCCATGTTCGCTCCAACATTTGCTGGCGAAAATCTTGACCAGATCAAGTCCGCAGGCGTCATCAAGATCGGCACCGAAGGCACCTACGCGCCATTCACCTTCCATGATTCTGCCAACAAGCTCGTCGGTTTCGACGTCGAAATCGGTGAAGCCGTGGCAAAGAAGCTCGGCGTCAAGGCCGAGTTCGTCGAAGGTAAGTGGGATGGCCTGATTGCCGGGCTTGATTCCAAGCGTTATGACGCTGTCATCAACCAGGTCGGCATCACCGAGGCCCGCAAACAGAAATACGCCTTCTCCGAACCCTACATTGCCTCCAAGGCTGTGTTGATCGTCAGCACGAAAAATGAAGAAATCAAAGGTTTCGCGGACCTGAAGGGTAAGAAGTCAGCCCAGTCGCTGACAAGCAACTTCGGCAAGCTGGCAACGGAAGCCGGTGCTGAGCTTGTTGGCACCGATGGTTTCGACCAGTCGATCCAGCTTGTTCTGACCGGTCGTGCCGACGCGACCATCAACGACAGCCTGTCTTTCCTCGACTTCAAGAAGAAGCAGGCAAACGCACCCGTGAAGATCGTGGCTGAAAAGCCTGACGCCGACTATTCCGGCATCATCGTGCGCAAGGGCGACGGCGAGCTGGTCGCCTCCATCAACAAGGCACTGGCCGACATCAAGACCGACGGCACATACAAGACGATTTCCGACAAGTATTTCGGCCAGGACGTCTCCAAGTAAAGGTAACGTCCCGTCTATTCTCCTGTGCGGAAATAGGCCATTGTCGAGATAAGATCATAAAGTCCGGCGTTCAGCGCCGGACTTCGCAGTTTTGAGGGGTTTGCCGTGCCGCATTGGCTTCAACTGATGATGGATTCTCTGCCCACACTGCTTTGGGCAGGTGTGAAATTCACCATTCCGCTGACATTGCTGTCATTTCTGTTCGGTCTGACGCTGGGCCTCGCAACAGCCGTTGCGCGTCTTTTCGGCCCGACACCGCTTCGGCTGCTGGCGCGGTTTTACGTCTGGGTCATCCGTGGCACACCGCTGCTGGTGCAGCTTTTCGTGATCTTCTACGGCCTTCCCAGCATTGGTATTTTGCTGGATGCGTTTCCAGCGGCCCTCATCGGCTTCACGCTGAATGTCGGTGCCTACACCTCTGAAATCATCCGCGCAGCCATTTCATCTGTTCATAAGGGCCAGTGGGAAGCGGCATTTTCGACCGGCATGAACTGGCGTCAGGCCATGCAGCGCACGATTTTGCCACAAGCCAGCCGGGTGGCCGTGCCACCGTTGTCCAACACCTTTATATCGCTAGTGAAAGATACATCGCTTGCTGCTGCCATTACGGTGCCGGAGCTTTTCCAGTCCGCCCAACGCATCGTGGCCACCACCTATGAACCTCTCATTCTCTATATCGAGGCGGCGATCATCTATCTGGCTTTGAGCTCCGTGTTGTCGAACCTGCAATCGCGGCTGGAAAAGCGGTTTGCCCGTTATGGCGGCATGATGGAGAACAGCCAATGATAGAGCTTTCCAATATCGAAAAACGCTTCGGCGAAGCCGTCATCCTCAAGGACATTTCGCTGACCTTTCCCGAAGGCAGTGTGACCGCCTTGGTCGGCCCATCCGGCGGCGGCAAAAGCACCCTGCTTCGCTGCATCAACCTTCTGGAGATACCAACTGAGGGAATAGTAAAGATCGGCAACGATGCGGTTACCTTTACCGCAGGTCGCAAGGTTTCTTGGCAGTCGATCCAGAAAATCCGTCGGCAGACCGGCATGGTATTTCAGAACTTCCAACTTTTCCCGCATCGCACGGCGATTGAAAATGTCATGGAAGGCCTGCTGATCGTGCAGAAATGGTCGCGTGAAAAGGCAAGAGACCGCGCCATGGAGCTTCTGACCAAGGTTGGCATGGCGCACAAGGCCGATGCCTGGCCCGCTAATCTCTCGGGTGGACAACAGCAGCGCGTTGCCATTGCCCGGGCTCTCGGGCCATCTCCGCAGGTTCTGTTGTGCGATGAACCAACATCAGCGCTCGACCCGGAACTGTCGGAAGAAGTGGTGGAGGTGCTGGGCAAGCTGGCCCGCGAGGGAACTACCATGGTCATGGCAACACATGACTTGCGCCTTGCCTCCCGCATTGCCAACAACGTCGTGTTTCTCGAAGCTGGAAAAGTGGTCGAAACGGGCTCGTCCGACGCCATTTTCCGCTCACCCCAGCAAGAGCGTACGCGCCGCTTCGTTTCCTCCATCAACGCGGCACAATCCCTCTGATCCATACTGAAATCGGCGCTAATGGCCGCAGCAAAAACGCATCGAGGTTCTGCTCGATGAAAGCACATTCGAAGAATACGAAATGTATGCGACACACCGCGCGGTGGATGAGGTGATTTTAGAGTTTGAGTGGCAGACGCCCGCCTTTTGCGCTGCCGTTTTGCCACAAATCGCGTTAAAGCTGCTGGACACATGAGTCTCTGAGAGACCTCTCCTACCTCTGGCGAATCCCAAACGAGTAATGCTGATGCCTGACGAAACTCGAGTGAGACTGCGCGATATCGGTTTTGTCCCGGGTATTTACGAAACAGGCAGGCTGAATGCCATCACGGATGTTTCAGGCCTGCGTGTCGGCAATTCGACCGTCATAGAAGGCGACACCATCCGCACCGGGGCGACCGCCATTATTCCCCATGGCGGTAATCTGTTTCAAGACAAGGTCCCGGCATCGCTTGCGGTCTATAATGGCTTTGGCAAATTCGTCGGCGCGATACAAATCGAGGAACTGGGTGAAGTCGAAACGCCAATCATCCTCACCAACACACTCGCAACAGGCCGTGCCATTGAGGCCATCATCCGTTACACGCTTGCCCAACCCGGCAATGAAAAGGTTGTTTCGCTGAACGCGGTGGTGGGCGAGACGAATGATTCCCGTCTGAACGATATTCGCGCCGGTCGCCCGACCATAGACGAAATCGCTTTGGCATTGGACAATGCCCGCGAAGGTGGGGTCGATGAGGGTGGAGTCGGAGCAGGCACCGGGACCGTCGCTTTCGGCCTGAAGGGCGGCATTGGCACCAGCTCCCGCGTCCTGTCTATTGCCGGTGAAAACTACACGTTGGGCGTTCTTGTGCAATCCAATTATGGCGGCAATCTTCTCGTCTGCGGAAAACCCTATGTCGCCCCGCCGCATCTGGATAAGGATGGCTCCATCGTCATCGTGTTGGCCACCGATGCGCCCCTGTCTTCGCGCAATTTGAAGCGGTTGGCTGCGCGCTCTTTCGGCGGACTGGCGCGCACGGGAGCAGCGCTCAGCAACGGCTCCGGTGATTATGCGCTCGCATTTTCAACCGCAGAAAGTGTTCGCCGTACGCCGGAACGCCGCAAGGGCCTTTACGCCTATCCCGAGCTTTCCAACGACGTCATCTCTGCGCTTTTTGAAGCCGCCATCGAAGCGACGGAAGAAGCTATTTTGAACTCGATTTGCATGGCCTCGCTTACGCGCGGCTTTAATGCCGCCAAGGCCAAACCATCGACCATTCCCGCCATTTCCATCGAAGCGTTGAAAGCGCTGCTTTTCTCTCGAGACTAAAAGGACCCATCATGCCTAGCGCTACAGACCGCATCGTCTATCTCAACGGTGAATTTCTGCATGAATCCGAAGCCAAACTTTCCATTTTTGATCGTGGTTTCCTGTTCGGAGACGGCATCTATGAGGTGACATCTGTTCTGGACGGCAAGCTGATCGACAGCGATCTGCACATGGCGCGACTGGAACGCAGCGCCGGTGAAATCGATATAACGCTGCCGATTACCACCCAGCAGGTTGTCGAGGCCGAACGTCGTCTGATCAAGGACAACAATCTGACGGAAGGCCTGATCTATCTGCAGCTGACACGTGGTGCAGAAGACCGCAACTTCCTGTTTGCAGACGATCTCGCTCCGACACTCGTGATGTTTCCGCAAGTGAAAAAGCTTGTCGGCAGTCCGCAGGAGGCAACAGGCCTCTCAATCAAGTCTGTTCCGGATCAACGCTGGGCACGCCGCGATATCAAATCGGTCTGCCTGCTGCCACAGGTCATGGCAAAGCGTATTGCCAAGGCGGAAGGCTGCGATGAGGCATGGATGATCGAGGATGGCTTCGTCACGGAAGGCGCGTCTTCCACCGCCTATATCATCACATCTGACAACAAGCTGGTCACACGTGGCAACAGCAATAAAACGCTGCCCGGCTGCACACGCCAGGCGGCCCTGCAACTGGTCGTGGAGGCCGGATTGACGCTGGAAGAGCGCCCCTTCACTCTGCAGGAAGCTTTGGAAGCAAAGGAAGCCGTGCTGACGAGCGCGGGCAATTTCGTCATGCCCGTCACGAAAATCGACGGCAAGCCGGTGGGCGATGGCAAACCCGGTCCGCTGGTTACGCGGCTGCGCGAGCTCTACCTTGAAAACGCCCACCGCACGGCGATTTAACGTTTGGCGGCGCTTGATCTCCTCAGGTCGAGCGCCGATATTCCATCATACGCGCGCGGCTAGAGACCAGTTCCAGGCGGTCGCTGTCCAGCAGGTTGATACAGACGCGTTTCGTCCATGGCCCATCATTCAGCGTAAACAGGAAGCGACCATTCCCCAACGCTGTCAGCGGCATCGACTGGCGGGTCGGGCCAACGCCCATCGAGAGAATGCCACCCTCGATCACGAATTCAGCCCCCTCCTCTGAGGACCAAAGACCCGAAAGAGTCGATGGAACGTCATGCTTGCCCGCAGGCATAAAGCGCCGCGGCGCATGTCCCGCTTCCCCGACCAAGGCGTCGCCCTCTACGCGAAGACGCATGGGTAATGAGGCCGAGCGTGAGGATGTCCAACCATCGCCATCATCATACAGCGTGTCGTCCGCATCGATGAACGTGCAGGCACTTCCCTTGATTTCCAGCCACCATGGACCTGTTTCCGTGACATAGAGACCATCGGGCAGGTTGCTCGCCGGTTCTGGCAGCGGCAGACCCGTCAATGCCGCCATGCTTTCCAGCGCGATCTTGAAACCATTCGTGTCTTCGCGATTAGATACAACGACAAAGCCCGTACCGTTTTCCGGGTCGAGCAAAAAATACGTCTTATAGCCGGGATGTGAGCCGCCATGGCCAATGAAGCGGCGGTCGCCGAGATGCGACCAGCGCAGGCCAAGCCCGTATTCGCTCATCCGTCCATCTGCCAAAGGACGTTCTGACGAGAGTGCCGTCAAAACACCTTCGAAACCCTGCTCGCCATTCGACAGTGCCTGCAACCAGCGCACAAGGGCCTCGGCACTCCCTGCAAGACTGCCGGACGCCGAAATGTGAAGTCCAGCAGATGAAAGCTGCCAACCGCGATCAGACTTCCAATATCCCGGGACAAGGCCTGTTACCGGGTCGTTCCAGACATCCGGTGCCGTGAGAACAGTGCCGAAGGGTAAGGCAATTTTTTCCTGCACGAAATCGTCGAACCGCAATCCCTTCCGCTCCAGCGCCGCCTCCACCAGACGGTAGCCGGTGTTGGAATAGGAAACTTCACTGCCTGCGAGAAAATTCAGCCGTGTCAGCCGCGATACATAGTCCAGAAGCGGCCCGGCTGTCGTTTCCGTATAGACCGACAGGCCAAGAAGCGAAAGGCACTCGCGCACGTCAGGCAATCCGCCGCTCATATCCAGCGCCTGCCCAACCTTCACATCGCGGAGCGGCGGTTGCAGTTCTTCGATGTGCTTGCCAAGCGGGTCCTCGAGCGCAATCAGATGAGTGTTTTCCAACACCATGGCGCAAAACACATGCTTGGTTACGGATGCGTAGCGCACGACACTTTTTGGAGAAAAAGGCGCGTATGTCGCCAGACTTTCAACACCACCCGAGCAGGCAAACCGCAGACCTGACAGGTCAAAGCCAATGACAGAACCGCCCGGCTCATTGTTACTCCATTGGGAAACGAAGTCTTCCGCAATGTTCGACGCGGCGGTCCAATCTTGATTATCCAGCATGTATTTTTCCATTCAAAATGTCCCAGCAACGCAAAGGACCCTGTTCAGACGTTGCGTTTGCACCTATCTGACGCTTACAGCAATGCCCTCTGTCAGACCTTCCGAAAGCGACCAACATATGACCAGCCCTAATGCCGTGCCCGTATTCGATGGCCATAACGACGTTCTCTTGCGTCTGAAACTGTCTGGTAATCCCGCACCGGAAACATTGTTCATTGAAGGTGACACGGTCGGGCATATCGATCTGCCCCGCGCAAAAAAAGGCGGTCTCGCGGGCGGTCTATGCGCGATTTTCGTTCCCTCGCCGCAAGGTTTTGACGCTGACCGCAATTTTATTCCGCCAAACCAGCCAGATGCTCTAGCCACCACTTTGGGAATGGCCAACCTCCTGTTTCGTATTGAATCCGCATCCGACAGCAAGCTCAAGGTCTGCCGCAGTGCTTCGGACATTCGGGACGCGATGGCAGACGGCGCATTTGCTTCCGTTCTGCATATCGAAGGCGTCGAAGCTTTCGATGCCGATTTGGATGCGCTCTATGTTCTCCACCAGGCAGGGCTTCGCACATTGGGACCGGTGTGGAGCCGCCCGAATATGTTCGCGCACGGCGTTCCGTTCCGCTTCCCCTCCACACCGGATATTGGACCGGGCCTGACAGAGGCTGGGACACGGCTGATAAAGACCTGTAACGAACTGAAGATCATGGTGGATCTCTCTCACATGAACGAACAAGGCTTTTGGGATATCGCCAAGATTTCCAACGCCCCACTTGTCGCATCCCATTCCAACGCGCATGCGCTGTGCAACCACAGTCGCAACCTGACCGATCGTCAGCTGTATGCTATCAGGGATACCGGTGGGCTGGCGGGTATCAATTTCGGTGTGCTGTTCGTGCGGCAGGACGGCGTCAAAAATCCTGACACCAATCTTTCCGAACTGGTTCGCCATGTCGATTACATGGTGGAGCGCATGGGGATCGACCATGTCGCACTGGGATCGGATTTCGACGGCACAACTATTCCCGCGGCGATGAAGGATGCCTCCGACCTGCAATTGCTTGTCGATGCCTTGCGGGACGCGGGTTACGACCAGGCAGCCCTCGATAAGATTTGCCACGGCAACTGGGTCAGAGTTCTGGAAACGACCTGGGGCGCTTAGACCAGGTTAAAATATTCTCCATTCACAGCCTGCGGTCAGTTGCTTTCAGTTCGACAGCGGACCAAAAACCGTCGCAGTAATACTGCAGGCGGCTTCGCTGTGCTGTTCTTTCGAAGAATTTATGAAATAAAAATCAAATCTTCGTATTTGTGAAAACACAACGAACTAGCGTCACAATGCTGTGGTTGGCCAGACGCAATCTGATCCTGTGGAAAAGCATATGACAGAGAAGACAGACGTAGCGCAGATCGAAGAGGCCGATGCCGGTCTCGAAGGCTTTTTTGAGCGGTACAGGCCGCATCTTACATCTATTGCGGTGACGGTCGTCTTCGTGATGATGACCTTCACCATCTACAAGTTGACCTCCGAAGTCCGCTATGACGACATTGTCGAGGCGCTTGCAGATACCAGCTGGAAGGCTGCAGCACTCGCGATCCTGTTCACTGGATTAAGCTTTTCTGCCTTGATCTGTTATGATCTGAACGCCATAGAATATATCGGCAAGAAGCTGCCCAACCCGTCCGTCATTGCCACCGCATTCATTGCCTATGCCGTTGGCAATACGGCTGGTTTCGGCCCCTTGAGCGGCGGCGCTATTCGCTTCCGCGCCTATTCACGCATGGGGCTTACCCCCTCTGATATTGCCCGCATCATTGCCTTTGTGACGCTGTCTTTCGGTCTTGGACTGCTGGCCGTCAGCGCATTGTCCACGCTGATCGTGGCCCCGCGCATCGCGACCATCATCGGTGTCGATCCGACGTGGTTGAGAGGCGGCGCGCTGGCCGTCATCTGCATCATGGCGACGTTGATGTATCTGGGCCGCAACAGCCGGGTCATCCAGATCAAGCGCCTGAAACTGCGTTTGCCCGACAGCCGCACGTCGTCACGTCAGTTTCTGGTGTCAGCCCTCGATATTGCCGCCTCGGCCTCTGTTCTCTACGTGCTCTTGCCGGAAACCAATGTGGGTTGGCCGAGCTTCTTTGCCATCTACGCGACAGCCGTGGGCCTGGGCGTTCTCAGCCATGTTCCCGCCGGTCTCGGTGTTTTCGAAACGGTCATGGTCGCAGGTCTTGGCAACGCCATCAGCCTGGATCAATTGCTAGGCGGGCTCGTCCTTTACCGGATGATCTACCATGTGCTCCCGCTTCTGGTCGCCATCATCCTGATGCTTGCAACGGAGATGAAGCAGTTTGCTTCCAAGCCCGTCATGGCGGATATCGGCCATCTTGCCGGGCGGCTGGCACCGTCTCTGCTTTCGGCCTATGCGCTCATCCTCGGCACCATGCTGATCTTTTCGAGCGTGACGCCAACTCCGGATAGCAATCTCGATTTCCTCTCCGGCTTCGTACCCTTGCCGATCATCGAAGCAGCGCACTTTCTGTCCAGTATTCTCGGCCTTGTCCTCGTGGTCGCATCTCGTGGTTTGAGCCAGAGACTCGATGGCGCGTGGTGGGTGGCGCTGGTTGCTGCGGCTGGCGGTCTTTTCCTGTCGCTGATCAAGGCTATCGCTGTTTTCGAGGCGATCTTCCTTGGAATCTTCATCGTTGCGCTATTCTTCAACATTCGCAGCTTCACCCGCCATGCCTCACTCCTGCGTCAGGCATTAGGACCGACATGGCTCGCCGCCATGGCCGTCATCGTTGCGGGTGCGGCGACAATTCTGTTCTTCGTTTACCGCGATACCGACTATAGCCAGACGCTCTGGTGGCAGTTCGAATTCTCGGAAGAGGCACCACGCAGTCTGCGCGCCTTGTTGGGGCTGGTTCTCGCCTCATCGACGGTCGCGATCTTCAGCCTCTTGCGGCCAGTCATGTATCGCCCCGAAGAGATCCATCCTGATGATATAGAGAAAGCCACGGCGATTGTTGAGAAACAGGATGTGGCCGATGCCAATCTCGTGCGCATGGGTGACAAACACGTCATGCTGTCCGAGAGCGGCAAAGCCTTCATCATGTACGGTACTCGCGGTCGCTCCTGGATTGCGCTTGCTGACCCTGTTGGGGACGAAAACGATTTCGCTGATCTGGTCTGGCAATTCGTGGAGACGGCACGCTCATCTGGTGGAAGGGCGGTGTTTTACCAGATATCACCGGCTATTCTCACCCACTGCGCCGATGCAGGCCTGCGCGCCTTCAAGCTGGGCGAACTTGCCATGGTCGACCTCACCCGTTTCGAGCTGAAAGGTGGAAAGCTTGCCAATTTGCGCCAATCACTTAGCCGTGGCACGCGCGACGGGCTGACATTTTCCGTCATAGACACTCCGCAGGTCGCAGATATCTATGATGATCTCAAACGTGTCTCCGATTCCTGGCTCGAGCACCACAATACCCGTGAAAAGACCTTCTCTCTCGGCTCTTTCGAGAAGGACTACATTCTGTCGCAACCCGTTGCGGTGCTGCACAAGGATGGCAAGGTTACCGCTTTTGCCAACCTGTTGATGACGGAAACGAAAAAAGAAGTGACCGTCGATCTCATGCGATTCTCGCCGGATGCACCTCGCGGCGCGATGGATTTCCTGTTTGTCAGCATTATTGAATATATGCGCGAACAGGGTTACTCCTATTTCAACCTGGGCATGGCTCCGCTTTCTGGCATGTCCAAACGAGAGGCGGCTCCGGTGTGGGATCGGATTGGCGGGACATTATTCGAACACGGTGAGCGTTTCTACAATTTCAAAGGATTGAGAGCGTTCAAATCGAAGTTCCACCCGAAATGGGAGCCGCGTTATGTCGCGGTTTCCAACGGCACGAGCGCCGCTTTGGCCCTAATGGACGCGACCGTTCTCATCAGCGGCGGCGTCAGAGGAGTGATTGGTAAATGACAGGCCTGAAATATCTGAAAGCAGCGTTGATAGCAGCGACACTCTCCATTCCATTTCATGTGTCCGCACAAGACGCCAATGGCTATCAGACAGGCATGATCCCTCCCGATCACATCATGCTGCCGGACGGTGATGTCAGCGCCAATATCTTCCTGATATCTGGCCCGACCGGCTGGGGCGAGGCAGAGCAGACAGAAGCGGACGCGCTGGTGGAAAAAGGCGCTGCCGTCGTCGGCATCGATTTTCCGAAATATATCGAAGCACTCAAGTCAGATGATGACGAGTGCATCTACATGATCTCGGACATCGAGGAGCTTGCGCAGGAAATACAGCGCAAGGCCGGCGTCTCCAATTATCGCCCGCCTATCATCGCTGGAATCGGTGACGGTGCGACGCTTGCCCTTGCCATGATTGCGCAGAGCCCAGCGGCAACGATCGGCGAGGCGGTTGCTGTCGATCCTGTTGCCGGTATTCCACTCGAGAAAATACTCTGCACACCAGCCACAAAGCAGAAGGATAACGACCGGACAATCTATGGCCTGACCGATGGTCCGCTGCCGGCACCCGTCAGCGTCGTGTTCACGCCTAAAGCGGATGCCAAGGGCCGCGCCCACGTCGAAGATCTCCTGAAATCCCACGCCGATATCGACATCAAGGATGTGACAGACGATGCGCAGGCAGCCCTGGCGCAGACACTGCAAGACCGTATCGATGCGGCCGGAAATTCGGATAATCCCTTGGGTCTGCCGTTGACCGTGCTGGAAGCCAAACCAACCATGGATACGATGGCGATCATCTATTCCGGTGACGGTGGCTGGCGCGATCTGGACAAGGATGTCGGAAGCTTCCTCCAGCAGGATGGTGTGCCCACCATCGGCGTGGATTCTCTGCGGTATTTCTGGTCCGAGAAAAAACCGGACGAAATTGCAGCCGATCTCTCGCGCATCATCGATACCTACCGCAAAGAGTGGAAGGTCAAGAATGTCATGCTGATCGGCTATTCATTCGGTGCCGACGTTCTACCTGTTACCTTCAACCTGCTGCCGGAAAAAGATAAAAGCCGCGTCGTACAGATGAGCCTGCTGTCTTTATCCCATGAGGTTTCCTATGAAATCTCGGTCGGCGGGTGGCTGGGTGTTTCTGGTTCAGGCACACAAGATCCGGTTAAGGATCTTGAGAAAATCAACCCGAAGATTGTACAGTGCGTGTACGGCACGGACGATGAAGACGCCGCCTGCCCAGACCTGAAGGACAAAGGCACGGAAATCATCGGCATCGATGGCGGACATCACTTCGATGAGGATTATGAGGCGCTCACAAAGAGAATCGTCGCCTCCCTCAAAAAGCGGTTGCAGCAGCAACCGTAACCGAAATTCTTTGTCGACATATTGAATACACCGCATCAACTCTGTATCCGTTGCCATGATGTCAACGAAAGCCCCAGTCATGTTTCTCGGCACCAAGCCAGCACCTATCGGTAATGCAGAATGGTTCGAGAGGCTCGAACGCCTCCGCGCTAAAATGGCTCAACAGGATATTGCCGCTCTGCTGCTCGGCTCTACCGAAAGCCTGCGTTACTTCACCGGCTTGGTATGGCACCAGAGCGAAAGGCTGTTGGGCGCTGTCGTCACACCGACAGATTTGCATTACATCGTTCCGGGCTTCGAAAAGAGCCGTGTGGATACACTGCCCCACATCGATGGCGATATTCATATCTGGCAGGAAGAGCAGCACCCCGCGACACTCGTCGGTTCGCTGGTTGGTCGGCACGGCAGGGTCGCATTGGACGATGGGCTACCGCTTTTTATCTATCACAGCCTCGTAAGAGAGCTTGGGCAGGACCGGTTGATAGACGGTGGGCCTTTGGTCAGCGGATTGCGCATTCAAAAATCGCAGTCTGAAATTGCCATTATCCAATACGCCATGGATTTGACGCTGGAGGTGCATAAACGAGCCCATCGTTTGATGAAACCTGGCATCCGCGCATCGGAAGTGGTTCGTTTTATTGACGAGCAGCATCTGGAGCTTGGCGGTGAAGGCGGCTCCTATTTCTGCATCGTATCCTTCGGCAAAGCCACATCGCTCCCGCACGGGGCAGATGGTGACCAGACCTTGCAGGATGGTGACGTTATTCTGGTGGATACCGGAACGCGCATCGATGGATACCATTCCGACATCACACGCACCTATGTCCTTGAAAACCCGTCCGCGGAGTTTGCGCTGGGTTGGGCCATCGAGCGCGAAGCACAACAAGCCGTTTTTGATGCCGCAGAGCTCGGTGCCCCCTGCAGCAGTCTCGATGACGCCGCCCGCAACGTTCTGATAAAGCATGGACTGGGGCCGGATTACGCACTGCCGGGTCTGCCGCATCGGGCGGGCCATGGCCTCGGTTTGGAAATTCACGAAGAGCCCTATATCGTGCGCGGGAATTCTCTTCCGCTGGCTCAAGGCATGTGTTTTTCCAACGAGCCCATGCTTGTTTACCCCGACCGTTTCGGCATTCGCCTAGAGGACCACATTTATATGAGCAGCGAAGGCGCAAACTGGTTCACCCAGCCGGCAAAATCACCTACGGAACCATTTTCCTGAAAACGCGAATAAATTGCTACGTTTCTATTAGGTCTAAAATATAGTTTTCTAGCCGCGAATCATATCTCTGGAGCTGACGATGTCCGTTGCCGAAAAAAGAAAAACGAAGACACCTATTCTGGTAGAGCGGATCGCGGACTTTATCGAGAAAATACAGTCTACTAAAAAGCCGGATGGTACATTCGACACAAAGAAGATCGGCGCTTTGTGGAATGAAGAGGTCCGTTTTCATTTTGAAAATGGCCGGACGGAAAAAACGCTCGAACTTTATATTGTAAAATATAGATATGCGCTCAAAGACGCGTTCGGCCCCAAGACGACACCACTTGCCATTTGCAACATGAAAAAACTGCGTGAGAGGCTGGATACTTACATCAAGATCGCAGAATATCCTGTGAGAGGTGTTGCGAGTTCGATCCAGGAAAAGCTGGAGCGCGCCGAATACAACATGGCAGGGCGCAAGCCACGCTTCCTTCTGCGCGTTTCGGATTTCATCGCCGCAACCAATGGCCTCACCACCAAACCGGAAATGCAGGCATTGTGGGACGCAGAGATGGCGTCCATGGGAGACAAGGCGCAGGCAACCGTCATCTCCTACATCACCAAATACCGCAATGCGCTGCGTGAGGCTTTTGGTGACGAGCACCCCATGCTGCGCATCGCAGCGGGCACGCCGCAGCTTTATGATGAAGCGCGCAAGATCAAGATGGCGAAGATCGCCAACAAGCACGGCTCTTTGATCACCTTCGACAACTATGCCGAGGTCATGAGACGGTGTCGCCGCTACCTGCAATCCTCCGACCCCATGACCATCGCCATCGGCGTGATGGGAACGACGGGCCGACGTCCCTATGAAATCTTCACGCAGGCCGAACTGACGCCCGCCGCCTATGGCAAGGGGGTTTCCAAGTGGAGTGTGCTGTTCAACGGACAGGCTAAAACGAAACAGGGTGAAGGCACGAAATTCGGCGTGACCTACGAAATTCCGGTGCTGGAACAGTCGAAAATCGTGCTCGATGCCTATCGTCGCCTTCGGGACAGCAGCGATGGCAAGCTGTGGCTGGCGCTCAGCGTCGATGATTTCACGTCAGAGGTTCGCCTGCCTTTGCGCGATGAGGTGATCAGCAAGTTCGAGGATATCTGGCCTAAGGAAGAACCGCCGAAACCCTACGGTCTGCGCCATCTCTACGCCGAAATCGCCTTCCGCAATTTCGCACCATCCAGCGTCACCAAAAACAGCTATTTCGCCGCCATTCTAGGCCATAACAACAACGACCTCGAAACGTCATTGTCCTACATGACCTACACATTTCCAGAGGATGCGGACGTATCCAGGGCTCGTGCTGAGAAGGTCGCTGATCGAACCATTCGGCAGATGGTCGAAGTGAACCGAATTCCGGGTATGCCGCAGACGTAGCACCCGCCGGTCTAACCGGGGCGCTTTTATCCTTACAAGGCGCTTGCGCGGGCAGCCTGCACCCGCGGATCTGGATCAAGACCCGCCGCCAGCAGCTTGCGGGTGTAATCCATTCCAGGCGTTTCAAATATCTGCCTGACGGTCCCCATTTCCACCACTTCCCCATGCTGCATGACCATGACGTGGTCCGCAAAGTCCCGCACCACGGGTAGATCATGGGCGATGAAGATGATCGCTATGCCGAGTTCCTTGCGCAGCTTGTCCAGCAGCGCGATGACCTGCGCCTGAATGGAAACATCGAGCGCTGACACCGCCTCATCGCAGACGATCAGTTGCGGCTCCAGCGCCAAGGCGCGAGCAATGGCAATGCGCTGGCGCTGGCCACCGGAAAACTGGTGCGGATAGCGGGCCGCGTGGGCTGGCGACAGGCCGACTTGCGCGAGCAGTTCATCGACACGCGCGCGCCAATTCGCTTTCGGCAGAATTTCCGGGTGAATGACCCATGCTTCCGAAATCAGCTGATAGACGGACATGCGTGGATTCAGCGATTGCGTCGGGTCCTGAAACACCATCTGCATCTGGCGGCGTAGGCCGTAAAGCTCCTTGGGCAGCATAGCCAGGAGATCGCGTCCTTTCCACAAAGCCTTGCCGGAGTCCGCCGGTTCCAGACGCAGCAGCGCGCGGGCCAGCGTTGATTTGCCAGAGCCGCTTTCGCCGACGATTGCGAGCGTTTCACCGGCCATCAGATTGAAGGAAACGCTTTTTAACGCTTTGAAAGCACCGTAGGATTTTTCCAGATTTTCGACGTGAAGAAGAGGCTCGCCCTTGGCGTCCGGCTCATGCATCTTGCCCTTGCCGGGCGCTGCCGAAATGAGCTTTAGCGTGTAAGGGTGTTTGGGGTTGTGATAGACCTCATCCGGCGTTCCGGATTCAACGATCTCACCGGAATTCATGACAACGACGCGATCCGCGATCTCAGCCACGACGCCCAGATCGTGGGTAATCAGCAGCAGGCCCATGCCGGTCTCTTTTTGTAGCTCGCCCAGCAGTTTCAGAACTTCGGCCTGAACCGTCACGTCCAGCGCGGTCGTGGGCTCATCCGCAATGACGATATCGGGCTTCATGGCCAGCGCCATGGCAATCATGATGCGCTGGCGCTGGCCACCGGAAAACTGGTGCGGATATTTATCCATCGCCGCTTCCGGTGAAGGAAGACCGACGCGGGCGAAGAGTTCCAGCGCGCGTTTGCGGGCCGTATCCGCCGTCACGCCATGGATGGTCATGACCTCGATGATCTGCCAGCCGACAGTGTAGACCGGGTTGAGATGGCTAAGCGGGTCCTGAAAGATCATGGCGATGCGCTTGCCATTGACGGCACGGCGCTCTTCGCTGCTCATTTTCAGCAGGTCCTGACCTGAGAACAGGATTTCTCCGTTGGTGATTTCACCCGGCGGCATATCCAGAATGTTAATGATGGCGGATGCGGACACCGACTTGCCGGAGCCGCTTTCGCCCAAAATGGCCAGCGTCTCACCGCGATCGAGATACCAGTTGATGTTCTTCACCGCATTCACGATACCGCCCGCTGTGTGAAACTGGACAGAGAGATTGCGGACTTCCAGCAGATGATCAGCCATTCTTTTTGCCTCCGATTTCCAGTCTCCAGCGCTGGACGGGATCAAGCGCGACACGCATCCAGTTCGACAACAGGTTCAAGGAGAGCGTGGTGAGAATGATCGCCAGACCCGGCCAGAAGGCCAGCCACCAGGCATTGGTTAGATACTGTTTGCCCTGCGCAACCATAAGACCCCAGGTGATTTCCGGTGGCTGAATGCCGATGCCGAGGAAGGACAGCGAGGATTCAGCCAGCATGACGAAGGCAAAATCAAGCGTCGCAATCGTTACCAGCGTTGGAAAGACCATGGGCAGGATGTGGCGGAAAACGATGCGCATGGATGACGCACCCATGACCTGCGCTGCCTGCACGAACATGCGCTGTCGAATTTCCATGACCTCGGCGCGGGTGGTTCGCAGATAGACTGGAATACGGGTAATGGCCAAAACGATGATGATATTACCGACCGACGGTGCCAGCATGTAAAGCACGATCACCGCCAAAAGCAGCGACGGGAAGGACATGATGACATCCGCAAGACGCATGATGATGTTCGACACACGCTCGGAAGCATAACCGGCGACCAGGCCCAGAAGAGAGCCGATGACGGCGGAACAAACCACCGCGCCAGCGGCGATCATCAGGGTATTTTGCGCTGCTACGATGATGCGCGCCAGCAGCGAGCGGCCAAGAGCATCGCCGCCCAGTATGAAAAGCCAGCCCTTATCAACGGTAAAGGGTGCGAGATTGCGGGCGCGCAGGTTCATGGAAACCGCCGTATCGCCCATCAGCATCGGGCCGAACAGAGCACAGAACACCGCAATGATCAGGAAAACCGCAGCGCAACAGGCGAACTTATCGTGCCACAGCATTCCAAGAATGACGGACACACGGCCGCGAGGCTTGGCGTCGATTGCCTGGACGTGGGGAAGTGTACTGGACATGGTCATGACCTCAAGTCCGCAGGCGCGGATCGAGTGCCGCATAGGCAAGATCGATCAGCAGGTTCATGATAAAGATGGCAATCGCTGTAACCATGATCGCCGCGAGGATGACGTTGAAGTCACGCTGGAGAATGGAATCGATCATCAGCTTGCCGACCCCGGGGAAGCCGAAAATGGTTTCCACCACCACCGCACCGTTCAGCATGGCCGCCGCCTGGTCACCGATGACGGTGATAACCGGCAACATGGCATTGCGAAGCGTGTGCACGAAGATGATCGAACGATTGTTGACGCCCTTGGCCCGCGCGGTCTTCACATAGGCCGACCCAAAGGCAGACAGCATGGAGCCGCGCACGATTTGCAGGATAAGTCCGAATGGCCGAATGAACAGAACCGCAATCGGCAAGATCCAGTGCCAAATCGTACCGGTGCCTGACGTCGGAACCCAGCCGAGTGTGACCGAGAACACGACGATACCGACGATTGCGATCCAGAAATCAGGTGCGGAGGCACCGATGAGCGAGATCAGCGATACGAAACGGTCGAACACGCCACCAGGGCGGAAGGCGGCGATGGAGCCGATGACAATTGCAGCGGCGGTGACCAGCGTGATGGTGATCAGGGCAAGCTGAAGCGTCCAGGTAAAGGCTTCGAGCACCACATCGATGGCGGGGCGAGCCTTGCGCAGGCTATCACCGAAATCCAGATGCAGCACGTCCCAGACGTAGCGTCCGAATTGTTCGATAAGCGGGTCATTGAGACCATTGAGTTCACGGAACTTGTCCAGCATCTCCTGGGAGGCATCGACCGGCAGGAACAGTGCCGCCGGGTCGCCTGTGAGACGCGAGAGGAAGAACACAATGACGATGAGTGCGATGAGCGAGAACAGGCTCGCCACGATCCGCTTGAAAATCTTCTTTCCCATCGAACTTTCTCCGGTGATGGAGAAAAGGCGGATTTGACTTCCGCCTTTTCCGATTGGCTGATTGCGACGAATTACTTGAAGCTGATTTCAGAAAGCTGCAGCTGCGAGTTGGTCGCGATGGTGGGGGTGAATGCGATGCGCGGATTGACGCGGGCAAAGCCGACCATGTGGAACATCAGGACATCGGCCACTTCATCATCGTAGAGATAAGCGATGAGCTTCTTCCAGTCTGCCGTGCGCTTGTCGCCGGTGGCAGCTGTTGCATCCGCAATCATCTTGTCGACTTCAGGGTTGGCAATGCCGGACTGACGGCCCTTGCTGTCATATTTGAAGTACATCGAAAACACAGGATCGCCGCGGGAATTGTCGTGCTGGGCCGCAACGAGCTGCGGACCGCGATTTTCCGGGTAAGGCTTGGAATACTGCTTTTCGAATTCCGCGACTTCAAACATCTGAAGCTTGATCTTAAAGCCGGCGGCCTCGAACATCTGCTGTGCGGCTTCCAGAACTTCCACGACGTTCGGGAAATTGTTGGTGCGTCCAACGATGGTAATCGGTGTATCGACAGGTACGCCATCGGCCTTCGCTTCTTCAAGCAGCTTCTTGGCACCTTCCAGATCAAATGGCAGCGGCTTTACATCCGGGTTCCAGCCAATCGTGCTTGGAGGCACCATAGCAACGGCCTTGAGTGCGCCCTTGGGCAGAAGCGTGCCGATGAAGGCATCCCGATCCAGCGCCATGTTGAGCGCCTTGCGAACCCGCACGTCATCCAGCGGCTTAATGGAGGTATCGACGCGCATGTAGAAGGTTTCGGAATTCAGATAGTTGAAATCGATCTTCGCGTCTGTCGCGTCCAGCTCTGAAATATTGGGTGCCAGATCAGCCTCGCCTGCCTTGACCATGGCGGCACGAACGGATGGATCGCCACGGAACACATAGGTCGCTTTGGCAACATCGGGTGCCTTGCCCCAATAATCGTCGCGGCGATCAAGCGTGATGTTCTGGCCAGCCTTCCACTCGGTCAGCTTGTAAGGGCCTGTGCCGATAGGATTGCGAGTAAACTCGATAGGCGTCTCCGCCGGAACGATGGTGACGAGCGTCATCAGAAGCGGCAGGATCGGCTGGGCCGGGTCTGCGGTGATGTCGATGGTGTTATCGTCGACGACATTGGTGGAAATCTTGGTGTCGCCGAAGTAGCGCGGCGTCTCACAGGAAAGCTTGGGGCTCATTGCGCGCTCGATAGAGTGCTTCACGTCGCCAGCATCGAAGGCCGAACCATCGGAGAATTTTGCGTCCTTGCGGAGGTGGAAGCGCCATGTACCTGGCTTTTCCTCTTCCCATTTTTCCGCCAGACGCGGCATTAGGCCCTTGTTGTTGCGCACATCCAGCTCGGTCAGCGTCTCGGAGATATTCTGCAGAACGATGCGACCGATATTCGAGCGCGTCGCCATGCAAGGCTCAACCAGATCGACTTCCTCGTCCAGAACGATCGTCACATCTTTACCCGCGCTCTGGGCGTAGCTGGGCGTAATGGACGAGGCGGCCAAGAGCGCGCCGATGAGCAATGTCGTGCTTGTCATAACTTTCCTCCCTGATGAAACAGCGTCGCGCCATTCAAGCTTGCGACCGCTCGTCGATGCTCCTCACATTAACTGATGCAAACTTGGATCAAGCGTATCAATTTGTCAACTTAACATTCAATGCAAATAAAAAACGCTCACATAATTTTACTCATCATACTGTTT
>NZ_FMUD01000019.1:0-110586 GCF_900100825.1 Agrobacterium sp. DSM 25558 | reverse complement strand
ATTATAGATGGTCTTATGCGGCCCGTATTCACGCGGCACGTCGCGCCACCGCAAACCATTGCGCAGGACGAAGATGATGCCGCTCAATACCAAGCGGTCATCGACACGCGGCACGCCATGTGACAGCGGGAAGAAAGGTTCGATCCGGCGCATCTGTGCATCCGACAAAAGCATCAGGTCACTCATGGCAGTGTCTCCTTTTGATCTTAGTGAATCAAAACAAGGGGCACATCGCAAGAGCTTTAATGGGTCCTGAGCCTAGTCACGTTTACGGAGGTCCGCGCCGGATTGGAGCGGGCTCTGGGTACCCAGACCGCGGCACTCTTTGCCGTTTATATCCCCGGCGCGACGAAAGCCTTCTCCGGAAACGCCTTCCCAACCACCTCCAGAAATGCGCGCACCTTGGCACCGACCAGACGGCGTGAACTCTGCAGCGCCCAGATTTCCACGGGCGGCCCAGCTTGTTTACCCCAATAGGTAAGCCTGCCGGCCTCGACGTCTTCGGCAACGAGGAGTTTGGGCAGCATGGCTGCACCCGCACCCGCCAGCACCGCATCGCGGACCATTAGCAGCGAAGACAGCCGGAGAACCGGGTCCGGTCGCAGGACGATGTCAGCTTCCGTTTCGGAGCTGATCCGCCAGACGGTCGCTGGTGGCGTCGCGGAGAGCAGGACTGCCTTTACCACCGATTCCTCGCCATCCAAAGCCGGAAGAGGTCGCACCATTCCGGGCGGTGCCACGATCAGGCGTTCATCGTTGAGAAAACGGCGGCCGACGAGGCGTTCGTCCGGAGATGGGTCGATGCGGATGATCAGATCGTAACCATCCTCGACCGGATCAACCTTGCGATCCTCCGCAACGATTTCGAGTTGGACCTCCGGGTAGGCCAGAGCAAACCGCGCGGCAATCCGGGGCAGAGCGACATGCGCGAAGACCATCGGCGCGCTCACCCTTAGCCTGCCTTTCGGCGTCGATGCGCCCAGCACGACAGCCTCACCGGCCTCCGCGATTTCACTCAGCAGCCCGTGTGTTCGCTCATGCAGCGCCCGTCCTTCATCCGTCAGTCGCAGGTTCTGGGATCCGCGCTCGATCAGCCTCACGCCGAGGCTCTCTTCCAGTTCGGACACCCGCCGTGACAGCGTTGCTTTCGAGCGGCCGGAGACGCGGGCGGCGCGGCCGAACCCGCCATTGGCTGCGACAAGATCAAAGTCGGACAGGGCCTGAAGATCCATTTGCGGTGTTCCGTATTTGAGACATTCAATCTCGATATTGTCATCTTCTCAGCGATTATGAAACGGATATCTTCTCCATCAGCAAATGCAACACCATAAACACAAGGAGATTTTGACATGAGCATTCTCGTAACAGGCAGCACAGGAACCATCGGGGCGCAGGTCCTGGCCCATCTTCAAACTGGTGACGTCGATGTCCGCGCTTTGACGCGCTCCCCCGAGACGGCGCAGCTTCCCGCTGGTGTGATGGCGGTCCGTGGTGACCTCGCCGATCCGGATTCAGTGCGCGCAGCACTTGTGGGTGTCAGTACGTTGTTCGTGCTCGCCCCTAATGTTGCCGATGAACTGACCCAGACCATGCTGACCCTGACAGTCGCCCGTGAGGCCGGTGTCAAAGGCATCGTCTATCTCTCGGTTTTTGGCGGCGAGGCCTATGCCGATGTGCCGCATTTTGCCGGCAAATACACGGTGGAGCGCATGATCGAGGCGCTCGACTTGCCAGCCACGGTTCTGCGTCCCGCCTACTTTATCCAGAATGACCTTCGTCAGAAGGACGGGCTTTTGAAGGCTGGAGTCTATGGCTCGCCGATCGGCACGAAAGGCGTCTCGATGGTCGATATCCGCGATATCGGCGAGGCCGCCGCCATCGAGCTTATTCGCCGTGATCAGGCTCCGACGCCGCTCGGCTGCGAGACCTATGCCCTAGTTGGTCCCGACAGCCTGACCGGCGAAGGGATCGCCACCATCTGGAGCGACGCTCTCGGCAAAGCAATCCGTTATGGTGGCGACGATCTCGTCGCCATGGAGCAGCGCACGAAGACCATGCTGCCCGCCTGGCATGCACTCGACCTGCGCCTGATGTTCGGCCGCTATCAGACAGAAGGTGCTGTGGCGAGTGCTGACGACATCGCCCGTCTGACCACGCTCCTCGGCCGCGCACCGCGTTCCTATGCCGCTTTTGCCAAGGATGCCGCCGCCCAGTGGGCGAAGGGCTGAGCCCACACCTTACAACCCCGACAAAGGAGCCCTACCATGATGACGATCCAGCCCCTTTTGGCCGAAGACGCGCCAGCGGTGGCCGCGATGCGACAGGTCGCCTCGGCCCATAAGGGTGAGACACTCGGGCCTGAGGCGCGGTCGATGTTCGACGCCATGTTTGCCGCAACACCTGCTGCGGCAAATGTCCGGGTCGAGGCCGCGACGGTCGGCGGCATTGCGGGCTTCTGGCTCCGGGTGCCAAACGCACCACCGGGTGCACGCATCCTCTATCTTCACGGCGGCGGCTATGTGCTCGGTTCGGCCCAGGCGTTTGGCAGTTTCGTAGGCCAGATCGCCACACGTCTTGGCAGCGATGTGTTCGTACCGGACTATCGGCTGGCACCTGAGCACCCGTTCCCAGCCGCAATCGACGATGCGGTCGCCGCCTATCGCGGCCTCGTCGCGGAGGGAGCGGAAAGGATCGTGGTGGTGGGCGATTCTGCGGGCGGCGGTCTGACGCTGGCGCTGTTGTCGATCCTTGCGACCGATAAAAACATCGGCAAAGGGCTGCCGGTCGGCGCGGCGGTGATGTCGCCCTGGACCGACCTGGCGCTCACCGGCGACAGCTTCGAGACAAGGGCAGAGGCGGACCCGATCTTCACGCATGGCGTGCTCAAGGCCTTTTCTGATCTCTATCTTCAGGGCCAGGATGCCACGAACCCGAAGGCCTCGCCGCTTTACGCTCAACTCAACGACCTGCCGCCCGTTCGCATCGATGTCGGAGACGACGAAGTACTCCTCTCCGATTCAATCCGCTATGCTGAACGGGCACGAGCGGCGGGCGTGGAGATCACGCTGTCGGTCTGGGAAGGCATGCCGCATGTCTTCCAATCTTCGATCAGTCAGTTTCGCGCGGCCGAACTGTCCGTGAACGCCATCGGTGATTTCCTGCGCCAGCGGCTCGATGCCGCGGCTGACGTTACCGTTCCTTCCAACTCACTCAAAGGAGCTTGATCATGACACGCGTATTGTTTGTAGGACAGAAGCCGGACACCGTCGATTTCTCCGATCCCTCCTTGCCTCCGGGGTTTGATGCCGAAAAAATCCAGGCGGGTATCGATATCGCGGAGACGACCATGACCGAACGTGGTTGGGACGGCGACATTTGCATGATCGCGCCCGACGACAATGGCATCGCGATATTGGCCGCGCAGCTGGCGAGTGTGGATTATGATTGCGTCGTGATCGGTGGCGGCCTGCGCCTCCCGCCCAAAGGGCTGGAGTTCTTCGAGAGGGCCGTCAACACAATCCACCAAGGCGCACCGAAGGCGGCAATCGCATTCAACACCCGTCCGCAGGATACGGCAGAGGCCGCAGCGCGGTGGATCGGTAATGCTTCCCCATCCATCACCACAACCTCGGAGGTTTGACATGAAATTCTGGTATTGGGCGCGACCGGTGCCACCGGACGACTGATCGTCAGCACGGCCATCGCAAAAGGATACGAGGTCGCAGCCCTCGTTCGCTCCAAGGCAAAAGCTGCGGACCTCGCCGGTGCCGAATTGATCGAAGGCGACGCCCGCGATCCCGCCGCGCTGACCCGCGCCATCGCCGGCTGCGACGCCGTCATCAGTTCGCTGGGCACAGCCATGAGCCCGTTCAGGGAGGTGACCCTGCTCTCGACGGCAACCCGCGCGCTGGTCGATGTCATGGAGCAGCAGAACAGCCGTCGTCTGGTCTGCATCACCGGCCTTGGTGCTGGCGATAGCCGCGGCCATGGCGGCTTCTTCTTCGACCGGCTGTTCCTGCCCCTGATGCTGCGCAAGGTCTATGAAGACAAGAATCGCCAGGAAGATGCGATCAGAGCCAGCACACTCGACTGGACCATCGTCCGGCCGACGGTGCTCAACGACAAGCCGGCGCGCGGCGGTATCAAGGCGCTGACCGACCTGTCAGGCGTCCATGGCGGCACCATCGCCCGAGCCGATGTCGCGGAGTTCGTCGTACAGCAACTCGCCACCGATACCTGGCTGCGCAAGGTGCCGCTGATCACGTGGTAGTCTCTGGAGCGAGGCATTAAAAGAAGTCTTGCAACTCCTCTTTACAAGGCTACGATCCGGGGTGCCGCGGGTTGCTTAGCAGGACTGAATACCGGAACGCCCAACCTCAGTCCTGCGCGGTAGGTCGTATCACGATACTGCCAACATCCACGTCATCAGGTTGGTCGATGGCAAAAGCGATGCCACGAGCAATCGCCTCAGGCGGGATGGCGATTTCCTTAATCCGTTCTGCGATTGCATCCCTGACGGCGTTGTCGGTGAACGAGTCTGTAAGGTTGGTCGCAATCATACCTGGGGACACCTCTGTAACGCGCAGATGGGGTCCTGCTTCCTGTCGCAGAGTTTCAGTTATCGTTCTGACGGCATTCTTGGTTGCGGCATAAACGCCCATCGTCGGCACGATCTTGATGCCAGCCGTTGAAACCACGTTGATGATATGCCCACTGCTCTGGCGAGCAAATACAGGGAGCGCTGCGGCGATACCGTACAACGTGCCGCGCAGATTCACGTCGATCATTGCGTCCCAGTCTTCGACTTGCAAGGCGTCAAAGCGCGAGAGCGGGCTAATTCCGGCGTTGTTGACGATGACATCCAATCGACCCCAGCGCTCCACCGCGAGCGCCACAAGTGCTTCGAGATCGTCACGAACCCGCACGTCGGTTGCTTTGTAGGACACTTTGCCGCCACTCGCGGCTATGTCCCGACCAACCTCCGCCAAGACATCTTCGCGCCGCGCGCCCAGCACAACAGCTGCGCCTGCTTTCGCGAGGTGTATTGCGGTTGCGCGGCCAATGCCGCTACTTGCGCCGGTAATCACCACTACTTTGCCTGCTATCGTCATGTCGTTCTCCTTCAATTTGACTATAGGAGATGTGCGCTGGACGTACTATGCTTGAAGAGCCATGGTTTTATCGCAATCGTCTTCATTTTTTGACCCGCTGTCAGACGTGCTCACGGTGCTGAATGCGCGGGCAACACGGCGAACCCGCTTTGAAGGGGCAGGGGACTGGGCACTGTCGTTTCCGGCGCTCGACCGTCTGAAGTTCGTCGCGGTGCTGCGTGGAGGCGGCTGGCTTCTGCTGCCCGGCAGCTCCCCGCAGCGCATCGAAACTGGGGACTGCTGTCTAATCGGTCGTACAGCTTACGCGATTGCGAGCGATCCCACATTGGACCCTATCGACGGCACGCCGCTTTATGCCGAAGGCAATGACGTTGTTCGCCTGCGAGGTGATGACACAGTCATTCTCGGTGGCGGCATTTCCTTTGCACCCGGTACCGCAGCCTTTTTCCTCGACATGATTCCAGCGCTCATACCTGTCTCAGGAGCGTCGCCGGAGGCCGCGGCGATTACGGCAGTTCTAAATCTGTTGGAAGGGGAGTCAGAGCAGTCTGATCTGGGGCACGAGATTGTCACAGCCAAGTTGGCTGAAGTTCTCATCATCCACGCAATCCGTACCTTCGCGTCGGCATCAGGCATGACCAGCGGCTGGCTTGGTGCACTGGCGGATGTCCGTATCGGGCGCGCCATCCAATGCTTCCATAACAATATTGCACGACCATGGACCGTTGCCGATCTGGCCGCTGAGGCCGGTATGTCACGAGCGGCATTCTCGTTGAGTTTCACCCGTCGTGTAGGACTGGCACCGTTCGCATATATGCGCAACTGGCGCATGACACGCGCCCGCGTCGCGCTGTCTGAAGGTCATTCACGGGTTTTCGACGTCGCTCAGAGTGTCGGCTACACATCGCAAAGCGCATTTGGTCATGCTTATCGTCAAACATTCGGAGAGTCTCCGAGGCGCTGAAAATCCCTTATGACTTTGCCAGTCGTTGGGCTTTCGGGTCTGAAAACCTGCTTGGCTGTTCGCCTTGCTCATCTCGTAGCATTGTCAACACACATTTACCTTATCCGGGTAAGGAACCCTGATTGCGATATTGATGGCAACATCGTCGCAGCCGTGTCGAAATAGGGATGGGAGCGCCAGATATCATAGTCGCCAACGACGAATATTCTATGCCGGGCGCGGGTGACGGCGACGTTCAGGAGATTGGGTTTGGAGGCAGCCCATTTGGTGGCACCTTGTCGTGTCGCATCGGTGCCAAGTACCATGAACACCGCGTTTTCTTCCTTCCCCTGAAAGGTGTGAAAGGTTCCGACGCTTTCTTTCATCCAAGCTTTGAGTTTGCGGGGACGTGGTATCCTCTGACCATCGGGGCTGATCCAGACGGCTTGCTCAATGGCCGTGATCAATGCGTATTTTATCTCTTTGAAGGGTGTGATGATGTAGATCATCGGCAGATTGCCATCCCGTCGCACGCTTTCGATCAAGACGTCCACGATGAAATTGACCTGTTCCGGCACGTTCTGTTTTCCGGCGACCAAGCCTTTGACGTCGATCCATGCGCTGCTACCAAAACGCGGTGCTATGTCATCTGAGGAGAAGCGGTCGGCAAGGCCAAATACCATTTTTCCATCATATGCAATGTCGTTTGCGAGACTGAACATCGGGTCTACACACCGCCTGTGAACGCGCAACGGACTGCCGATCCAGAGATCATCTTCACCATCGCGGGCCACAACGGTGCCAAATCTGTTGGATCGATCTGCCAATGTTTGCACGGAGACACGCGTTGGCGCGTAGTCTTCATTTGACGTGAAAGGCGAAAGCGCAGCAAGTGTACGAATGAATGTCGTAGGTAGTGTAAATACCGGCTCTATCTGCAGCGGATCACCGATGATCACCGCCCGCCGGGCTCTCAAGAGAGCTCCAGCCGCTGCTTGAGGTACGGCTTGTCCTGCTTCATCAATGAAAAGCCAGCCGAGATCACCCGGTGCCAGTCCCCGAAATTGGCGCGCGAATGACGCGAATGTTGTCGAGACGACAGGCACGATCATGAAAAAGCTCTGCCAAAGAACGGCTATCATCTTCAGGTCCATGGGCAAGTTGCCTGAAAGTAGCCTGTTTATTGCAACGATGTTTCCACCAAAGCCTCCCTTGCTGCGCCCGACCTCGGCAAGCCAGGCGGCCTGAAGCCTCAACGCGGATTCAAACAGCAAAGTCCGTTGCTGGGCTAGGTCGTCGGAGTGCCAGAGTCCAGCGATTTGGAAATGGTCTTTTTCAAGATCCGATAGTTCTGCTGGAATATCGGGATCACCCAGCGCTTGTCGCAACTGCGCCAGTTCATCTCTTTTGTTATTCCAAAGTTTTACACGTGCCGCATGCTGGATTTTGTGCTGTTGCAGCTGCTGAGACGCTTCGTCGGAGGTTGATCTTGCCTCCTTCAGCGAGCGTCGCAAACGGACAAGATGATCCGTTATGACGATCTGTTCTCTGGCATTTTTCGCTTTTGACGCCCTGTAGGACCGGCCTGTGTGGGTCGGTAAAAGAGCGTGCCACCATGCTGGCGCTGTGCGATCAAGCAGGCGTTCGTGTTCCTTCAGCTCTAGAAGCTGAGCCTCCAAATCATTCATCTCGGTGGTTAGGGTATTTTGGGTAAGCTCCGCCTTTTGTCGATCATCTTCCGCGTCACGGATGGTCCGTGCGATGTCGATACAAAAATCTTCGAGAGATATGTGTCCAATCTCTGCGAAAAGATCGGCAAGTTTGACATGTCGTTCCAGCGCAGCCTTTAGGGCGGCGTCGACTTTCTTGAAGTCGTTGGCGGCCTGCGCAAAGGATGGGCCCTGATAGCTTTTTATCCAGCCCCAGACGGTTTGGAAGGGTTTTTCGTCTGCCTTCAACTTTGCGTTTTTATTATCCTCGGCCTCAAAATTAAAACGGTCGGCAAATTGCCTCCTATTTCTCGCGTTACCCAGCACGCAGGAAATCAAACCCCAAGGCACATTCTTGTCTTCAAGCTGCGCAAACGAGCCTTTTGAGGTTTGCGCCGCGACCTTGTGTGCGACGGTTTGGAGATATTCGATTGTCGAACCCCGTGCAACGGATTCTCGCTTGGGCAAGTCACGTGAAATATTTTCCACTGCAGCGTTGTTGGAGGAGGCCACGACCATTTCGAAGCCGGTCAACGCGGGTATCAATGTCGAAACATGCGCGGGCTTGCCGCGCTGGAAGCTGATGCTCCTGCTTTTCCCTTGAAAAGCTTTGCCTGCACTTGGCAAAGTTGAGAGGATGCGGGCGCGCTTGACGATGTTGTCAGAGATTATATCTCTCAACAGGGTCGTCTTTCCCGTCCCAGGTGGGCCGTTGACCGAAAACAGGCCACCACTCTCGGCAATCTGGGCTGCGCGATTGATGGCAAACTGCTGCATCAGGCTCATGGCACGATGTGGCTCCGAAGACCAACGACCATGATTGAGATTGCGCGGATGAAGCATATCGAGAAGGGTGCGATGTCCGGCATCTGTATAGAGATCGACACGTTTCTCAGGGAAAGTGGCGTCAGATATTGCTTTAAAGCGTCTGGAATATTCCCTTCCTGAACGGTGGCGATCGCCCGCTCCAAATCTTCCAGATAGAAGCTGTTCAGAATACCAATGTCCTGCTCGGCTTCGCTGTCATCATCATCGTCGCCTCCCTCTTTAGGGCCGTCGGCATTCTCTGGCAATTGTTCGGGCAGCGCAAGTTGACGGTTTCTTTTGTCGCGCAAGCGAAGTTCGACCAGAGCAACAGGTCTGTCGCCCTTTGGTGTAAATTCGGCCCAATCTTGCAAAAGCGTGTTCAATGCCAGGATTTCATTTGGCGTCAGCGCGTGCTCAGCCTTTCCCTCTGGGTCGTCAAGCCGACGCTGCTCCTTGAAATTGAAGAGCAGTTCCGTCAAATGCTGCATGCTCTACGCAAAAGCCGATGTCGAGAGTGCTGCAAGATCACCCTTTTGTGCCTGCCCAAGCGCCCAAGGCAGGGTAGAAATGGCAAATGTCTCGAAGAGGGGATGCCCGGCGGCATTGAGGTCAAGACTTGCAAAGCAGGTGTCGCCTTCCATTTCCGACCGTTCCGTATCTTCATACGAACCAAGCTCTTCCGGCGGCAGGCAGAATTTTGCCGTTGTCTGCGTTGTCTCCGACTTGTCGAAGATGCCAAAAAATATCGTGAAGCCAGAGACCTCTTTCTCTTCAGGAATGACAAGCCTGCGCGCTTTGTCCGTATCGTCTTCGAGAGATTGTGCATGTAGCCAGAAACTCATCCGGTTTTCGCGGCTTTCAGCACGAGCGGACACGTCGAAGGGGATGAAAAATTCGATCCGGTGCCAGAATTCGAGAATAGCCTGAAGTCTTTCTCGCTCACTCTTTACGATCGTCATGCCTGTCCGTCTTTCGGATTTTTCAGGCCTTGGTTGTAGCATCAGTCAAACCGCTGCTCCAGCCGTTGTCATGCCGCAGATAAAAACTCTGCGATCACTTCCAGAAAGGCCGGGCCATAGCGGTCGAGTTTCGCTTCGCCGATGCCGGGGACCTTGGCCATTTCGGCGCGGGATGTGGGTCTGGCACCAGCGAGTTCGATCAGCGTTTTGTCATGGAAGATGACATATGGCGGAAGGTTCTGGGTGCGGGCGATTTCCATGCGCCGTTCCCGCAGGGCCTGGAATAGTGCTGCATCGCTCTCTGGAAGATTTGTCGCGACTTGGCCACGCGAATTGCGATCTCTGCTTGCTTTTCGCGGTGCCTGGGGCTTTCGCAGCAGCAAGGCCGGCTTTTCGCGCAGGAACTGTCGCCCGGTTTCGGAAATGGAAAGGCCGCCGTGACCTTCCAGATCGACCTCGATCAGGCGTGACGCGATCAATTGGCGCAGGATGGCGCGCCAGGTGCGGTTATCGTGTTCCTTGCCGATGCCATAGGTGGTGATCTGGTCGTGGCCGAAGCGGGTGATGCGTTCGTCTTCTGCACCCAGTAAAACGCTGATAATATAGGCCTGGCCGAAACGTTCGCCTGTTCTATAGATGCAGGACAGGATTTTTTGAGCGGCTATGGTGCCATCGAAGAGTTCCGGAGGCTCGGCGCAGGTATCGCAATTGCCACAGGGTTCGCAACCATCGCCGAAATAGGACAGAAGCGCCTGTCTTCGGCATCCTGCCGTTTCAGCCAGACCCAACAGCGCATCCAGCTTTTGCCGTTCCATATGTTTGCGCTGGTCCGGCGCATCGGAGGTTTCGATGAAGCGATTGCGCAGCGCGATGTCTTCGGAGCCGTACAGCATCAGCACATCGGACGGCAGTCCGTCACGACCCGCGCGACCCGTCTCCTGATAATAGGCCTCGATGCTGCTTGGCAGATCGATGTGGACGACGAAGCGCACATCCGGCTTATCGATGCCCATGCCAAACGCGATGGTGGCGACCATGATGATAGCTTCGCCGTGCTGGAAACGGGTCTGGTTTGCCTCACGGTCCTCTCGTGCCATACCGGCATGATAGGACAGGGCGTCATAACCTTCAGACCGCAGCCACTCTGCCGTTTCCTCGGTCTTTCTTTTGGAGAGACAATAGATGATGCCGCTTTCATCCTGATGATCTCTCAGAAAGCGTTTAACCTGAGCGCGCGGATTGTCCTTCTCCATAATGGCATAGCGAATGTTGGGACGGTCGAAACCAGCGATGAAGGCGTCACTGCCTTCAATGCGCATGTGCTCCAATATTTCCGCTCGCGTCGGCTCGTCCGCCGTCGCCGTCAGCGCCATGCGGGGCGTATCGGGAAACCGCTCGATCAACATGTCGAGTTGGCGGTACGGAGGCCGGAAGTCATGCCCCCATTGCGACAGGCAGTGAGCTTCATCTATGGCGATGATTGATAGCGGCACGCTCTGCAGAGAATCCAGAACGTCCGGTTTCAACAGGGTTTCCGGTGCGGCATAGAGAAGGCTGACTTTACCGGCGCGAATATCGGCCCATAATGCGCGTCGCTCATCCGGTAGCAAGTTGGAATTGAGCGCTTCTGCTCTCACGCCCGCCTGGCGAAGAGCCGCGACCTGATCGACCATCAGCGCGATCAGCGGCGAGACGACAAGCCCCATGCCGGGGCGGGAAAGGGCCGGGATCTGGTAGCAGAGCGATTTTCCACCACCTGTCGGCATCAGCACGAAGGCGTTATTGCCGGCAATCACGTGCTGAACGATGTCTGCCTGCTGCCCGCGAAATGTGTCGTAGCCGTAGATGGTCTTGAGAATATGGAATGGATCAGTATTCAAGGGGGTCTTCTTTGAGATTCGGTTGTCCGGCACCTCATTCCATATTCATGATAATCACAACCCCTTTAGAGCGGGAAACACAGGCAATCACTCCGCCGCGGTTTTGAGGCAGCCCTCTATGATCCCTCGGATTTCTGCACGGCAGGAGCCGCAGTTGGTTCCCGCGCTTAGGGTCTTGCCGATGGCTTCGACGGTATGGCATCCGTCCCGGATGGCTGCGGTAATCTGGTTGACGCCGACATTGAAGCAGGAGCAGACCGTTGCGCCGGGGTCCGATTTGCCAGCACCGGGGCGACCTGCAACGAGGGAAAAGCGGGTTCGCAAATCCTCGTGGCGGATGGAGAGCTGGGAGATTGCCCAGTTGCGGGCAACGGCGACAGGCTTGTCGGCGACGTAAAATGCGGCCAGCAATGTGTCGCCATCGAAGAAGGCGAGCCGTATCTGACTGGTGCTGCTATCGGCATAGCCGATGGGTTCTATGTGTGGATCGATGCCGAAGACGGCACGGCCCCAACTCATCCAGTCTTCCGGGGCATCCTCAAAGGCAAGCTCCAACCGATAACCGCCCTCGGCTTTCGCCAGCGCCCAATAGGGACAATCGAGATACTGCGGCTTTTCCTGTGTGACGGCAAAAGCAAAAGCTTTGGCCTGAAAGCGCTGCATCTTCACTGCGATGTTTTTCGATGCGGGCTGGCCTGAATAGGGGTCTGTCACCGGCGGTATCAGTGTATCGACACGCGCCTTGGCGGCGAATTGGTCGTTCCAGTGCATGGGTACGAAGAGGTTTCCGCGCGCCTGTCGCTCCGTCACCAGTGCGCGCACGATGATCTTGCCGAGCGGGCTTTCGATTTCCACGAGATCGGCGCTTTCGATGCCTGCATCCATGGCATCGCGCGGATGCAGTTCGACGAAGGGTTCAGCGAGGTGAGATGACAGGCGGGCACTTCTGCCAGTGCGTGTCATGGTGTGCCACTGGTCGCGAATGCGGCCGGTGTTGAGGGTTAGCTGATAATCAGCGTAGATGCGGGAGGTTTGCGGCAGGGTAGTGGTGACGAAGCGGGCCTTGCCATCGGCGTGGAAGAAGTTGCCATCCGCGAAGAAGCGGGTGGTTTCTTTCCCGCCTGATCTAGGCTGCGGCCAGTTAAACGGCGACATGCCGTCATAGTCTGGTTTCGTGAGATCAGAATATGCTCCGATATCGAAATCACGCGATCCGTTGTTTTCGAATGCGGACAGGTTGGCGTGTTCGGTGAAGATATCGGCTGGGCCGGTGTAATCAAACGCCTCGGCAAACCCCATCCGTCGACCGACCTGCGCAAATTGCCACCAGTCTGCCGTGGCGTCTCCAGGTGCGGGCAGATAGCCGCGCTGGCGGGAAATGCGACGCTCCGAATTGGTGACGGTCCCGTCCTTTTCGCCCCAACCCAGCGAGGGCAGGAGGACATGGGCGTATTTGGCCGTGTCGGTGGTTGCGAACATGTCGGAGACGACGACGAAGGGGCAGGCTTTCAATGCGGCCTCAACGGCGCTGGCGTCGGGCATCGAAACGACCGGATTCGTTGCCATGATCCACAGGGCTTTGATGCGACCATCGCCTACCGCCTGAAACAGATCGACGGCTTTGAGGCCCGGTTTGTCGGCAATGCTGGGTGAGTTCCAGAAGCGCTGGACGCGGTCTCGATCATCGAGATTCTCGATTGTCATATGCGCGGCGAGCACATTGGCGAGGCCACCGACCTCGCGGCCACCCATGGCGTTGGGCTGGCCGGTGAGTGAAAACGGTCCCATGCCCGGCCTGCCGATACGCCCTGTTGCCAGATGACAGTTGATGATGGCGTTGACCTTGTCCGTGCCACTGGCCGACTGGTTGACGCCCTGGCTGTAGCAGGTGACGGTCTTTTCCGTGCACTCATAGAGTTCGTAGAATTGGATGAGTTCGGCAATGGTCAGTCCAGTCGCTTCTGCGATCTCGGGGAGGCTGTACTCCCCAGCGGATTGGACGGCGGCACCAAAGTCGTTCGTGTAGCTTTCGACATAGGTTTGGTCGATAGCAGGGCCGTTGGCGAGATGTGCCAGAAGGCCGGTAAACAGCGCGACATCGCCATCGGGACGGATGGCCAGGTGCATGTCTGCGATGTCGCAGGTCATGGTGCGGCGCGGGTCGATGACGACGATGCGCATATCCGGGCGCTCCGCTTTGGCGGCGGCGAGACGCTGGTATATGACCGGATGGCACCATGCCAGATTGGAACCGGTGAGGATGACGAGGTCGGCTTCGAAAATATCCTCATAGAGGCCCGGCACCGTATCCGAACCAAAGGCGCGGCGGTGGCCGGCGACCGAAGACGACATGCATAGGCGCGAATTGGTGTCGATATTGGCCGAACCGATGAAGCCCTTCATCAGCTTGTTGGCGACGTAATAATCTTCGGTCAGCAATTGGCCGGAGACGTAGAAGGCAACGGAGTCTGGTCCGTGTTCGGCAATGGCTTGTGAAAATTTTGAGGCTACGAGGTCAAGCGCATTGTCCCAATCTACCCTGAGACCATCCACCTGCGGATAGAGCAGACGCCCTTCAAGATCAATGGTTTCGGCCAGCGCCGAGCCCTTGGAACAGAGACGGCCCAGATTGGCGGGGTGATCCGGATCGCCTTTGATGGAAACCGCGCCATCTTCTTCGATCCTGGCGATCACGCCGCAGCCGACACCGCAATAGGGGCAGGTGGTTTTGGTTTCAGTGGGCATAACGTCGCCCTTTCATGCTGCGGCTTTCACCTCCCTCTGTCCTGCCGGACATCTCCCCCTCAAGGGGGGAGATCGGTGTGCGACAACAGCTGCACCCTTTTTCGACGTTGCGATCGGGGGAGTGAGCTTGCGTCTTGCCAATCTCCCCCCTTGAGGGGGAGATGTCCGGCAGCACAGAGGGGGGTGGCGTCATATGCATCCGAATATCACTCCGCCGCGATCAGTAGGCTTTCGATTGAAATCGACAGCTTGCCGTCCACGTTGCGAACGGGAATGGTGCGCACCGCACCTTCATCCGCTCCCAGCGCGTTGCCGGTTTCCAGCGAAATCACCCAGTTGTGCAGCGGGCAAGTCACCGATGCGCCGTGGACGATGCCTTGGCTTAAGGGACCGCCCTTGTGCGGGCAATGGTCTTCGATGGCATAGACATCATTGTCTGCCGTGCGGAACACCGCGATCTTGCCGCCGGGCGTTTTCACGCAGCGCGCGCCGCGCACAGGAATGTCGGAGATGTCGCCGATATCGACCCAATTCATTGCGTTCATCCTGTCCTTGTCGATGATGTCTCCGGGTGGGCGGAAACTCCTCTTTCCGCCCACCCGACTGCCCACGCGTCCAGCCTGCCTTAAAGACAGGCGGTCACTCTGCGGCTTGGTTGAAGCCGATGGTCGCCATCGGTCTGAACTCGTGCTTGTGTTCGCCAGACACGCGCTCTGACCAGGGATCGACCTGCGCGAATTTCTGGCTGAAGACGAAGCGCTCGAAGTAAGCCTCGCGCTTTTCGGCATCACCCATGATCTGGCGGCGGACTTCGTCGTAGCCGATGCGCTTGGCCCATTTGTAGATGCGCTCGAGGTAACGGCCCTGTTCGCGGTACATCTGCGTCAGCGCCACGATATGCTCCAGCGCCTCATCCTCGGTTTTGACGAGGCCCAGAACTTCCGTGCCCTTGATGTCGAGACCGGCTGCACCCGCGAAGTGGATTTCATAGCCACTGTCCACGCAGATCACGCCGATATCCTTGCAGGTGGCTTCGGCGCAGTTGCGCGGACAGCCTGAGACGGCCAGCTTCAGCTTGGCCGGTGTCCAGGAACCCCACATGAATTTCTCGACGCGGATGCCGAAGCCGGTCGAATCCTGCGTGCCGAAGCGGCACCAGTCCGAACCAACGCAGGTTTTGACGGTGCGAAGACCCTTGGCGTAGGCCTGACCGGAGATGAACCCGGCTTTGCCGAGATCGGCCCAGACGGCGGGCAGGTCTTCCTTTTCGATGCCGAGAAGGTCGATACGCTGGCCACCGGTGACCTTCACCATGGGTATCTCGAACTTGTCGACAACGTCGGCGATGGCACGCAACTCGTTGGCGTTGGTCACGCCGCCCCACATGCGCGGCACGACGGAATAGGTGCCGTCCTTCTGGATATTGGCGTGAACACGCTCATTGATGTAGCGCGACTGGTAATCGTCGGCATATTCATCCGGCCAGTCGGAAACGAGGTAGTAGTTCAGCGCCGGGCGGCATTTGGCGCAGCCGCAGGAGGTTTTCCACTCCAGTTCCTGCATGACGGCAGGAATGGTCTTTAGACCCTTGGCCTTGATCAGGCGGCGCACATCGTCGTGTCCAAGCTCCGTGCAGTTGCACATGGGCTGCACGGCTGCCGGGTTGTAGCTGTCGCCAAGCGTCAGTGTCATCAGTTGTTCGACAAGGCCGGTGCAGGAACCGCAGGATGCCGAGGCCTTGGTATGGGCGCGCACATCATCCAGTGATGTCAGGCCCTTCGACGTGATGGTCGAGGTGATCTTGCTCTTGCAAACGCCGTTACAGCCACAGATTTCCGCATCATCCGGCAAGGCTGCAACGGCCGCCATAGGGTCCAGTGGGGACCCTCCCTGATAGGACTGGCCGAAAATGAGAGTGTCGCGCATGGCGGAGATATCGACGCCCTTTTTCTTCAGGTCGTTGAACCAGGCTCCGTCAGAGGTTTCACCGTAAAGGACGGTGCCGATAATGCGGTTGTCTTTGAGAATCACGCGCTTGTAGACGCCTGCGGTAGCGTCGCGCAGCACGATTTCCTCGCGGTCATCGCGATCGGCAAAGTCGCCGATCGAGAAGAGATTGATGCCGGTGACCTTGAGCTTCGTCGGCGTATCGGCATGCACGAAAGCCGGTGTCGTATCGCCTGCCAGATGCGAGGCGGCAACACGTGCCATTTCATAAAGCGGCGCGACAAGGCCATAGACCATGCCATCCACCTCGGCGCATTCACCGACCGACAGAATATCGCCGTCCGATGTCTGCATGCCCGCATCCACGACGATGCCGCGGTTGACGGCAAGACCTGCGTCCTTCGCCAGACCCGCATTGGGCCTGATGCCCACCGCCATCACCACCAGCGTGGCCGGAATGATGGTGCCATTGTCGAGCTCGATGCCCTCCACCTTGTCGGTGCCGACGATCTGCTTGGTGTTGGCCTTGGTAATGACCTTGATGCCGCGATCTTCCATCGCTTTTTGCAGCAGGTAACCCGCTGCCGGGTCGAGCTGCCGCTCCATCAGTGTGGGCATTACATGTAGCACCGTCACGTCCATGCCGCGCATGGATAGACCGGCTGCGGCCTCCAGCCCCAGCAACCCGCCGCCGATAACAACGGCCTTGGCACGGGATTGCGCTGCCAGCAGCATCGCATCCACATCATCCAGATCGCGATAGGTGATGACGCCGGGCAGATCCTTGCCGGGAACGGGGATGATGAAGGGGACGGAGCCTGTGGCGATGACCAGTTTGTCGTAACTTTCCGTCACGCCATGGTCGGATGTGACCGTCTTCGCCGCGCGGTCGATATTGATGATGCGGTGGCCCTTGTAGAGCGTGATGCCGTGCTGGATGTACCAGCCATCGCCATGGATGATGATGTCCTCGTAGGACTTCTCACCCGATAGCACTGGCGAAAGCATGATGCGGTCGTAATTGACGCGAGGCTCGGCGTTGAAAATCGTGACCTGATGTTGGCCCGGTGCTTTCTCGAAGAGTTCTTCCAGCATGCGCCCGGGGGCCATGCCGTTTCCGATGATGACAAGTTTTTCTGTCATGGACATTACTCCGCAGCTTCGACGAAGCGATGACGTTCATAGAGGAACTTCAACACGGCTTCGCGGCATTTGAGGTAGGTTCGGTCGGATGCAAGCTCGATGCGGTGGCGCGGCCTTGGCAGCGGCACATCGAGAATTTCGCCAATATGGGCGGCGGGACCGTTGGTCATCATGACGATGCGGTCGGAGAGCAGCACGGCCTCATCCACGTCATGGGTGATCATGACCATGGTGTTGCCAAGACGTGAATGGATTTCCATCACCGCATCCTGCAAATGGGCGCGGGTCAGCGCATCCAATGCGCCGAAGGGCTCATCCAGCAGCAGGATTTTCGGCTCCATCGCCAGCGCACGGGCAATGCCGACGCGCTGCTTCATGCCGCCGGAAATTTCCGATGGCTTCTTGTCCTTGGCATGGGCCATCTGCACGAGATCGAGATTGCGCATCACCCAATCGTGGCGCTCAGCCTTGGTCTTGGAATAGCGGAAGACCTTTTCCACGCCGAGATTGACGTTCTCGTAAACGCTCAGCCACGGCAGCAGGCTGTGATTCTGGAATACCACGGCGCGTTCCGGGCCGGGTTCGTTCACCTCCCGGTTTTCCAGGAGAACGACGCCGGAGGAAACCTTGGTGAGGCCCGCGATGAGGTTCAACATGGTGGACTTGCCGCAGCCGGAATGGCCGATGACCGAGACGAATTCACCCTTGCCGATGGTGAGGTTGATGCCCTTCAGCACCTCGGCGCGGCTGCCGCCCTTGTCGAAATATTTGTCGATGTTATCGAGCTTGAGATAGGCGTTCATTTTTGTCCTCCTCAATTGGCCGCTGCGCCGCGGGTGATGACATTGCCGAGGGCTGCCACCAGCTTGTCGAGCACGAAGCCGACGACGCCGATGTAAGCGAGTGCGACGATGATGTCGGGCAGGCGCGAGGAATTCCACGCATCCCAGATGAAGAAGCCGATGCCGACGCCACCGGTCAGCATTTCAGCGGCGACGATCGCCAACCATGACAGGCCGACACCGATGCGAAGGCCGGTGAAGATGTAGGGCGCAGCCGATGGCAGCATGATCTTGTAGAACAACTCCAGCTGGTTCAGCCGCAGCACCTGCGCTACGTTGCGGTAATCCTGCGGAATGTTGCGCACGCCAACGGCAGTGTTGATGATGACGGGCCAAATGGAGGTGATGAAGATCACGAAAATGGCGGATGGATTGCTGTCCTGAAAGGCAGCCAACGACAGCGGCAGCCATGCCAGCGGCGGTACGGTGCGCAGCACCTGAAAGATCGGGTCGAGACCGCGCATCGCCCAGATGGACTGACCGACGATGGCACCGAGGACGACGCCAGCCACGGCAGCAAGGCCAAAGCCGTAAGCCACGCGCTCCAACGAAATCAGAACCCGCCAGCCGAGCCCGATATCCTGCGAGCCATAGACGAAGAACGGATAGGCGATCAGGTCATAGCTTTCCTGAAACACCTGGCTTGGCGGTGGCAGTGTCGCGCCGGGGGAGGAACAGAGCATCTGCCAGATGCCAAGCATCAACACCAGCACGACCAGCGGCGGAACGACGTTGCGGGTTATGGCGGCGGCAATCTTTTTGGCATTCAACGCCGGTGCCTTGCGGCGGTCGATGGCAATCACGGTGCCGCTTTTCGGGATGGCGGTGGCCGTTGCCATGCTGTCTGTTTTGCGGGCGGTTGCGGTCATGATCTTATCCTGTTGCTTTTTAAGAGGCGGCTTTGATCGAAAGGCTGTCGAGATAGGCGGATGGGTTTTCCGGGTCGAAGGTCTTGCCGTCGAAGAAAGTCTCTTTGCCGCGGGATTTGGAGGTCGGGATATCGCTTGCTGCCACACCCAGTTCCTTGGCGGCTTCGCGCCACAGGTCTTCACGGTTGACCTGGGATACCAGCGCCTTGATGTCGGTATCGGGCGCGAACTTGCCCCATCGGACATTCTCGGCGATGAACCAGCTGTCATGGCTCTGGAACGGATAGGATGCGCCGTCCTTCCAGAATTTCATCTGTAGATCGGTGCCGTGGGCCACGCGGCCATTGCCATAGTTGATGTCACCCTTCAGGCGACCCAGCACGTCCTTTGGCGGAACGTTGAACCACTGACGCTTGCCCAGAATGGCCGACATCTCGTCCTTGTTGTCCATGCTGTCGCACCATTGCTGGGCTTCCATCACGGCCATGAGGATGGCTTTTGCGGCATTCGGGTTCTTTTCCACCCAGTCGGCGCGCATGCCGAGCGCCTTTTCGGGGTGACCCTTCCAAAGCTCGCCGGTGGTACAGGCGGTAAAGCCGATGCCCTGATTGACCAGTTGCTCGTTCCACGGCTCGCCCACACAGAACACATCCATGTTGCCAACCTTCATATTGGCAACCATCTGCGGGGGCGGAACGACGATTGTGGAGACATCCTTGTCCGGGTTGATGCCGCCAGCCGCCAGCCAGTAGCGAATCCACAAATCATGCGTGCCGCCGGGGAAGGTCATGGCCGCCTTGATTTCCTTGCCCTCGGCCTTCTTCTTCTCGAAAGCCGCTCTCAGCTTGGACGCATCCAGCTGCACGCCGGTCTCGGCATATTCCTTGGCAACCGAAATGCCCTGGCTGTCGAGGTTGAGGCGGGCGAGAATGGCCATCGGCACGGGCACATTGTTCTGCGTCACCTTGCCGGTGTGCATGAGGTAGGGCATGGGGGTCAGAATATGCGCGCCATCGATACCATTGGATGCGCCGCCCAGAACGAGGTTGTCGCGCGTTGCACCCCAGGAGGCCTGCTTGGCGACTTCCACATCCGGCATGCCATGCTTGGCGAACAGACCTTTTTCCGACGCGACGATGAGCGGGGCGGCATCCGTCAGCGCGATGTAGCCGAGCTTGGCGCCGGTGACTTCTGGAGCAGCGGTCGCGGCAAAGGCGCCGGATGGGAAAGCGGATTTCATGGCCGTGATCAGGGCTGCGGTGGCAGTGGTCTTCAGCATGCTGCGGCGGCTTATGGTGCCGGTGAATGTCGGTTTCATGCGCATGTTCCCCATTTTTGGTCCGCCGTTCCGGCGCTGTTTGCGAAAAGTAAAAATAAAAAAACGCCGCTCGGAGATTGCGTTTGCCGGGAGGGAGGTCCCGGTCAGCAAAAACCTTGCGACGTCGATGTCGTTGGTAAGCAGCAGTGAAGCGCTTTTATCCTCGATCGCCATTGACCGAGTATTTTCTACAAAGCAAACGCTATGCCACTTTGCTCAAAAGCTTCCATGTGGCTGAAATGACATGGGTATTTGTAGATGCGCAGGTCCGCGGCTATATTTTGGTCGCTGCGTTTTCGGATTATAATTTGCGCAGCTGATTGTGGCTCAATGTGTTTAATGCGCAGCTTTTGTGCAGATACGACGCTTAGGCTTCTTCGATGCCAGTGTGATTTTCGGCATGCGCACTCACTGCAAAGCCATTCACGTAGTCCACAATCGCGCCCGGATCGAAGACGTTGCCATCCATGAAACGATCACCATCTCTGTCACCTTCGATCCGTGTATCGGCATCCTGCGGTGCGTTACCTGCGCCCAGAGCGTTGCGATAGAGATCGCTACGATAGGCCGATGCCGCAGCTTCGGCGGCTTGCGGCGTAAATTGCGCCTGTCCCCAGCGGATCATCTGACTGTAAATCCACAGCGCCTGACTTTTGCGCGGATAATTGGCGAAATTATCGTGGAAGGTGAAATAGCGCTCGATGACGCGCTGGTTGCCCTGTGCATCGACACTGAAGCGTCCGGCCAGCACTTGGCGAATGATTTCGACGGGTGCGGAGATGTATTTCGCATCCGCCAGTGTCTCGGCCAGAGCGCTGTGATTTTCGGGACGGTCGCACCACCGGGCCGCGGCATCCAGCGCTACCAGCAGGCGGGAGACGGCTTCTGGCTGTGCCTGCGCCCATTCCGGGCGCATGCCGACGACCTTTTCCGGTGCCGATGGCCAGATATCCTGTTTGGCGGCTACGATGCGGCCGATGCCACGTTCGCTCGCCACCATGTTCCACGGCGCGCCCACGCAGAATCCGTCGATAGCACCAGCGGCAAGGGCATCGGATGTCAGCGGTGGCGGCACGACGACGAGTTTGACGTCCTTGTCAGGGTGAATGCCGCCAGCTGCCAGCCAATAGCGGAATTCGTAATTGTGCGACGAGAAAGGGTAGGTGACGCCGAAGGTCGGTGCGGGTTCGCCGCGTGTGCGCATCTCATCCAGAAGCGTTTTCAACGCCTTTGCATTATCGAGCGCGCTTGCGGTCTCTGAAATTCCCGCCACGTCGCGCATGCGGGCAAACAACCGCGTCGATAGCGTAATCGCATTGCCGCCACGCCCGAGCGAAAACGGCGTGATGGTGGGGGAGGGGTTCGAGCCGAGATCGAGCATCGAAGCGACCGGCATGGGAGACAGCATGTGGGCGATATCGAACTGTCGGAACGCCAAGCGGTCGCGCACATTGGCCCAGGATACGTCTTTTACCAGGTCGAGTTGCAAGCCTTCCCGTTCAGCAAAGCCGAATTCTGCAGCGGCGATCAGGACGGAGGCATCGACCAGCGGAATGAAGCCAGCTCGCAAGGTGCGCTGGCGGTCATTGCCGATAAGGGCTGGCGCGCTGTCTGCGCTGCCGCTTTTCGTTGTCTCCTTGACGATGGGCGTCATCTCTGTGCTTCCTCTCCTGTCCTTGCGCCGCTCACATCAGCAAACCGGCGGCCGTGACCACGCTTTGCGCGATCTCGGACAGTTTTTTCTTCTCATTCATCGCCGTCTGGCGCAAAAGTGCGAAGGCTTCCTCTTCGGACAGGCCGCGCATCTTCATCAGAATGCCCTTTGCGCGCTCCACGATCTTGCGGTCTTCGAGTGCTGATTTGGCGTCGGCCAACTCCCGTTTCAGGCGGCTGAAGGCGTTGAAGCGGCTGACGGCCATATCGAGAATGGGTTTGACGCGCTCTTTCTTCAGGCCATCAACGATATAGGCGGAGACACCTGCCTCGACCGCTGCTTCGATGGAGGCCGTATCCGATCGGTCCACGAACATGGCAATGGGTCGTCCCACGGTGCGGGTCAGTTGAAACAAATGCTCCATCATGTCCCGGTTGGGATTTTCGATATCGATGACGATGACGTCTGGACAGAGCGTGTCGATGATGCGCGCCACGCCGTGGACTTCGTGGATCACGGTGACACGGTCATGCCCCGCCTCTCGCAGGCCTTCCTCGATAATGGAGGCGCGAATGGCATTTTCATCGATCACCAGAATGGTCAGGTCGCGCAGCGTCATGTGCGCATAGATGACGCAGCGCACAATCATTTGCAATCTTTTTCAGCGCGATTAAAAAATAGGCGTTTGGTCTGATCTCTTTTGTACCAAAACATTTCTCTTCATCGGTGGCGGCTTGACAAGTATCTTATGTTTATAAAAAGTTAGCCGCATGAGTGCAGGGGTGGACTGGTTATCAGAAACAAGCCCGATCAGCCGTAAAAGCGCGGCGGAATCGGTATTTGAGGATTTGCGTCTGGCAATCGTCTCCGGGCGTTTGACCGTGGGCACGCGGTTGCCTGCCGAAACGCATCTCGCAGTCAGGTATGGCGTCAGTCGTCCTATCGTTCGCGAGGCTTTGCGGTCCTTGCAAACGCTGGGCATGACGCAGACCCGCACCGGCAGCGGCACCTTCGTTCTGACCGACAGACCCAGCCCGGAACTGAGCTATGGTGGCTATTCCGCCCGCGATCTGATCGAGGCCAGACCCTTCATCGAGGTTCCTGCCGCAGGTTGGGCCGCGGTGCGTCGCACCGGTGAGCAGCTTTCTCGTATTTTGAAACTGTGCGACGCGATGGACGTGCAGGAAGATCCGCACAAATGGGTCAAGCTGGACTCGGAGTTTCACAGCACCATCGCCGAGGCGTCCGGTAACTCCGTGTTCGCCAAGGTCGTTGCAGATGCACGCGATTCGCTGAGCCAGCAATCGGAACTGCTCAACATCATGGCACCGCGCCGCATCGCTTCGAATGTGGAGCATCGCCTGATTGCGGAAGCTATTGCTGCCGGGTCGGATGAGACTGCCCGAAGCGCGATGGAAACGCATCTGGGGCAGGTCAAGCAGATCGTGACCGCCATTCTGGGCGATGAAAAAGCGCTGCGTTAAAGCACGTCGCTGCTCTTTGGCTGAAGGCTCAGCAATGGCAGGTTCGCCAGCAATTCCGGCCTTAGTGCCTGCTCCAGCTGTTCGGCAGTCATGTAACCTCTTTCCAGAACCACCTGTGCAACCGTGCGCCCGGAGGCCAGTGCCTCTTGCGCCACCTGCGTTGCGGCATAATAGCCGATCAGCGGGTTGAGTGCCGTCGCAAGCCCCAGCGATTCCTCCAGTCTGCGTGCCATGATCTCGACATTGGCGGTAATGCCGTCGACACAACGCTCTGCAAGTGTGCGGCAGGCAGCGCTCAGCTGTGAAATGCTGTCGGATAGCGAGCGCATGATGATCGGCTCGAAGGCGTTGAGTTGAAGCTGTCCGCCTTCGGCGGCCATGGTGATGGTGATGTCGTTGCCAATAACGGCAAAGGCGACCTGATTGACCACTTCCGGAATAACCGGATTGACCTTGCCCGGCATGATGCTGGAACCAGCCTGGACCGGTGGCAGGTTGATTTCGCCAATGCCTGCGCGGGGCCCGGAGGACAGCAGGCGCAGGTCGTTGCAGGTCTTCGACAGTTTGACGGCGACACGTTTCAAAACGCCGGACAGGTGCACGAATGCGCCGGGGTCCTGCGTGGCCTCGATCAAATCTGCGGCGGTCACTAGCGGACGGCCCGTCAGTTCGATCAGATGTTTGCAGGCGACCTCGGCATAACCAGCAGGTGCGTTCAGCCGCGTGCCGATGGCCGTCGCACCCAGATTGATTTCATGGAGCAGGGCTGCGGATTCGATCAGGCGGAGGCGATCTTCACCGAGCATGACGGCAAAGGTGCGAAATTCCTGACCTAACGTCATCGGCACGGCGTCCTGCAACTGTGTGCGGCCTACCTTGAGAATGCCGTCGAATTCCTTGGCCTTGCGCTCGAAAGCGTCCTGCAAGATCAGCATGGAGGTGGCAAGATCATCTATGGCTTCGATCAGGGCGACATTGATGGCGGTCGGGTAGGCGTCGTTGGTTGACTGGCTGAGATTGACGTGGTCGTTGGGGTGCAGATGCGCGTAGTCGCCCTTGGCGTGGCCGAGAATTTCCAGCGCACGATTGGCGATGACCTCATTGGCATTCATGTTGGTGGAGGTTCCGGCTCCACCTTGGATAACGTCGATGATGAACTGGTCGTGCAGCGCGCCATCACGGATTTCGCGGCAAGCCTGTGAGATAGCGTCGAGTTTTTCGCTGTCCAACAAGCCTAACTCATGGTTTGCCCTTGCGGCAGCTTCTTTCACGAAGGCCAGTCCACGGATGAGATAGGTATAGCGGCCGATGGAGATGCCGGTAATCTGGAAATTTTCGGCAGCCCGCGCCGTATGCACACCCCAATAGGCTTCGTTCGGAATGTCTTTTTGACCGAGCAGATCGTATTCCTTACGCATTGTCACCACGGCTTCCTCCACATGGAAAATCATTATAATCTGTAAAGCTGCTTGACAGATTTTTGTTTTGTACGCCTACTACAGGGCAGCGTCAACGGGGGTGGATCGAGGGTTGACGCCCAAGAAAAGGGTCAGTATCTGAAAATAATCTGTCTTACAGCATTACAGAAACCGTTGTTTTAGCATATTTTGTAGTGATCTAAGCAACATTGAAGTCGCTGATCCCACGATACCGGATGGGCCATCCGGGTGGAGTGGGATTTGCTGGCGACGAAAGCTCTCAGGGAGGGGCGATGTCAGTGGACAAGTTGAACCAAGCCAACCATGAACCGCAATTGGAAGCCCGGGAAGAACTGGGCTATCACAAGGCGCTGAAACCGCGCCAGATTCAGATGATCGCCATTGGGGGTGCCATCGGGACCGGGCTTTTTCTCGGCGCAGGTGGTCGTCTCGCCGTTGCCGGACCGGCGCTGATATTCGTCTATGCCATTTGCGGCTTCTTCGCCTTTCTAGTGCTGCGCGCCCTTGGCGAACTCATCATGCACCGCCCGACATCGGGTTCCTTCGTTTCATATGCCCGCGAGTTCTACGGTGAGAAAATGGCCTTTGCGGTCGGCTGGATGTATTGGCTGAACTGGGCCATGACCTCTGTCGCCGATGTGACGGCCGTGGCGATCTACATGAATTTCTTCAAGCATTACGTCCCCTGGATGCAGGGCATCGACCAATGGGTCTTTGCCCTTGGCGCGTTGATCATCGTGCTAGCCATGAACATGCTGTCCGTCAAGGTTTTCGGTGAGCTGGAATTCTGGTTCAGCCTCATCAAGGTCATTGCCCTCGCCACGTTCCTCGTGGTTGGCATCTACTTCGTCATTTTCGGCACGCCCATCGAAGGCCATGTCACCGGCTTCAGCCTGATTACGGATAATGGCGGCTTTTTCCCCAATGGTATTCTGCCGGCCTTCATCATCGTCCAAGGGGTGCTGTTCGCCTATGCCTCCATCGAACTGATCGGCACGACGGCGGGTGAGACGGAAGATCCGCGCAAGGTCATTCCGGGCGCGATCCGCACCGTGGTCTTCCGTCTGCTGGTGTTTTATGTCGGTTCCGTGCTGCTTCTGTCGCTGCTTTTGCCCTATACGGCTTACAAGGCTGGCGAGAGCCCGTTCGTGACTTTCTTCGGCTCAATCGGCATTGAAGGTGCCGATATCATCATGAACCTTGTCGTGCTGACGGCTGTTCTGTCATCCCTCAATGCGGGACTTTATTCCACCGGACGCATCCTGCATTCCATGGCGGTTTCCGGCTCCGCACCGGCGGCGTTGGCGAAAATGAACAAGGCGGGCGTGCCCTATGGCGGCATTGCGGTAACCGCCGTCGTCACCGTCATCGGCGTCATTCTCAACGCCATCGTGCCTGCTGCCGCGTTCGAAATTGCGCTCAATGTCGCAGCCTTGGGCATCATTTGCGCGTGGGGTGCCATCGTGTTATGCCAACTCAAGCTGTGGCATCTGTCCCGGCAGGGGAAAATGAACCGTCCTGATTTCAGAATGTTTGGCGCGCCTTATACCGGCGTCCTGACGCTTGTCTTCCTCTGCGGTGTCTTGGTACTGATGGCGATGGATTATCCGGCTGGGACTTGGACTGTAGGTTCGCTCATCATCATCGTCCCAGCTCTGGTGGCGGGGTGGTATCTGTTGCGCAATCGCATTCACGAACTGGCGAAAGCAGATGCATCGAGTAGCGCAGGTGCGCGGAGTAAAAATTGAGAATGACGGAATCGAAATTGCTGGTGGCGGTCATTGCCACCGGCGGCACCATTGCCAGCACGCGTGATGAAACCGGTACGGCCAAGCCCGCGCTTTCGGGAGAAGATCTGATTTCCGGCCTGTCCGGTGCCCATGTTCTGGTCAAGCCGGTGGAGCTTATGGCGAAGGATTCGTCCAGTCTCACCATTTCCGACATGCAGAATATCAGCGATGCGGTGGGCAGGGAGCTTGCCGACCCGGCGGTGTCAGGCATTGTCGTTCTTCATGGTACGGATGCCATGGAAGAAAGCGTGCTTCTGGTGCATCTCCAGCATCGTCTGACCAAACCGGTCATTTTTACCGGAGCACAGTTTACCGCGGACCATCCACAAGCTGATGGTCCGGGCAATCTTTCTGCGGCGATCACCGCATCGACCGATCCGTCAAATGCGGACAAAGGCGTTTTGCTCTGTTTCTGCGGCAGGTTGCTGCCTGCATGGGGCCTCTATAAGCGCTCTGCCGACGAGCCCGATGCGTTCGATCTCTCCGGACAGGCGACCTGTGCGGAGAGCCCCGGTTTCACCGCAGACGTTAAAAACATGCGAGTTGATATCGTTGCCATTTATCCGGGCTGCGATGCCGTTCATATCGATGCCAGCTTGAAGGCAGGTGCCAGGGGGGTCGTCCTGTCTGCACTGGGTTCAGGCAATGCCAATGCGTCTATCGTCGAGGCGGTCCGCCGCTGTACGGAAAACAACGTGCCGGTGGTCGTGTCCAGCCGGGTGTCTGTTGGTGACCTCGTTGCCGGTTATGGCGGCGGCGGCGGCGGTCACGATATGGGGGCAGAGGGGGCTATCCACTCCCGGACGTTGCGGGCAGGGCAGGCGAGAATTCTCTTGGCCGCGATGATGGCATCTTCGAAAAGCAGGGCCGATATGACAGACGCATTCAACGATTTTCAAAAAATGGCGAAAACGTGATTTTTTTGGGAACCATTGTGATCTGATCCCGTTTCACCGGCTGGGAGACCACCGGGGGCTTTTTATGGCAGTGACATCAACTGCAGTCATCCTGACGCTTATTGGACTGGCAATTTTTGGCTTTGGATCTCAGCTCGTGATGCTGGGCGGAAGCTTTTATTATGCATTGGCGGGCATCGCATTTGTGATCACTGCCGTTCTTCTGTTTAAGAGAAACAAAGCGGCACTACACTTTTATGCCGCTTTCGTGGTCGCGACATTGTTGTGGGCCCTGTGGGAAGTCGGCTTCGACTGGTGGCAACTCGGCCCTCGTGGCGGTTTCATCATCCTGATTGGCATGTGGCTTTTGATGCCATGGATCAGAAAGCCGCTCGGCTTTACCAGCCCGACAGGCACGTCTTACGGTGCGAATGCGGTTCCGTTGCTGACGGCAGTGCTGGTTTCCGTGGGTGCGGCAGCGTTTGCCATGACGCAGGATCCGCATGATATGGAAGGCAATCTTCCCAGCGAGATCGTCACGGCGGCTCCATCCTATGGAAACGACGTTCCTGATGGTGACTGGCATCAATATGGCCGGACATCCTACGGTCAACGCTATTCGCCGCTGACGCAGATCAACGCGACGAATGTCGGCGGATTGAAAGAAGCGTGGCGCTATCAAACGGGCGACGTCAAGTTGCCCGATGACGTGGGCGAGACGACCTATCAGGTGACTCCCTTAAAAGTCGACAATTCGCTTTACCTCTGCACACCACACAATTGGGCCATCGCAGTGGATGCTGCGACCGGCAAGGAAAAGTGGAAATACGATCCTAACGCCGGAATGAACCCGGACCGCCAGCACCAGACCTGCCGCGGCGTGACATATTATGCCGATCCGGCCGCTGAAAGCGGTTCCTTCTGTGCAGCCCGCGTTTATCTGCCGACCTCGGATGCCCGTCTCATCGCACTCGACGCTGCGACCGGTCAGGTCTGCACGACATTTGCCGATAAGGGCACTCTTCGCCTGACGACCGGCATGGAGCACAATCCGGCTGGTTATTACTACTCAACATCCCCGCCCGCCATTGCGGGCAACAAGATCATCATCGGCGGTGCCGTCAACGATAACTACTCGACGCAGGAACAGTCCGGCGTCATCCGTGCGTTTGATGTTGCCACTGGTGCTTTGATCTGGAATTGGGATTCGGGAAACCCTACCCAGACCCAACCGCTTCAATCGGGTCAGACCTATACGACCAACTCTCCCAACAGCTGGTCGGTATTCAGCGTCGATGAAGCGCTTGGGCTTGTCTACATTCCTTTGGGAAATCAGGTTCCGGACCAACTCGGTATGGGTCGGAGCGAGAATGTCGAGAAATATTCATCGTCCATCGTCGCACTGGATGTAAACACTGGGCAGGACAAGTGGGTACGCCAGTTCGTGCATCACGACCTCTGGGACATGGATGTTCCGGCGCAGCCTGTGTTGCTCGACATTACCAAGAAGGACGGTCAGACGGTTCCGGCACTGGTTGGGCCAACCAAGCAGGGTGATATCTACGTTCTGGACCGTCGCAGTGGCGAGCCGATCCTGGCCGTCACGGAAGAAAAGGCTCCCGGTGGCGCGATCCCGGAAGATTTCAGCGCGCCGACGCAGCCGACATCCGCTTTGTCGTTCAAGCCTGATCCGCTGGTTGAAAAGAACATGTGGGGCGTCTCCATGTTCGACCAGCTGGCCTGCCGCATCAAGTTCCATCAGCTAAATTATGAGGGCCGCTACACGCCGCCGTCGCTGAATGGGTCTCTGATTTATCCCGGCAATTTCGGCACATTCAACTGGGGCAGCGTGGCTGTTGATCCAGAGCGCCAGGTCATGTTCGGCATGCCGACCTATCTGGCCTTCACGTCGCAGCTCGTTCCGCGCTCTCAGATTCCGCCACGCGGTCAGGATGAAAAGGGCAGCGAGCAAGGCCTGAACCGGAATGATGGTGCGCCCTATGGTGTCTTTATGGGGCCATTCTTGGGGCCATTGGGTGTTCCTTGCCAGGCTCCGCCATGGGGCTATGTCGCAGGTGCTGATCTGCGCACCGGTGATGTCGCCTACAAACACAAGAACGGCACCGTCTATGACATGACGCCGCTGCCGCTGCCGTTCAAAGTGGGTGTTCCCGGTATCGGCGGACCGATGATCACCAAGGGTGGCGTTGCGTTCCTGGGGGCTGCGGTCGATAATTATCTGCGCGCCTATGACCTGACATCCGGAAAACAGCTTTGGGAAGCACGTCTTCCTGCTGGCGGTCAGGCAACGCCGATGACCTATGCCATGGACAATGGCAAACAATATGTGGTGATGGTTGCGGGCGGACATGGTTCGGTCGGCACCAAGCCTGGTGATTACGTCATCGCCTACACGCTGCCTTAAAAATCTATCGAAAAGTCGATTTCGGAATGGCCGGGGAAAAACTTCCCGGCCATTTTTCGTTGTGACTGCCAGCGACGCCAATTTAGAGCTTGCGATAAAATGTAATAACATTACAAAAGCAATGCTTGACGACTCGTTTCCAATACGTCTATCTGGTTGTGACGGTTTCGAGCGAGTGATCGCAAGGAATAATAGGGAATGCGGTGCGAGCCTTCGGGTTTAATGCCGCAGCTGCCCCCGCAACTGTAAACGGATTGTCCAACCCTTTGGCGCTTTTACAAGCGTCATGCCACTGCGAATCGATATTGCGGGAAGGTGGGTGAAGACGCAAATCCGTGAGCCAGGAGACCTGCCGTCATAAGTTCATTCCAATTCACGGGCGGGGATGCCCGGAGCAGGAGACGTCGTGATTGCATCTTGCGCACCTCAGCGCCTTATTCCATCTGCCATGTCCCGGTTTCAGATCGTCCCAGTGCTGCGTGTTGCGGACTGAAGGTCTAAACATGTTCATACAAGGCTGCCTTTGTGCCGCCCATGACGATCGGGGACTATCGAAACAATGACATTCCATTTCAAAAAGACGATGTGTGCTGCGGCTTTTGTTGTCGCGACAATGGGCGCATCGATGCTTTCAGCGCAAGCGGCTGAAACAACCTATCCTCTGACGATCAAGAATTGTGGTCGGGACGTAACCTATCCGCATGCGCCGCAGCGCACCGCATCGCTTGGCCAGAGCACCACGGAAATTTTGTATCTGCTTGGTCTCGCCGACAAGGTTGTTGGCACCGCCGTATGGATTGGCCCCGTCATCAAGGGATATGAAGACGCCAATGCCAAGGTCAAGCGCCTTGCCGATAACGACCCCAGTTTCGAAAGTGTTCTGGCCACCAAGCCTGATCTCGTCACGGCGCAGTTTCAGTGGCATGTCGGCCCCGAAGGCATCGTTGCCAAGCCGGAGCAGTTCGAAGAGCTGAACATCCCCGTTTACACCTCGCCCGCCGATTGCACCGGCAAGGACAATACCGGTGGTGGCGATGGCGTGCGTCATTCCGTGTTCACGATGGATCTGATCTATCAGGAAATCACTGAACTCGCGCAAATATTCAACGTTCAGGACAAGGGTGAAAAGCTGGTTGCCGATCTCAAAACCCGTGAGGACGTGGCGCGCAAGAAGATCGCGTCTGCGGATGGAAAGCTGTCTGCCGTCTTCTGGTTCTCCAGTGCAGAGCTTGATATCGATCCCTATGTTGCTGGCAAGAACGGCGCACCCGGCTACATCATGTCGGCGCTCGGCATCAAGAATGTCATCGACAGCGACGAGGAATGGCCAACGGTCGGTTGGGAAACCATCGCCAAGTCCGAACCGACTTTGATTGTGGCGGGTAAGATGGATCGTCGGCGCTTTCCGGCAGACGACGTTGTCGTCAAGGAAAAGTTCCTCAAGGAAGACCCGGTCACAAGCCTCATGCCTGCTGTTAAACAGGGCCACGTCGTTGCCATGGATGCGCAGGCCATGAACCCGACGATCCGCACCATCGAAGGCATTGAAGTTCTGGCCGACGCCGTCGTCCAGCTCGGGCTTTCCAAGTAGCCATGCGTGCTTGTTTCATTTTCACCCGTGCCGCTTTGCTGGCGGCCGGGTGTCTGGCCCTGGCGCTCTGGTTTGGAGCGGCAATCGGCGAGACATCCATTCCCATGGATGTCGTCGCCAAGACGGTGGCAAACCGTGTGTTCCATGCGGGTTATCCGCTGGATGCCATCGATGAAGGCATCATCTGGAATTACCGCCTCAGCCGGGCGGTGGTCGCTGCCTGTTGCGGTGCCGCACTGGCGTTGTCAGGCGTCGTCCTTCAGGCGCTGCTGCGCAATCCATTGGCTGATCCTTACATTCTCGGCATTTCGGCGGGTGCATCCACCGGGGCGGTTAGTGTTGCGATTCTGGGGTTCGGTGCCGGCATGCTGACCATGCCACTCGGTGCATTTCTGGGTGCGCTTGTGGCATTTGCCTTGGTCAGTCTGCTTGCCCTGCGCGCAGGTCGCGGAAACAGTGCGATCATTCTGGCTGGCGTCGCGGGCTCACAGTTGTTCAATGCGGTCACGTCTTTCATCGTCACCAAGGCGGCCAATGCAGAGCAGGCGCGTGGCATCATGTTCTGGCTGCTCGGCAATTTGTCAGGAGTGCGCTGGCCGGATGTGTGGCTGGCTCTGCCGGTTACCATCATCGGCTTTGCTGTCTGTCTCTGGCATGCGCGCGCACTGGATGCGTTCACGTTCGGCGCGCAATCAGCCGGGTCTCTCGGCGTACCGGTGCGTCGCGTTTACGTCGTCCTCACTGGCGTATCCGCGCTGATGACCGGTATCATGGTCAGCATCGTCGGCTCGATCGGCTTTATCGGCCTCGTCATTCCCCATGCGGCGCGCATGATCGTGGGCATCCGCCATGGTCGTTTGCTGCCCGTCGCTGCGCTGACGGGTGCAATGTTCATGATCGCTGCCGACATCCTGTCGCGCACCATTATCGCCGGGCAGGTTCTGCCCATTGGCGTCATTACCGCCTTGTTCGGCGCACCCGCCTTTGCGCTCATTCTTAGCCAGCGCAGGAGGGCGATATGATACTTGTCGCTAAAGATCTGTGCTGGTCTGCCGGTGGCGTCGACATCGTCAAGAATGTCAGCCTCGAAATCAAGCCGGGCGAGTTTCTCGGTATTGTCGGGCCGAATGGTTCCGGCAAGACAAGCCTTATGTCCCTTCTGTGCGGTCTCAGAAAAGTGGGCTCGGGCGAAGTCAGTCTCGATGGCAAGGCAATGCAGAGCCTGAACAGGCGCGACGTCGCGCGACATATTGCATTCGTGGAACAACAGGCGGAAACGCAGGAGCGGAGCAACGCGCGTCAGGCTGTGGAACTTGGCCGCACTCCGCATCTTGGGGCCTTGTCGCCATGGTCGGCGCAGGACGATGCCATCGTGGATCAGGCGCTGCGGGATGTTGATGCCGATCATCTCGCCAAGCGCATGTGGCATACGCTGTCGGGCGGGGAGCGGCAGCGCCTGCATATCGCCCGGGCGCTTGCGCAAAAGCCTGACATTCTGCTTCTGGACGAGCCGACGAACCATCTCGATATCGGCCACCAGATCGCGCTTCTGCACCTTGTGCGCAAACAGCGACTGACTGTTGCCGCTGCCCTTCACGATCTCAACCACGCGGCCATGTTCTGCGACCGTGTCGCCGTCATGAAAGGCGGCAAACTCGTTGCCCTTGGCAAGCCATCCACCGTGTTCACCGTCGATCTGATCGGTGATGTCTTCGGTGTCGAGGTGGATGTGGAGCAGGAGGATGGCGACATCTGCCACATCCGCTATCGGCCGCCACGTGATGAGACCTTATCAACATACAGGACGACAAAATGAGCTTTGTTCGAACGCTTTCCGCCGCCGTGTTTCTCACCTGCCTCGCCATCTCTCCGGCGCTTGCGGAAACATTCGAGGTGAAGATGCTCAATCAGGGCGAAAAAGGCTCGATGGTGTTCGAGCCGGATTTTCTGGCATTGAAGCCGGGTGACACGGTCAAATTCATCGCCACCAACAAGAGCCACAATGCCGCGACCATCGATGGTATGGTGCCGGAGGGGGCGACCGGCTTCAAAGGCAAGATCAATGAAGAAATCGAGGTCTCGTTTGATCATCCCGGCTTTTATGGCATCAAATGCTCGCCGCATTACGGTATGGGCATGGTGATGCTGATTAAGGTCGGCGAAGCGATGCTCCCGGAAAGCTACAAATCGGTCAATCATCCCGCCCGCGCAAAACCGCGTTTCGATGCGCTGATTGCCGCGGCCGAGGGCAAGCCCTGATCCTCGGATTTGGCCTTAATGAGTTGGCGCATCCGTTTTCGGTTGCGCTTCTCTTGAATTGAGCAGGCGGCCTCCCACATCTGGATCAACCCGCTGGTCCGGGCCCCTCTGGTGAAAGTCTCGGCGCTTTCACGATGTCGGACCTTTCCGACATCTTCGCCGAGTTTTTTAGAGGTCACCGCATGATTTCCGATATTGCCGCGTGGTTCATCACGCTTTTTGTCCTGAACCCCATTCAGGCCGAGGTGCAGGACCGCCTTCAGGGTGCCAATGCGTCCACCCAATCCATCCAGCAGTCCCAGCAATGTATTTCAGCGCAGGGGCCAAAGCTGCTTCAGCGTGCTGGCGAAGACCCGTCATGGGCAATCGCGACTGCGGCGGGCTATACGCTCGGCTGGACTTCACCCGTGCAATTGCTGGATACGAGTGATCCGAATTGTGCCGAACTCACCCGTCTGTTGCAGGCCGGTGAGGGCGAAGAGGCCAATAGCTAAGTTCTATCGGAAATCCGGCAGCCTGAGAGATCAGGCCTTGCCGGATTGCCAGTTGCGATACCATTCCACGAAGGCGGCAACGCCGGTTTCGATAGTGATATCAGGTGCATAGCCGGTCAGTGCTCGCAGCAAATCCGGCGAGGCGAAGGTGCGCGGCACATCGCCCTGCTGCATCGGCAGCATATTGCGGATGGCCTTCTGGCCAAGAACGTCTTCCACCGTTTCCACAAAGCGCATCAGCTCCACCGGCTGGCCACCGCCGATATTGACGACGCGGAACGGCGCGTGTTTCGACAGAGTGTCGGTCACGCCCTCTTCGGTCACACGGTTGTCTTCCGATGGCGCAATGTGGCTGAGCCGCACGATGCCTTCGACCAGATCATCGATATAGGTGAAGTCACGGCTCATCTTGCCTTCGCCGTAGATGTCGATGGGCTGGCCCTTCAAGATCGCATCCACGAATTTGAACAGCGCCATATCAGGGCGTCCCCACGGGCCATACACCGTGAAGAAACGGAAGGCCGTTGTCGGCACCTTGTGGAGATGCGCATAGCTATGCGCCATCAGCTCCATGGACTTCTTGGTCGCCGCATAGATCGTCATCGGCTCGTCGGCCTTGTCGCTCTCCGCGAAAGGCACTTTTTCATTGGAGCCGTAGATGGACGAGGTTGAGGCGAGCAGCAGGTGCTTGGGTTGAAGGTTCTTTGCCAGTTCCAGGATGTTCCACGAGCCGATCAGGTTCGAGTTCACGTAGTCCTTCGGGCAATCGATGCTATAGCGGACACCCGCCTGAGCTGCGAGATGGATGATCACTTCCGGCTCGGCAAGGTCTGCGGCGCGGTTCAGCGCATCGGCATCTTCCAGCATTCCGATCTGGGCTTTGAAACCGTTGGATCGGGCTAGAATGGCGTGGCGTTTTTCTTTGAGCGCAATATCGTAATATTGCGTCATTCCGTCGAAACCGACGACGAAATGACCATCATCCAGCAGTCTTTTTGCCAGATGAAAGCCGATGAAACCTGCTGTGCCGGTGATCAGATATCGCATGTTTTCGCCTAGCTTATAATGAGCGGCCAATGCCGGCATAGGTAAAGCCGTGGGCCGTGACTTCGTCCGGACGATAGATATTGCGTAAGTCCACCAGCACGGGTGACGCCATGATCGATTTCAGCCGGTCGAGGTCGAGCGCGCGGAACTGGTTCCATTCGGTCACGATCACCACCGCGTCGGCATCCTGCGCGGCCTCGTATGGGCCGGTCGCATATTCGATGCCTTCCATCAGCGGGCGCGCATTGACCATGCCTTCCGGATCATAACCCGTTACCTTTGCGCCTGCGTCCTGCAAGGTCTGGACGACGGCAATCGCTGGGCTGTCGCGCATGTCGTCTGTGTTTGGCTTGAAGGTCAGGCCCAGCACGGCAATCTTCTTGCCTCTGATATCACCACCCACGGCGGCGATGACCTTGCGACCCATGGCGCGTTTGCGGGTATCGTTGACGGCAATCGTCGTCTCGATCAGGCGAACCGGGCTATCGAAATCCTGTGCCGTCTTGGCCAATGCCAGCGTATCTTTCGGAAAACACGAACCGCCATAGCCGGGACCGGCATGCAGAAATTTCGCGCCGATGCGGCCATCGAGGCCAATGCCGCGCGAAACGTCCTGAACGTCGGCACCGACCTTTTCGCAAAGGTCTGCCATCTCGTTGATGAACGTGATCTTCATGGCCAGGAAAGCATTGGCGGCATATTTGATCAGCTCGGATGTACGGCGCGTGGTGAACAGCAACGGCGACTGGTTCAGGTACAGCGGGCGATAAACTTCCGTCATGACGGGGCGGGCGCGCTCATCGGACAGGCCGACGACGATGCGGTCCGGGCGCTTGAAGTCATCGATGGCAGCGCCTTCGCGCAGGAATTCCGGGTTGGAAACAACGGCGATATCAGCGCCAGGGTTTTCCTCGCGGATGATGCGCTCCACCTCGTCGCCGGTGCCGACCGGCACTGTCGACTTGGTGACGATGACGGTAAAACCGGTGACGGCTGCGGCAATCTCACGGGCGGCGGCATAGACGTAAGCGAGATCGGCATGGCCATCGCCACGGCGCGATGGTGTGCCGACCGCGATGAAGACGGCATCGGCATCTGCGACGGCGCTTTTCAGGTCGGTGGTGAAGCACAGGCGGCCAGCCTTGGCATTGCTGGCAACGATCGCATCCAGACCCGGCTCGAAAATCGGGATCTGACCGTTTTTCAGGGCTTCGATCTTTTCAGGCATCTTGTCGACGCAAATGACGTCATGACCGAAATCGGCAAAACAGGCACCGGAAACAAGCCCTACATACCCAGAGCCAATCATTACAATACGCATCAAAAGACCTTTCGGGATCAAAGCTGGCGACAAACTCGCCGACCGCACGTGCGCCAAACAGCATTTTGGCTAGGTGTTTATCCGCCTTCGCTGCCGGGGCCAAGCGTAGAGCCGGTTTTCAACGGACGATTTCACGAAATTGTTGTAAATGAAGCTGATATCAAGGCACCGCAGGGCTTGTGAAGCGTTCACCCAACATATCTTCTGCTGTTTATTCCAGGGAACATCGGCATCCATGATCCAGCAATCCAGCCTTTCGGAAATTTCGCTCTGGCTTTCGCAGCAAGGCTATGAAGGTGTCGCTGAAGAAACGCTGCTGTCCGGTTTTTGCGAGCGTTGCAATTCGGCGGGCATCAGCATTTCCTCGGCGTTGATCCTGATGGATACGCTGCACCCGGATTTCGAGGGTCACGCTTTTCGCTGGGACAGCCACGACGTTTTCGAATCGTCCAGCGTCTACGATTTTACCGACGATGGAACGGCGCGCGAGGCTTGGGAAAGCTCGGTGTTTTTCCATCTCATCAAAGAGAATGCCGATGAGGCGCGGCATCGGTTTTATCTCGGTGAAGACACGAAATTTCCAAAGCTGTCCGAACTGAAGCAAGCTGGACATACGGATTATCTGGCGGCGATCCATCGTTTTACGGATCGCGGAAGCATCGGTGAAATGAATGCTTTCTATTCGCACTGGCTGACCCGCCACCCGGAAGGCTTTCATGACGATGAGCTTGCCGCCCTGCGTCTGCTTTTGCCGACGCTTGCCCTTGCCTTCAAGGCCGCATCCTGCATGCGCATCATCGGCACGATCAGCGATGTCTATCTGGGCCGCGACGCCGGTCGCAAGGTCATGAGCGGCACGATTACCCGTGGCGAAGTCGAACGGATCGATGCTGTCTTGTGGTTTTCCGATCTGCGGGATTTCACCGGCATTTCCGACCGGGCCGAACCGGACCAGATCATTCCGTTCCTCAACGACTATGCCGGTCTGGTCATCGATGCGATCCACGCCCATGGCGGCAGCGTGCTGAAACTGATCGGTGACGGGGTGCTGGCCATCTTTCGCGATGCCGATCAGAGTTCGGGATGTGCCGCAGCGCTTGCGTCGGAAATTACCATGCGCACCAACCTGACCGTGCTGAACAACCGGCGAGAGCAGGAGGGGCTGCCGACAACGGATGTCTATCTCGGCCTGCATGTGGGGGAGGTTTTCTACGGCAATATCGGCAGCCGCAACCGGCTTGATTTTACCGTGGTCGGACCTGCGGTCAACATGGTTAGCCGCATCGGCAGCCTGTGCAGTTCGGTCGATCGGGACACGGTGATGTCCCGCGAGTTCATGGCTATGTGTCCAGAAAGCATGCGCGGCTTCATGGTGTCCATAGGACGTTATGCTCTGCGTGGCTTTGCCAGGGCGCATGAGCTTTACACCATCGACCCGGAAATGTGCTGAAGGTCGACAACGAAGCGAAATCGAACGGTTTTTCCGTTTTCATACCTTGTGCCACTTTGATGTAAGGCGTAGCCAAAGGTGGGGGCTATCGTCACATCACCGTCTTGCACGCATCTTTTCGATGTCGGACGGTTGCCTGTTCTCCGTTCAGGATCGGTTGCCATGCAAAAAGGTTTTCTACTGGGGTTGCTCGCTTATGCCAGCTTTTCCTGTGGAGACGCCACCATCAAGTCGCTGGGCTCTCAGGTCAGCGTCTTCGAGATCGGCTTTTTCAGCATCCTCTCATCGGCATCTCTCATTTTCTTTCTGAAGCCGAAGGAAGAACGCTGGCGCCATTTCTGGCGCATGAGCAGACCTTGGGCCGTGCATGGGCGCGCGATTTCAGGCCTCTTTGCCGGCATTCTTGGCATCTATGCGTTTACCAGCGTGCCATTGGCCGAGGCCTATGCGCTGATTTTCCTGTCACCGCTTTTCGTCACCATCCTGTCGGCGCTGGTGCTGAAGGAAGATATCGGGCTTTGGCGTTGGTCTGCGGTCATGGCAGGCATCGTCGGGGTGTTGCTGGTGGTGCGACCCGGCTTCAAAACGCTGGAACTCGGGCATTTCGCAGCGCTTTGCGTGGCCTTTCTGGCAGGGCTTACCATCGTTCTTCTTCGGTCGCTTGCGGGGCGGGAAAAACGCACCTCGATCATGGGCGTGCTGATCACCTATGGCCTGACGTTCAATGGCATCTTGATGATACCGGATTTTCAGGTTCCGACGCTCAACCAGATCGGTGCCTTTATCGTCATCGGAATGTGCACCGCTATCGGCCAGATCACACTGCTGACGGCGACGAAGATTGCGCCTGCGAGCCAGATCGCGCCATCTCACTACTCCCAGATATTATGGGCGGTCGCCATCGGTGCGTCCTTCTTTGGTGAATATCCGGATAGGCTTGCGATTTGCGGTCTGGTGGTTATCGCCTCTGCCGGATTGCTGACGATGATGCGCGAAAAAATCCGTCTCGGCTTCGTGCGCTGGAACCCGTTTTTTCGCAACAGGTTGTGAGCTACAGAGTCTGGCCGACCTGCTCCAGCAGCCAGTTTTGAAACGCTCGCGCCAGGACATTGTCCTGACGTCCCTCGGGCAACGCGATGTAATAGCTGTTTTCGGTGGTCAACGGCACGTCGAAGACAACGTTCAACAGGCCCGATTTCAGTTCGGCTTCGATCAGATAACGCGGTAAAAGCGCGAAACCAAGACCGCTGACGGCAGCTTCGATCAGCATGGAAAACTGGTCGAACCTGCTGCCGCGATAGGCACTGTCCGAGGTCAGCTTGTTCATCTCGAACCATTCCGTCCACAGCTTGGGGCGTGTGGTCAGGTGCAGGAGCGGTCCGTCCAGCATATCGGCGTGTTTTTCCAGGACTTTGGACGCCAAAAGTTGTGGACTTGCCACGGGCACGATCACCTCATTGCACAGAAATGTGCAGGTGCCGTGCGCCCAGACTGGCTGACCATAATGGATGGCGATATCGAAGCCTTCCTCATCGAAGTCGAAAGGCTGCGCGCGAGAGCCCACCGTCAGCACCGTGTTCGGGTTCCTTGCCATGAAGTCGTGCAGCCGCGGTGTTAACCAGCGGCTGCCGAAGGTGGGAAGGGTCGCAACGGACAGCAACGCGCTCGACGAGCCAGCGGTGACGGCTCGCACCATCAGTTGTTCGGATTGATGCAGCAGCTTCTGTACGTCAGGCAGGAACTTGCGCCCCGCATCGGATAGCACGACACGGCGGCGAATGCGCTCGAACAACAGCATGCCGGTCTGCGCTTCCAGATCACTGATCTGACGGCTGACGGCGCTCTGTGTCAGGTTGAGTTCTTCCGCGGCGCGCGTAAAATTTCCGTGCCTTGCAGCGCATTCGAAAGCCTGCAAGGTCACGATATCAGGAACCAGCCGTCTGCGTGTGTCCATTCCCGTCTCGCATCAACCTACGCGCTTTCTCGGTTGAAAGCAGCTCTCAAACCCGTACATGATCGGGAAAGAGAATGAAACGGAAATTCCAACGCGGATAGGAAGCTGCCATCAGCCGATCGACATCAGGCTGGCATTGCCGCCAGCCGCCGTCGTGTTGACACTCACGGAGACTTCTTCCAGCAGCCAGTTCAGATTGTAGGGCTGGTCACTTCCCCGCAATGCGTCGCTGAAGGCGGCCTGAACCAGGACAAGCGGCCCGGCAAGCTGCGCGATCTCAGCGTTTACCTGTTTCACGCGTTCCGCATCACCTTCCACCAGCGCACCGGCATATGGACCGGATTTGCCCCAGTCGTCCGACCACGTGATGTGCGCCGTGACGCTGGATGGCAGGCCGCCGAGTTCCACTTCCAGACCTGTCTGCTTGTCGATCGCAACCGTATTTCCGGTCGCCAGCGCTGCTGCCAGCTGACGGAACAATCCCTGTGTGGTCAGTGGAGCCAAGATGATGTGACCACGTGGATGCAAAGCATAAAGGTTGCGCTCGCCCACCGGGCCTGCCAGTTCCGTTTCGAAACCAAGGCCGGAGACTTGGGACGAGAGGCGAGCCATTTCTGCCGCTGCCTTGTCGCTCTTGGATTCCAGCCAGTTGGCGAAGTCGTTGACAGCAGTGTCGTTCTGCTGGCCCTTGCGCTCGACAGTTGGCGCATTTTTCGTCAAGCGTCCAAGATAGAGCGGACCACCAGCCTTGGGGCCGGTGCCGGAAAGGCCGCGCCCGCCAAAGGGCTGGACGCCGACGACAGCGCCGATGATGTTGCGGTTGACGTAAAGATTGCCCGCTTTGATACGGGAAAGCACATGCGCAATCGTCGTATCGAGACGCGTATGCAGACCGAACGTTAGACCATAACCCGTGGCATTGATGTCATCGATCAAACGGTCGAGCTTCTCGCGCCTGAAGCGGATGACGTGGAGGACAGGACCGAAGACTTCGCGTTTTAGATCAGACAGTGACGTCAGCTCGATGATCGTCGGCGGCACGAAGGTTCCCTTGTCCGTCTCACCGGAGGGCGTGATCTGCTCTATGCGGTTGCCCAGCGCACGCATGGATTCGATATGCTTTTCGATGTTCTCCTTGGCTTCCAGGGTAATGACCGGGCCGACATCCACCGATAGCTGGTCCGTTCTGCCGATGCGCAATTCGTGCAAGGCACCTTTCAGCATGGTCAGCGTTCGCTCAGCCACATCGTCCTGAAGGCACAGAACGCGCAGTGCCGAGCAGCGCTGACCGGCGCTGTCGAAGGCCGATGCGATGACATCAGCCACCACCTGTTCGGCCAGTGCCGAGGAATCGACGATCATCGCGTTCTGGCCACCGGTTTCGGCAATCAGCGGAATAGGACGGCCATCGCTCGAGACGCGCGCGGTCAGTTGTTTCTGGATGAGGCGGGCGACCTCGGTGGAACCGGTAAACATCACGCCTGCGGTTTGTGATGCACCCACCATCTGCGCGCCGGTTTTGCCATCGCCCGGCAGAAGCTGAACGGCATCTGCGGGAACGCCAGCCTCATGCAGCAGGCGAATGCCTTCTGCGGCAATCAACGGCGTTTCCTCGGCAGGCTTTGCCAGAACCGGGTTACCGGCAACGAGCGCTGCGGCCACCTGTCCGATGAAAATCGCCAGCGGGAAATTCCACGGGCTGATGCAGACGACGGGGCCGAGGGCCTGTTGCTGTGTGCCAAACGTATTGCGTGCCTCGGCTGCATAATAGCGCAGAAAATCGATAGCTTCGCGGACTTCGGCAATGGCGTTGGGCGCGGATTTCCCGGCTTCGCGCATAATCAGTCCGAGCAGAGTCGGCAATTTCGCCTGCATCAGATCGGCAGCTTTTTCGAGGCAAGCGGCGCGATTGTCCACGCTGGTCTGTGGCCAGGTGGATGCCGCGGCGGCTTCCAGTGCCTTGGTGACATCGTCCTCGGTCGGTTCGGTAACGAAGCCGACGACATCATTGCGGTCACCCGGGTTGAGAACGGGTCGCGTAGAACCCGTGGCATGTGGTGATGCGGCCTTCCATTCCAATTCCGCGCTTGCCGAAAGAGACTTGCTGAGCGCGGCGAGCGTCTCTTCGTTGGCGAGATCGAGACCTGACGAATTCACGCGTGCGCCATAGAGATTGGCGGGTTTGGAAATCTTGTCGTGCTGTGCACCCGGTGCCGGCATGGCTTTCACCACGGCGACCGGGTCTTCCAAGAGGGAGTCGATAGCAACATTCGGGTCCGCGATGCGGTTGACGAAAGAGGAGTTCGCGCCGTTTTCCAGCAGGCGGCGCACAAGATAGGCCAGCAGCGTTTCATGCGTTCCCACCGGCGCGTAAAAGCGGCAGGGGCGGTCGAGATTGTGTTTGCCGACGACCTCGCTGTAGAGCGGTTCGCCCATGCCATGCAGGCACTGAAACTCATAATCACCGACTTTGAACTCTGAACCGGCCAAATGATAGATCGTTGCCAGAGATTGCGCGTTGTGGGTCGCAAATTGCGGGAAAATGACGTCTCTATTAGCGAGAAGTTTGACGGCGCAGGCGATGTAGGAGACATCCGTATGGACCTTGCGGGTGAAGACGGGGAAGTCTTCCAAGCCATCCAATTGCGCCCGTTTGATTTCCGCGTCCCAATAGGCACCCTTGACGAGGCGCACCATGATGCGGCGGTTGGATCTGTGGGCGAGATCGATGATATAATCCAGCACGAAGGGGCAGCGGCGGCTGTAAGCCTGCACGACGAAGCCAAGGCCCTGCCAGTTGCCCAGCTCCGGGTCCAGCGCGATGGCTTCTAAAAGATCCAGCGACAGCTCCAACCGGTCGGCTTCCTCGGCATCGATGTTGAGGCCGATATCGTAGCTTTTGGCCAGCAACATCAGGGATTTCACGCGCGGCAGCAGCTCATACATCACGCGCTGTGCCTGCGCGCGGGCGTAGCGAGGGTGAAGGGCGGAAAGCTTGATGGAAATGCCGGGGCCGCCATAGACGCCGCGACCGGCGGAGGCCTTGCCGATGGCATGGATCGCCTGCTCATAGTCGCGGTAATAGCGCTCGGCATCCTTGGCCGTGGTCGCCGCTTCGCCCAGCATGTCGTAGGAATATTGAAAGCCCTTCGCTTCCAGTGCTTTGGAGCGGCTGATGGCTTCGCCGATGGTCTGGCCGGTGACGAATTGTTCGCCCATCATCCGCATGGCCATATCGACGCCGCGGCGGATGACCGGCTCTCCGGCGCGGGAAATGAGTTTTGTCAGGGCGGAGGAAAGACCCTTGTCGTTGACGGTAGACGTCAGCTTGCCGGTGATGACCAGTCCCCAGGTCGCAGCGTTGACGAACAGCGAGCGACCGCCGCCGAGGTGGGACCGCCAGTCGCCGGTGGCAATCTTGTCGCGGATCAACGCGTCGCGTGTGGCGGCATCGGGAATACGCAGCAATGCTTCGGCAAGGCACATCAGCGCCACGCCTTCCTGGCTGGAAAGCGAATATTCCTGTACCAGCCCCTCGACGCCGGTGCCTTTTGCCTTGGAGCGCAGGGCTTTGACCAGCTTGCGGGCAGTGTTGCGAATTGTCTCGCCTTGTTCAGGGGAAACCGTTGCCGCCCCCAGCAGTGTCGCAACGCAATCGGGCTCGGCAAGGCGGTAGGCGGCCGTTATGGCTTTACGCAAAGCGCTTTGCGGTCGCACCGGCGGCGCGAAATGGGCGAAAACGCCGTCCGTTTCGTTTGCGTGTGTCGTGGCAAGCCCAGCTAGATTTTCGGCCATCGGTCCGGTCCCTGATATCGGTCACGAGCGCTCTCTATTTCAGCGCTCTTTTTCGCAGATCAGAATATCATTGCTGGTAAAATTGCTACGCTCCTATTTTAGCGATATATCAGGACAAAATGACTTATAATTAGCATCAATAAAGGTCAATTGGATGGTGAAACCATCGGAATCAGGCGATCTGGATCACTTCGATCTGAAGATACTGCAAGCAATGAGCGAGGATGGGCGTATGTCCATCCTGCAACTCTCCAGGCAAGTCGGGCTATCGAAGACGCCGTGCCAGACACGGCTGAAACGCTTGGTGGATGAGGGCTATATTCTCGGCTTTCGCGCGATGCTGAACCCGGCCAAGCTGGGGCTGGAGCATATTGCGTTTACGGAAGTCAAACTATCGGACACGCGGGAAAAGGCGCTGGAAGATTTCAATACGGCCGTACGCAAGATCAAGGAAGTGGAGGAGTGCCACATGATTGCGGGCGCTTTCGATTATCTGCTGAAGGTACGCACGACAGACATTCGGAAATACCGGCTGGTGCTGGGCGAAAAAATCTCCAGCCTGCCATGCGTGGCCAACACATCGACGTTTGTCGTCATGCAATCGGTCAAAGATGTCGGAATATGAAAACGGCGCTGCCGTGAGGCAACGCCGTTTTAAATCTGAGCAAAGTGTTTAGCGAATTGCGGCGGCAGCAGTGACAGCGGCAACCTGGGCATCAGGCCCAAACTCGTTCTCGTCCTGGATACCGAGCAGTTCCTGCAAACGAAGACGCGCACGGCTCACACGGCTTTTTATCGTACCAACTGGGCAACCGCAAATCTCTGCAGCTTCCTCATAAGCAAAACCGGAGGCCCCGATCAGAAGAATTGCTTCGCGCTGATCTTCCGGAAGCTTTGCAAGAGCCGTCTTGAAGTCCTGCAAATCGACAGAGCCATGCTGTTCCGGCGGCACGGACAGGCGAGACGTGTAAACACCGTCCGTATCCTGAACCTCACGGCCGGATTTTCTGATCTGGCTGTAGAACTCATTGCGAAGGATCGTAACCAACCATGCCCGCATATTGGTGCCTGGTTGGTAGCTTTCCTGCTTAGCCCAAGCCTTCATGATCGTATCCTGTACGAGGTCATCGGCGCGGTCTCGAGAGCGAATGAGGGAGATGGCGAATGCTCGTAGATTGGGAAGGGCGGCCAGCATTTCGCGCTTGAAATTGTGTTCGTTCTTGCTCGAATCTGTTTCCATCATCCCCTCGAAGCTTTTGCGTTATTTTCAGCTTCGTCGAGCTTTTCGAGCAGATCGAGAAATTTGTCTGGAATGCCCTCGTCCTGAACCGCATCATACAGTTCTCGTAATTTACGCGAGATGACGGCTCTACCCGAGTCGGAAACCGTCGGCGACGTTCCCTTGTCAGATGGATCCTGATCCGATTGAAACATATTCATGATTTCCGGTATTCGTTAGGTTATGCCCGTAGTAATGCACGACTAAAAAAATAGTTCCAACCCGCTGGAACTATTTTTTGAACGCCGCGTTTTTTCCATTAGGTTTGCGTTGCAAGCCGCATGATACAGGGGAGAATTCCATGTCAGTTTCTACACGCATCGCACCGCATCTGCCTTACCTGCGCAGGTTCGCCCGTGCCGTTTGCGGTTCACAATCGACAGGTGACGCATATGTTGCCGCCAGCCTTGAAGCCTTGATCGCAGATGTGAGCATTTTTCCGCAGACGAGCAGCGATCGCGTTTCACTTTACCAATTGTTTGTCTCGATCTTTAGTTCCGTAACGATCAACATCAAGAGCGACGAAAACCTGACTGGCTGGGAAAAGCGCGCATCCGCCAATCTTTCTGCCGTCCCCGCGGTTCCACGTCAGGCATTTTTGCTGACGACCGTCGAAGAATTCTCCATCGCCGAAGTTGCCGAAATTCTGCGTGTACCCGAACCGCAGGTCGGAAAGCTGATCGATGAGGCCGCATCTGAAATCGCCCGCCAGGTTGCGACCGACATCATGATCATCGAGGACGAACCTCTGATCGCGATGGATATCGAGCAGATGGTAACCGATCTCGGCCATAACGTGACCGGCATTGCACGCACCCACAAGGAAGCGCTCGAGCTGTTCCACCGGACACAGCCGAAGATGATCCTTGCAGATATTCAGCTTGCAGACGGAAGCTCTGGCCTGGAAGCAATGAAAGAAATTCTTCAGATGACCACGCTGCCTGTCATCTTCATCACGGCTTTCCCTGAACGCCTTCTCACAGGCGAGCGTCCTGAGCCGACCTTCCTCGTCACTAAACCATTCAACCCTGACATGGTAAAAGCCCTCATAAGTCAGGCTCTGTTCTTTAATGAAAGTTCACGTGTCGCAGCTTAAGTGATTCTGAATTGAAGAGATTTTGGAACCCGGGTTCTTACCCGGCGTTCAGGTCTGCATGTTTGCTCGAATACAGCGACCTTGATCGTCGTTCCCCGTTAGGAGACCATATTGCATCGGCTGGCGTGGCATAATGCAGGGCGAGATGAGGGCGACCTTCACGATTCACTCGTGCTTGCCCTGTTGGACTCTGATGAGACGGTCATGCTTCAGGACCGCGATAAGGAATATATCTTTATCGCAAACCTGCCAGATGTATGGAGTCTGCCGACTGAGACCGACGAGGAACCGAACGATGTGACGATGTTCGGTAAGGACCTCGCTACTCGCCTGTCGGATTTGAAGAAAGATCTGACATCGGCAGGAAGCAGGGGCATGCTGGAGGTGAGCGCTGGCAAGGACCGCGTCTTTCAGTTTCACGTCTACTCCACCGTCAACATGTCCGGGCAACGCGTTCTGAAAACGACGATCAGAGAGATAACGGTTGAGCGACGGCGAGAGCAGTTGCTTCGTTCACTGCTGCGCGAAGTCAGTCATCGCTCCAAAAACCTCCTCGCCATTATCCAAAGTCTCTCGTCCCAAACGGCGCGGTTCAGCCTGACGAAGGACGACTTTCTGCGCAAATTCAGGGGGCGGCTGCATGCCTTGGCGCAATCCCAGGATTTGATAACGGATTCCGATTGGCGCGGTGCAGAGATTTTCGATTTGCTGAAACAGCAGGGTGATCTCTATCTTCCAGAATATCCGCATCTGATCCAGATGAAGGGCGAGAACCTTCTTCTCAATCCCAACGGTGCTTTATATGTGGGGCTGGCCTTCCACGAACTGGTCGTCAATACGATCAGTCATGGTGGAAATCTGTCACAGCACCTGCCATTGACGCTCGATTGTCGCAAAGACGGTGAGTTCTTCGAAGTGCGGTGGGCCGAACCGCTGGGCGGAAGTGGTGCATCTCAGATGCCTGCGGATGCGGACAAAAGAAGCAATTTTGGAAGTGTGGTTTTGGAAAAGGTCGTGCCCGCTGCATTGGGTGGTGAGGCAACATACAAAGTCTCTGCCGATAGCATCGATTACTTTCTAAGATTTCCCGCGCCCCTGCCGACCTGAATATCCCTACCTCGTAAAGCCGTTCAGCAAATTGCGCAGCCGCATAGACATGCGGCTTTCTCTGCTTATGCATAGTTGAGATGAGAGAACGTGATAAACCCAACAAAAAAGCACGGCTCCGTAGAGCCGTGCTATCTATGGCAGGTTTTCAGGGGCAAAACCTGCGTGCGCCAAGCCTCAGGCGGGGACGGGGAGTGGCTTGGCTTGTTTTAAAAACGCAAGTCTCGAAACTTGGTTCCAAGTGGTTTCAATTTTAATTCGGGTGAGCCGATTTTTTTCGAGCAAGAAAATGATGCGTCGGTCCTGTCAGGGTCCAACGGAATCCATGGACCGTATAATCCGTTGAAATGGTTGCGGAAAATGCACTTTCTGCATGACGTTTCGTAATGGTGGTGCCGAAACCGCTTCTGGTCGGAGGAACGGCGGGCGGCCCGCCGACATCTTTCCAGCCGATGGTCAGCTGGTCACGATCACCGTCGATCTCACGATCCCAGAAGAGTTCAACAGTGCCCGTGGCCGCTGATAGCGCGCCGTATTTGATCGAGTTGGTCGCCAGCTCGTGAATGATGAGACCCAGATTTTGTGCAGCTTCCGGCGACAGCATGAAGTCCTGTCCGGCGAGCTTGACCTGATCCATGGCGCTTCCGAAAACCTTCAAATGCGTTTCCAGCAATTTGCGTATCGGCAGGCCCTGCCATTGAACCTCTGACAGTGCGCTGATCGACATCCCCAAGCCACGGAGGCGGTGTTCCACCTCCTTTTGAAAATCAGCAACGCTGGTGTTTTCGCGCGCCAACTGGCGCATCATCGCCTGAACCAGCGTCAGCATGTTCTTGGAGCGGTGGACAAGTTCGTGTAGGATGAGGTGGGTGCGGTCTTCCGCCTGGCTGCGATCGAAGGACGCGTTGGAAAGCGCGATGGCGACCTGGTTGGCTTCCTTTATCTTCGTGTCGATTGGCGACACGATTTCGCCCTCACCAATCCGTTTGGCCATCTCAACCAGTTCGCGTATCGAGCCGCGCATCTGTCTGCCGACCAGATAAGCGCCGGCAATAGCGATGAGAACCAGGGCAAAGCTGCCGGTTATCATCTTGCGCCAGGTGCTTGCCAATGCAGACTGGCTGTTGTCGGCTGGTCCCCAGATGATGGCTTTCCACGACCACCCGGGCAGCTGCGAGTAGGCATATATAGTACCGTCGTCATCTTCAAAGCTGCCGCTGAACGCTCGGATTTGATCGCTTGCCAGCGTTTGGGAGAATGTGGCTCCGGCTGCGATTGTTTGCGGCGTGCTGGATGCCACGACGCGATTGTCTCCATCCAATATCGCTATCGTCCAGCCCGGCGGGAGGCTTTCCGTCGAGATCAGCCCCATCAAATCGCGAGCATTCTGCGTCATGATCAGCGCGTCACCCGCAGCCGAGAGTGCTGATGGCAATGGGCGCATGACGTTAAAGACCCATTCCTTGCTGGTGTTGCCATAAAAGATGTTGGAAACAACGGTCCTGCGTCCGCCAATGACGTCTGAAAGCTTGATTTCGGGCGGCACCTTCCCAAGGGGCTGGTCGAGCGGCACGCGGCTGTTCAATCGCTGTTTGCCGTCGGCGGTAGCGATGATGACGTATAGACCCTGCTTTTGGAGGCTATCACTCACACGCTTGTGAAACGCTGCGAGGTCTCCATCCTCCAGCTCTGGAAACTGTGAGAGCAGGTTGAGGGAGGTTGCCATTTCCTGTAGACGGCGGTCGATGTTGCGGCTGACCGCACGCGCATCTTCCATGGCCTCCCCTTGAAGGTCTCCCCGTTCGTCTGCTTCCAGCTTCAGCATCAAATAGCCGACGAATATAATCAACGGCAGCGTAATAACCGTTGTCATAACAACGAGATAGACACTAATAGGCGCGGTTGGAAAAAAACCGGCAAGGCGCTGTCGTAGTCTCGATATGATATTGTTCTGCATTGTCTCGCGGGTTTTTACCGGTGCTCAAATCATATTGGCATACCACAGAATGGCTTAAGCATCGGTCCTTCGCAATCCCATAATGTGCCCGTTTATCCGCCACTTCTGATAGGCATTTGCGCCGTCGGGTGCCTAAAAAAACATCGGAACCAATTTCCTTCCTGCGCCGTTTGCAAATCAACAGGCTCACACAGAAACGGATTTACCGTCGGGAGCCAGTTAAAATTGATATCACAAGGAAGGTACGAAATGAAAAAGACACTCACCATGATCGCCACAGCCGCTCTCTTGGGTTCCACAACATTCGCACCAATTGCTATGGCACAGGCCACAGCGCAACCTGCACCCGCGGCTCCAAGTGCGACTGCCCCGGCAACGACAGCATCGCCAGCTCCCTCTGCATCCACGGGTGGTGCATATCTGACAGAGCAGGCTGCAACGCAGATCAGCGCCAATGATTATATCGGCAATGCCGTTTACACCTCGACCGATGAAAGCATCGGCAGCGTGACCAACCTCATTCTCGAGGAAAATGGCGGCATCGTCGCAGCCGTTGTGGGCGTTGGCGGGTTCCTCGGCATCGGTGCCAAGGACGTGGCCGTTCCCATGGATAAGCTGACTGTTACACGCGATGCGGCAAATGGCACCGTGCGTCTGACGACAACTGAGACAGCCGAGTCTCTCAAGGCCGCTCCTGAATTCGTGACGATGAAGGATAAGAAGGCTGCTGAGGGTTCTGCCGCACCAGCAACAAATTCCACGACCGGTGGCGCAACGACCACTGCGCCCAAGCCATAATACGGTTACCTGGGAGAGGAGCTATGAGAGTGGTCTCATAGCGGAAACACCGGTCCATTTGGACCGGTGTTTTTTTGTCTAGATGCTGGCATTGCGTGAAGAGTGCCAGCGCCAGGCTGAGCGGATGATGTCCGTCAGCGTATATTGCGGCTCCCAACCCAGCACTTCCCGCGCCTTGTCGTTGTTGGCAACGAGAGTGGTGGAATCGCCTTCACGGCGGTCCGCATATTCCACAGGGAAAGGGCGGCCAGAGACTTCGGAAATCGTGTCGAGCAATTCCTTGACGGTCGTTCCCGTGCCGGTACCAAGATTGAGTTCGACCGTTTCGCCACCCTTCAGTAGATAGTCGACGGCGCGAACATGGGCGTCGGCGAGATCCAGAATGTGGATGTAGTCACGCACACAGGTGCCGTCTCGCGTGTCGTAATCCGTACCGAACACCTTGAAGCCTTCGCGACGTCCGAGAGCCGCTTCGATCGCAAGCGGAATGGCGTGGGTTTCAGGCTTGTGCCACTCACCGATGCGCCCTTCGAAGTCAGCGCCGGCCGCGTTGAAGTAACGCAGCATTACGGATTTCAGACCCTTATAGGTGCTGTAATCCTTCAACGCCTGCTCCACCACCCATTTGGTGCGGCCATAGGGATTGATGGGAGCCTGGGGGTGGGTTTCGTCCAGAGGCACGCGTTCCGGCAGGCCGTAGGTTGCGCAAGTGGAGGAGAAAACAAAGGCTTTGACGCCAGCATCCATGGTCGCAGACAAGAGTGTCAGCGCGCCGGTGACATTGTTATCGTAAAAAGCGACGGGATTTTTGACCGATTCGCCGACTTCGATCAGCGCTGCAAAATGCAGGACGGCTTCCGGCTGATGTTTCGCAAAAACTTCGTCCAGCCGCTGACGGTCGCGAATGTCACCCTGCTCGAAGGGCCCCCAACGCACAAATTCTTCGTGGCCATTGGAAAGATTGTCGAAAACGACGGGTTCATATCCGCGTTCGGCCAATAACAGGCAGGTATGGGAACCGATATATCCGGCACCGCCGACAACAAGGACTTTCTTCCGCATCCAACATTCTCTCCGTTAAAAGACGTGTTGGCAAACTGCCTAACATTTTGTCGGCAGAAGGGCAGCGGGAATTTGTTGCGGATGAAAAAGAAAGCCGCCTTCTGGTTGAGGCGGCTTTCGGTATCGGGTTACTTCTTTTTCAGGATCGTCGTTCGCGTGGCGACATACCCCAGCGCAATCGCCGACAGCAATGTCACGTATGGCCGCGTTTGAAGAACACTCGAAGCCATGGTCTGCGCGGCAATCGGTGCAGCAGACAACGGCAACACAGGTCTCACTGCATACCGTCTTGGTCTGCGAGCAATCGCAAGGCTAACGAGCATGATAACGCCGAGCAGAAACGCGATCCCTGCAATCACCAGAGCCGCGGGGCCGGCACCCAGTTCTTTTGCCAGATAGATCGAGCCCCCAATGATGGCTGCGATGAAAGCGATGGCAAAGAAGATGCCAGCCAGCGTCCACAATAATAGAGTGGACTTGATACGGCGGGTCACCAACTGGCCTTCGCGCTGGGTGTCACCAAGATAAAGCAGCAGCGTTTGAAGCATGTTGCTGCCTTATTTACGGGTGACGAGAGCGAGAAGGAAACCTGCGGCTACAGCGATGCCCAAAGACTGAAGCGGGTTCTTCTGTACCTGATAGGTGAGGTTGTCGTTGATGGACTGAATTTCATTGCGCACGGTTTCGACGGTCTCTTCGCCAGCGGCGTAAGCGTCATCTGCAACTCGTGAAGCACGGGCCTTCACCTCATGCGAAACGCCAGCTCCCAGTGCCTTTACGCTACCAGCAAGATTTGCCAGGTCTTCACGCAATTGCGCAAGCTGCGCAGATACTTCTGCCGCATCGCCGCTTTCAAGAGTTTCGCGCACTTTGTCTTCCACGTTACGAACCGTCGCCATGATGTTTCCTTTGCTGAAATGATGTCCAAACGCCGTGTCTACGGCTCACGCGTAAGTTCAAAACGCGCTGCACGGGGTTTGGTTCCGCGTTTTGAGCAGCCAGACATAAAAAACAGCCTCATTGCAGAATCTGTGCTGCGGGTTTGTTTTCCTGTCACAAGCATCATATAAGGCCCGTCTCAAGACGCGACCTTCTCCCATCCACGATAAGATGTGACCAACAAATGCTGCAAACGCCATATTACCTGATCGACAAGACGAAGCTTCTCCGCAATATGGAGAAGATTGCCTATGTGCGCGAAAAATCCGGTGCCAAGGCTCTTTTGGCGCTGAAGTGTTTTGCAACATGGTCTGTGTTCGATTTCATGTCGCAATATATGGATGGCACGACATCGTCTTCGCTCTACGAAGTGCGCTTGGGTCGCGAGAAATTCGGCGGCGAAACGCATGCCTATAGCGTCGCCTATGCCGATTACGAGATCGACGAGGTCATATCGAACGCCGACAAGATCATCTTCAATTCCATCGGTCAGCTGGAGCGTTTTGCCGACAAGGCGTCTGGCATCACACGTGGTCTGCGCCTCAACCCGCAGGTTTCCTCCTCCACCTTCGATATCGCCGACCCGGCGCGTCCGTTCAGCCGTCTGGGCGAGTGGGATGTTGCAAAGGTTGAAAAGGTCATGGACCGCATTTCCGGCTTCATGATCCACAACAACTGTGAAAATGGCGATTTCGATCTGTTCGACAGCATGTTGTCACAGATCGAGAACAAGTTCGGCACGCTTCTGGCGCGTGTGGACTGGGTCAGCCTCGGTGGTGGCATTCACTTTACAGGCGAAAATTATCCGCTCGACCAGTTCTGTGATCGTCTCAAGGAATTTTCGGAAAAATACGGCGTTCAGGTCTATCTGGAACCCGGTGAAGCCTCGATTACCAAGAGCACGACGTTGGAAACGACGGTTCTCGACACGCTGTTCAACGGCAAGAACCTTGCCATTGTCGACAGCTCTATCGAGGCGCACCTGCTGGATTTGCTGATTTACCGCGAAACCGCCAAGGTATCGCCCAATGAGGGCGACCATTCCTACATGGTCTGCGGCAAGTCTTGCCTTGCCGGCGACGTGTTTGGCGAGTTTCGTTTCGAAAACGAATTGAAGGTGGGTGACCGCGTCTCCTTCCAGGACACGGCCGGTTACACCATGGTCAAGAAAAACTGGTTCAATGGCGTCAAAATGCCGACCATTGCCATCAGGGAACTGGACGGTTCAATCCGTGCCGTCCGTGAATTTGGCTTTGCCGATTTCGAGCAAAGCCTTTCTTAAAGCACTCAAACACACTCATCCCTGCGGGGATAAAGGGGGCATCACCTGAAATGAAGAAGAACGTTCTCATCATCGGCGCCGGTGGCGTGGCACAGGTCGTGGCGCATAAGTGCGCCCAGAACAGCGATGTATTGGGAGACATTCATATTGCGTCACGCACAGTTGATAAGTGCCGCAAGATTGTCGAGTCCGTACGCGAAAAGAAGAGCCTCAAGACAGACGTAAAACTTGAGGCCCATGCGCTTGACGCGATGGATATCGAAGCAACGAAAGCCTTGATCGCAAAGACCGGCGTTCAGATCGTCATCAATGTCGGTTCGGCTTTCGTCAACATGTCCGTTCTTCGCGCCTGCATGGATGCGGGTGTTGCCTATATGGATACCGCCATTCACGAGGATCCGACCAAGATTTGCGAAAATCCGCCTTGGTATGGAAACTACGAGTGGCAGCGCGCGGCCGAATGCAAGGAAAAGGGCGTCACCGCCATTCTCGGCGTCGGCTTCGATCCGGGTGTGGTCAACGCCTATGCGCGTCTGGCCAAGGATGAGTATTTCGACAAGGTCACCTCGGTCGATATCGTCGATATCAATGCCGGCAGCCATGGTCGCTGGTTCTCGACCAATTTCGACCCCGAGATCAACTTCCGCGAATTCACCGGCGTCGTCTATTCCTGGCAGAACAACCAGTGGCAGACGAACGAGATGTTCGAAGTCGGCCAGGAATTCGATCTGCCTGTCGTCGGCAAGCAGAAGGCCTATATGACCGGCCATGACGAGGTGCATTCGCTGTCCAAGAACATGGATGGTGCAGATGTGCGTTTCTGGATGGGCTTTGGTGACCACTACATCAACGTTTTCACCGTGCTGAAAAACCTGGGTCTGCTCTCCGAAAAACCGGTCAAGACCGCCGAAGGTCTGGAAGTCGTACCGCTGAAACTGGTCAAGGCCGTGCTGCCCGATCCATCCTCGCTGGCACCCGATTATGTCGGCAAGACCTGCATCGGCGATGTCGTGAAGGGCATCAAGGATGGCAAAGAGCGTGAAGTCTTCATCTACAATGTGGCCGATCATAAGGACGCTTACAATGAGGTCGGCTCTCAGGGCATTTCCTACACGGCTGGCGTCCCGCCAGTTGCTGCGGCCATGCTGATTGCCACTGGCGAATGGGATGTGAAGCAGATGGCGAATGTGGAAGAACTTCCGCCGCAGCCATTCCTCAACATTCTCAACAAGATCGGCCTGCCAAGCCGCATCAAGGATGAGAACGGCGACCGCGCTTTGACATTCTGATCCGCACACAGATGACAGCGAAAAGCCCCGCATGCCGGGGCTTTTTATTGACCTGACCTTGCTTGGGGTGGTCGGTTTATTTTTTACCGTTCTTGCGTGCAGACACCTTGGGTTTCGCTGCTTCCTGGGCAGCGATGTCTTTCACGTCTGATTTCTTGCGGGTCGCGGGCTTTGTGGCCCGGGTATTTTCGAGCAGCGCATATTCGTGTTTTGCCTGTTCCCAGTGGTCGGCGTCCCGTCCATGCGGATGCCCTTCGCTTTCCCACAGGGTGTAGGCACGTTTGCTAATCCATTCTTGCGATGAAACCTGCATATTGATCTCCTGTTACGACGTCATCGCCCGAAAAGGGCCGTCTGTGTGGTCCGGCTGGAACGCTGGACAGGAATTGGTGCCGGTATTTTACCAACTCATTACATGCCACGATTCGCGGAGGCGTCAAGTGAAATTGCTGCACCGCAAAACGCTATGGTTGTTCCTTTTTCGAGTGATATCAACGCTCGGGAAAAGGCCATGTTTCACGCCGCAGCGATAAATGTTGCGTGATGTTGCCGAGACCTTCACACTGCGCAAGAATGCACTGTGACTGAGGAGGCATGATGCAGAACGGTTCCGTAACGGATGACATTCTTATCGAGAAAAATGGCAGCGTCGGCCTAATCCGCCTCAACAGACCCAAAGCCATCAACAGCCTCAACGAAGCCATGGTCTCCGGCATGAAAGCCGGGCTGGACCTCTTTGTCCACGACCCTGATGTGACAAGTGTGGTCCTGTTCGGAGAGGGAGAACGCGGCCTTTGCGCCGGTGGCGATGTGCGCCTGATCTATCAAGCGCGATCCAGCGACGACATTAGCCGCACGCGTTTCTGGCGTGAGGAATTTCCGTTGAATGAACGGATTTCCCATTATCCGAAACCGTATATCGCCTTGATGGATGGCATCGTCATGGGCGGCGGCGTCGGCATTTCCGCCCATGGCCGATATCGCATCGTGACTGAGCGAACCCGGCTCGCCATGCCGGAAACCGCCATCGGCTATTTTCCGGATGTGGGCGCAACATGGCTGCTTCCCAAAGCCCCGGGTGAAACCGGAACATGGTTGGGCCTGACGGGCCGTGAAGTTGGTGCGGCTGACGCGATATATGCGGGTCTTGCAGATTATCACATTCTCTCGCACCGCCTAACGGAACTGGTGCATGCCTTGGCGCAAACCGCGTTCGCTGCCGATGTCGGAGCCGTCATCGAGACGTTTTCGGTGAGGCCGGAAACCCCTGCTGTTCTCGCCGCCAACAGCGGCTCGATCGATACCGCATTCCGCTTCGACACGGTTGAGGAGATCATTGCTGCACTTGCGGCCATTAAGGGTGATTTCGCCATGGAAACGCTTTCGGTTTTGCAATCGAGATCTCCGACCAGCCTGAAATTGACCTTGCGGCTTTTGCGCGCAGGGCGGCAAAGTTCCGGACTGATCGAATGTCTGGAACGGGAGTTTGCCGCGGGCTGCGAAGTGCTGCGCAATCATGATTTCTATGAGGGCGTACGCGCCGCACTCGTCGATAAGGATCGCAATCCCAAATGGCATCCGGACACGCTTGGCGACGTGACGGAGGAGGATTTGGATCGGTATTTCGTTTCCGTCAAACCGCCGCTGTTTCGCGATCATCGCCTCTAACGTCTCGCTCGCGAACATGCGTCCGAATTTTACTGACCCAGGGAGTAAAACATTCTAAGTTCGACTTGAGATGGAGAGTCCCGTTCCTCGCGACTGCCGGCAGGTTTCCGTATCTTGCCGGTACAATTTTGTGCTGTGGGGAATTCCATGAAACGTATCATGCTTATCGGTGCTGCCATTGCGGCGCTTCTGTCGACGTCTGCTTTTGCGCAGGAGCCGAAAACGCTTCTCAACGCGTCCTATGACGTCGCGCGTGAAGTGTTTGCCGCCGAAAACGAAGCCTTCATCAAGCTGCATCCGGGCGTTACCATCGACCAGTCACATGCCGGAACCTCCAAGCAGGCGCGCGCCATCGTTGAAGGTCTCGAGGCCGACGTCGTCACCTTCAACCAGGTGACGGATATCGATTTTCTGGTGAAGCAGGGTTTTGTCTCGGCAGACTGGCAGAAAAATTTTGCCAATGATGCGTCGCCCTTTTATTCCTTCCCGTCCTTCCTGGTTCGCGCTGGAAACCCCAAGAACATCAAGGACTGGGATGATCTTGTCAGGGACGATGTGAAACTGGTTTTCCCGAACCCGAAAACATCCGGCAACGCCCGCTATACCTATCTGGCAGCGACCGCTTACGCGAAGGAAAAGTTCAACGGCGATGACGCCAAGGTTCAGGACTTCATCAAGAAGATATTCGCCAACACGCCTGTCTTCGACACCGGAGGCCGTGCGGCGACCACGACCTTTGTCGAGCGTGAAGTCGGCGACGTGCTGATCACCTTCGAAGCCGAAACACGCGGCATCGCCAAGCAATATGGCAAGGGCAAGGTCGAAAGCGTCGTTCCCTCGGTCAGCCTTCTGTCGGAATTCCCGGTCGCCGTTGTCGATAAGGTTGTCGATAAGCGCGGTTCGCGCGAACTGGCGAAGACCTATCTCGATTTCCTCTACACCGAGGAAGGCCAGCGCATTGCTGCCCAGTTCGGTCACCGCGTCCACAATGAAAAAGTCGGAGCCGAGTTCAAGGACCAGTTCCCGCAAATCCGTCTCGTCAACGTCAACGACGTGTTCGGCGGCTGGGATAAAGTCCAGAAAGAACACTTCGCATCCGGTGCCGTGCTTGATACGCTTTACGGCAACCGCTAATCGCTGATTGGTTGAGATAACATCGACCCGGTGGGCCTCCCGCCGGGTCGATCTTTCATGATAGGGGACGGGTGTGAGACGCAATGTTTTGCCGGGGCTGCGCTTGTCGCTTGGCGTTACCCTGCTTTATGTCGGCATCATCGTCGTCCTGCCGCTGGCCGCGCTTGTCTTCAAGGCGGCAAGCCTCGGTCCTGCCGAATATTGGGCGATCATTTCCTCGCCGCGTGCGGTGGCAAGCTACCGCGTTACCGTGCTGTGCGCGCTTGCCGCCACGCTGTTCAACGTCGTCTTCGGGCTGGCATTGGCGTGGGTGCTTACCCGTTACCGCTTTCCCGGTTGGCGTCTGGTCGATGCCATTGTCGATCTTCCCTTCGCGCTGCCCACGGCTGTTGCCGGTATTGCGCTGACAGCGCTGTTTGCGGGAAATGGTTGGTTCGGATCGATCCTTGCCCATGCCGGCATCAAGGTTGCCTATACCCCGCTCGGCATCATCATTGCCATGGCATTTACCAGCCTGCCTTTCATCGTTCGCACGGTACAGCCGGTGCTGGAGGATTTGGACCCAGCCTTGGAAGAAGCGGCGCAGTCTCTGGGTGGTTCGGATTTCGAGATTTTCCGAAAGGTCATTCTGCCCTTGCTGACGCCTGCCATTCTGGCGGGCCTGTCGCTCTCTTTCGCCCGCAGCCTTGGCGAGTTCGGCGCGATCATCTTTATCGCTGGCAACCAGCCGTTTTCGACCGAAATCACCTCACTTCTCGTCTTCATACGGCTGGAGGAATATGATTATCAGGCCGCCGCCGCCATTGCCTCGGTGCTGCTGATCACGGCCTTCGTCATGCTCGCCGTCACCAATTACCTTCAGACGCGCGCCTTGCGTTACACGGTGAGGAGCTAACCGATGAGCGCTCATTCCTCCGCTCGTAAGCCACCCCGTGTGGGTGATGCCCCCTGGGTGCGTCGCTCGCTGATTGCGTTCGTTCTGGTGATCGGTGCCTTGCTCGTCGTCGCACCTCTGCTCATCATCGGCGTCGAAGCCTTCTCCCAGGGGTGGAAGACCTATACGGCGACCATCAATCACCCCGATACGCGCCACGCCATCATGCTGACGGTGATCACGGCGCTGATCGCGGTGCCCGTCAACACCGCCTTCGGCATTGCCGCCGCGTGGGCGATTACCAAGTTCGATTTCCGGGGCCGTCGCTTTCTGCTGGTCCTCATCGAAATACCCTTCTCCATCTCACCCATTGTGGCGGGCGTGGCCTATCTCTTCGTTTACGGCCTGCAAGGTCTGCTCGGCCCGTTTTTCGCGGCTTATGACATCAAGGTGCTGTTTGCCCTGCCGGGCATCGTCATCGCCTCCATGTTCGTCACCGCACCCTTCGTGGCGCGCGAATTAATCCCGCTGATGCAGGCGCAGGGGCGTGATCTGGAAGAGGCGGCGACGTCGCTTGGCGCATCCGGCTGGCGCACCTTCTGGTCCGTGACCCTGCCCAATATCAAATGGGCGCTGCTCTACGGTGTTGTGCTGTGCAATGCGCGCGTCATGGGTGAGTTCGGCGCGGTCTCGATCGTATCAGGCAATATTCGCGGCCAGACCAACACCCTGCCTTTGCATATCGAACTTCTCTATCACGATTATCAGGCCGCTGGCGCTTTCGCCTCGGCATCCATTCTCGCGGCTCTCGCCGTCGTCACCATCATTGCCAAGGTCGCGCTCGAAAAGCGCGGGGCAGGGCGTGGCGCCAAGAAAACCGCCGCTATGCCGGAGACAAGCGCATGAAAATCCGCCTCGAAAATGTGGTGAAGACCTTCGATAATTTTCGTGCGGTGCGCGATGTGTCGCTGGATATCGAAAGCGGAGAACTGCTGGCGCTGCTCGGCCCTTCCGGTTCCGGCAAAACCACGATCCTGCGCATGGTCGCCGGGCTGGAATATACCGATGGTGGCCAGATTTATTTCGGCGACGAGGACGCCACCAATATTCCGGTGCGCGACCGCGGCGTCGGCTTCGTGTTTCAGCATTATGCGCTCTTCCCGCATATGACGCTGCACGAAAACATCGCCTTCGGCATGAAGGTTTCCAAGGTCAAACGCGACAAGGCCGCCATCGATGCGCGGGTGGATGACCTGCTGCGGCTGGTGAAGCTGGATGGTCTCGGCGAACGGTTCCCGGCGCAGATATCCGGTGGTCAACGCCAGCGCGTTGCACTGGCCCGAGCTCTATCCGTCGATCCGAAGGTGCTGCTGCTGGATGAGCCCTTCGGCGCGCTGGATGCCAATGTGCGCCGAGATCTGCGCCGCTGGCTGCGCGAAATCCATAACGAACTTGGTATTACCACCATTTTCGTGACCCATGATCAGGAAGAAGCACTCGATCTGGCAGATCGTGTCGTCATTCTCAATCAGGGTGAAATCGTCCAACAAGGTACCCCGAAAGAGGTCTGCCGCCAGCCGAATTCTTCGTTTGTCATGCGTTTCCTGGGTGATGCCAATCGCATTTCCGGGACGGCCCGCGCAGGCAAGGTCTACGTTGGTTCAGCCGAAGTACCCTTCGCCTATGGTCAAGCCGATGGCCCGGTCGATATCTACGCCCGCCCCAATGATCTGGAATGGGAAGACCTTCATGATGGCATTCCGGCGCAGGTCACCCGCGTGCTGGACCGCGCAGGCGACCGCCGTGTCATTGCCTCAACAACGGAAGGCGATCTCCTGGAATTTGACGTCCCGCCGGAAACAGCCGTCGAGGCAGGCGACCACGGCCATATCGTCATTCGCAGAGCAAAGATTTTCCCGGCGGGTTAAACGCTGAGTTCGAATGCCGTTTCCGCCAGCGCTTCGCCGTTCACCATCAGCTGTATCAGATGCAGGCCGGGATAATGCTTGCGGGTGGTGAAATCGCGGATGGCGCGGCTGATAGAGAGTGTGCAGCCTTCACCCGGTTGAAGGCTCAGCTCTTTCCATTTAAAAATCTTAGGCGAACTGCCGCCGCCCTTCTTCACGTAGTGAACGGCGTAATCGATCACCAGCTTTTGGGGCTTCTCGGATGTCGAGCGAAGCGATGCCGAAATCCGCACATTGCCACCCAGCGGCAAAGCGTTCGGTGACACATTAAACGCCTCTATCGCAATATCCGCTTTTCCATTTGAGCCGAGATGCGCCAGCGCCGAGGCATCGCCTTTCTTCACCAGCGTTCGCAGTGCCTGCCGGATGATCCATGCCGTGTGTTTGTTTCCTTTCGGCCAGGTGGAGATACGGTCGAGAACCCATTGCGGATTGTCCTTGGTGATATCGTTCAGATGGTTGGCCACAGATTTGCGCACATAGAGTGCGTCATCGCTTTTCAGGTTTTCAAGAATGGTCGCGACGGGCGAGGGGTCATCGATCAGCGCCTTGATCTGGAACGACCAAGGCAGGCGCGGGCGGCAACCTTCGCTGGCCAATCGGCGTACATGCTCGTTGTCATCTCGCGACCACTCCTCCATCGTCGCCAATGCGCGCGGCATATCCGCGAGGATAAAATGACGGATCGCGAATTCCGACGAGCCGAAGCGGGTGAAAAATTTGAGCGCATCCATTGAGGCATCGAAATGTTCCAAGCCGTAGAGCGCGGCATATTCCGATAGGGAAATCGAAACAAAGCCGTGGTTGATGCGCGGTGCCAGCGCCATCAGGATTTCGAGATTGCGGGCATAGTCACCGGGCAGCGTGGCATGAAGGCTGGTCGCCACCTGACGCATGCGCTGCATGATGCCGAGTGTATCGAGGTTGGTCTCGGCCAGTGCCAGAAATGCCTGTTCATCAAAGGGTGGATAAACGGCTTTTGTCTCAGCAGCGATGGATTGCAGGCGGGCGCGGTTGAAGATTTCCTTCAATGCAGGTGCTGTGGTGTCGCTAATCTCTGCCATCCATTTGCTTCATCGTTCACTATTTGTTCGTTTACCGAAAGCCGCTGATTTTTGCAAATGAAAAGCCCGGCGTCGCAAAACACCGGGCTTTAAAACTTCAGCTCAATTCAACTGGATATCAGTTCATCTGGCTGACGAAGCGTGTTTCCAGATACGCACCGACGGCTTCCGAGCCACCTTCCGTGCCGTAGCCCGAATCCTTGATGCCGCCGAATGGCACTTCCGGCAAAGCAAGGCCGTTGTGGTTGATGGTCAGCATGCCAGCTTCCACCTGACGGCCAAGCTCGTGCGCCGTCTTGACCGAGCCGGTGAAGGCGAAGGATGCGAGGCCGAATGGCAGGCGGTTGGCTTCCGAGATCGCGTCATCGAAGGACTTGAACGTGTTGACGATGGCAACCGGGCCAAACGGTTCGTCGTTCATGATCTTGGCAGATGTCGGAACGTTGGCCAGCACTGTCGGCTCGAAGAAGTTGCCCTTGTTGCCGATGCGCTTGCCGCCGGTCTTCAGTTCCGCGCCGTGTGTGACGGCATCCTGAATGAGCGCTTCCATCGCCGGGATGCGGCGCTCATTGGCGAGCGGGCCCATGGTGATGCCGTCTTCCAGGCCGTTGCCGACCTTGACGGCCTCAGCGGCTTTAACGAAGCCGTCTAGGAACTGGCTGGCAACGCCTTCCTGCACGAGGAAACGTGTCGGTGCGACGCAGACCTGACCGGCATTGCGGAACTTCGACATGGCCATGATTTCGACGGCCTTTTCGATATTGGCATCATCGAAGATCATGACAGGCGCGTGGCCACCCAGTTCCATCGTTGCGCGCTTCATGTGCTTACCAGCAAGGGCTGCGAGGTGCTTGCCGATAGGCGTGGAGCCGGTGAAGGAAATCTTGCGGATGACCGGATGCGGAATAAGATATTCGGAAATTTCCGATGGCACGCCGTAAACGAGGTTGACGACGCCAGCGGGAACGCCTGCATCCACGAAGGCGCGGATAAGTTCGGCAGGCGATGCCGGTGTTTCCTCGGGTGCCTTGACGATGATGGAGCAGCCAGCAGCCAGTGCAGCGGAGAGCTTGCGCACGATCTGGTTGATCGGGAAGTTCCAAGGTGTGAAGGCGGCAACTGGGCCGACGGGAACCTTGATGGCAAGCTGCGAAACACCGGTGGCACGGGCAGGGATGACCTGGCCGTAGGTGCGGCGGGCTTCTTCGGCAAACCAGTCGATGGTGTCGGCAGCGCCCATGACTTCCATGGCAGATTGCGCCAGTGGCTTACCCTGTTCGCGGGTCATCAGCCAGGCAATCGTGTCCTTGCGCTCGCGCAACAGGTCGGCAGCCTTGCGCATAATCTTGGAACGCTCATAGGCGGATGTTTCGCGCCATACCTTGAAGCCCTTGTCGGCAGCATCCAGCGCCAGATCGAGATCGGCCTTTTCAGCGTGGGCAATCTGGCCTAGAACTTCGTCGGTTGCCGGATCGGAAACGGCAATGGTCTTGCCGGAAAGGGCATCGCGCCATTCGCCGTTGATGAGGAGTTTGACGTCGGGATAGCTGTGCATGTGAAATACCTTCGTGACTTGACCGACCGGCACGGTGCCGATGCTTCGTTTAATTGCGGTCTCGGAATTTACCGGCGCTGTATGACGTGTCTTCCGTGGCGGGACAATCGAGGGCAGCGATACCGGATATGGCAAATGGATTGCCAGAGACGATGATGACATCTCTATATTAATTCGTGCGGCGGCGGTTTCAACCGGTCAGCCCATTAAAAAGTATTATTTATTTCGCATCGCAGCAAAAACCGGCAGCATGGCACCGCCGGTTGTTCTGATTGTTAATCTCAGAAGAACGCCTGAATGCCCGTCTGAGCGCGACCCAAAATCAGAGCGTGCACATCATGCGTTCCCTCATAGGTGTTGACCGTTTCTAGGTTCTGGGCGTGGCGCATAACGTGATATTCGATCTGAATACCGTTGCCGCCGTGCATGTCGCGGGCCTGACGGGCGATATCCAGCGCCTTGCCGCAATTGTTGCGCTTGACGATGGAGATCATTTCCGGGGCCATGCGGTGCTCATCGAACAGACGACCGACGCGCAAGGACGCCTGAAGGCCAAGCGTGATTTCCGTCTGCATATCGGCCAGCTTCTTCTGGTAAAGCTGCATGCCCGCCAGCGGCTTGCCGAACTGCTTGCGGTCCATGCCATATTGGTGGGCGCGGAACCAGCAGTCTTCGGCAGCACCCAGCACACCCCAGGAAATGCCGTAGCGAGCGCGGTTGAGGCAGCCAAACGGACCCTTGAGGCCAGAAACGCCAGGCAGCAACGCATCTTCGCCCACTTCGACACCATCCATAACGATTTCGCCAGTGATCGACGCACGCAGCGACAGCTTGCCGCCGATCTTCGGTGCGGACAGGCCCTTCATGCCTTTTTCCAGCACAAAGCCGCGGATATGATTGTCATGCGCTTCCGATTTTGCCCAGACGACAAAGACATCGGCAATCGGCGAATTGGAGATCCACATCTTGGAGCCACGCAGGCGGTATCCGCCTGCAATCTTTTCGGCGCGAGTCTTCATGCCATTCGGGTCGGAACCGGCATCCGGCTCCGTCAGGCCGAAACAGCCAATCAGCTCACCGGATACGAGGCCGGGCAGATACTTGTCCTTCTGCTCTTCCGAGCCATAGGCAAAGATGGGGTAGATGACGAGCGAGGACTGCACGCTCATCATCGAGCGATAGCCGCTATCGATGCGCTCTACTTCGCGGGCCACGAGGCCGTAGGCGACATAGCTGGCTTCGGCGGCACCATATTTTTCAGGCAGTGTGACGCCCAGAAGTCCGGTCTGACCCATCAGGCGGAACAGTTCAGGCTCGGATGTTTCCGACAGGTAGGCTTCGTTGATGCGTGGCAGAAGCTCCGATTGGGCAAAGGCCGCTGCCGTATCGCGGATCATCCGCTCGTCTTCGGTCAGTTGGTCCTCGAGAAGAAACGGGTCCTGCCAATTGAATGCTGTGCGTTCGCTCACGGTAAATCTCCAAAATTGCTGTGTCGATTATTGGCATTTGGCAGCGTCGCGGCAAGCCATGTTTACTCATTTTGCTATTACCGATAGGAATGCGCCATGACCTCGCTCAGCCGCAAACTTCTGCCCTCCACCAGCGCACTCGCCGCCTTTGATTCCGTGGCGCGGCTGGGCAGTTTTTCGCTGGCCGCAGATGAGCTTTCGCTGACGCAAGGGGCCATCAGCAGGCAGGTTCTGTCGCTGGAAGAACAGCTTGGCGTTCGGCTGTTCGATCGTGGAGCGCGCGGTGTTTCGCTGACTGCCGAGGGCCAGACCTATGCCAAAGCCATCGGCACGGCGCTGGGCGATATCCGCTCCGCATCCTTGCAGATTATGACCAAAACGCATGGCAGCACGCTGAACCTTGCCATGCTGCCCACCTTCGGCACGCGCTGGCTGTTGCCGCGCATTCCCAAATTCGTGGCGGCACACCCGGAAATCACGCTCAATTTCGCCACCCGTATCGGCCAGTTCGATTTCGAAAAGGAAGGCCTCGATATGGCCATCCATATCGGCCAGCCGGATTGGCCAGCGGCGGAAAGCACGTTTCTGATGGATGAGATGGTGGCACCGGTGTGCAGCCCATCCTTTCTGGCGACGCACCCCATTGCCAAGGCGCAGGATATCTCGACCCTGCCGCTGCTGCATATGGCGTCGAGACCCGGTGCATGGGACCACTGGTTCCAGAGCCTCGGGCTTGGCGCACAAAACGCACCCGCCATGCGGTTCGAACAATTCTCCAGCGTGGCGCAGGGCTGCATCGCAGGCTTGGGTGTGGCGCTGATGCCGTTGTTTCTGATCGATATCGAACTCAAAGCCGGGCAACTGGTGGCTGCCTTCGCCCATCAGGTCAAAAGCCCCAGTTCTTACTATGCCGTCGCTCCGCTTTCGCGCATCAACCATGCGCCCGTGGTGCTGTTCAAGCAGTGGCTTCTGGCTGAGGTCGAGGCGTTTTGGACTAGGGATTGATAATAATTTCTCCCTTGTTTTCGCCACTTAGAGTTTTCCCGCAGAAATTCACCCGTAACCGACTCGACAAAAACGCGCTTTCGAATTACGCTGATTAAACGTTTAATCATGCGGATGGATAAGCCATGACCTCTGGTCGTGCAGGCGCAAATCTGACGGCAATCGCTTCGGCACTGGGTGTGTCTGCGGCGACGGTCTCCAATGCGCTTTCCGGCAAGGGTCGCGTGTCCGCAGAACTCTCAGATAAGATACGCTTGAAGGCAGCAGAACTGGGCTATGTGCCAAGCATCGCCGGTCGTGCCCTGCGTACGGGCAGAAGCGGCGTTCTGGGTCTGGTGTTACCGGATATCGCCAATCCGCTCTTCCCGCAGATCGCCCAAGCCATCGAAAAGGCAGCTGACGATGCCGGTTATGGTGTTCTGATTGCGGACTCCCATGGCGATGTCGCCAAGCAGACGCAAGCGATCAACCGCCTCATCGAACGCGGCGTCGAAGGCATGGTCATCGTGCCACGGCGCGGTACCCGCATCGGCAATGTCGATTGCCCCGTGGCCGTCATCGATTCTCCCTCCACCCCTGGCAATACGGTTTCCGCCGATCATTGGGATGGTGGCGTTCAGATCGGTCGGCATCTGGCGGAACTGGGCCACGACAAGGTGGTCATCATCGGCAACAATCCCGACTCCAACGTCCAGAACGACCGCATCGGCGGCATCAGATCCGGGCTTGGCAGCGCGGCGCGGACAGAGACGCTGTGGATTGCGTCTGTGGAGAAACAGGGTGGGGCAGGGTGTCCCCTGGGCGTCGCGCAGAAGGTGGCGCAGGGCTCCACCGCCTTTGCAGCGGTTTCGGATCTTCACGCGCTGCGCGTTCTGACCGAATTGCAGCGTGATGGCGTGACCGTGCCGGAACAGGCCAGCGTCACAGGCTTTGACGATCTCATCTGGGCGCCTGTCGTCACGCCGGCGCTGACGACCATTCGCATGGATATGGCGCGTGTCGCCGATCTGGCCGTCACCGCTCTGGTGCGCAGCATCGATGCCGAAGACCGCCCCGTTTCGGGAGGCGTCGTCGCCGATGTCTCGAAAGTCGCAATGCAGCTCATCATCAGAAGCTCTTGCGGACCCAATCATAAGAAGCAGACATCCAACAAAACCTCGACAGCAGGAGAACTCACATCATGAAGAAGATCATTCTGGCATCCGGTACGGCGCTGATGCTGTCCATGGGTGCCGCGCAGGCGCAGGACAAGACGCTGACGATTTCCGTCTACGCCTTCGCGCAGGACGAGTTCAAGGAACTGGTCTACACGCCGTTCGAAGCCAAGTGCGGCTGCAAGCTGGTGGTCGAAACCGGCAACAGCGTCGAGCGTCTGGCCAAGATGGAAGCCAACAAGGCAAGCCCGGTCATCGATCTCGCCATCGTTTCCATGGCCGACGCGTTGTCCGCCGCCCGCAAGGACTTGGTCCAGAAGATCGATACCTCCAAGGTGCCGAATGTCGGCAAGCTCTATGACATCGCCAAGGACCCGAATGGCGATGGCATGAGCGTGGGCGTCAACTTCTACGCCACCTCCATCGTCTACCGCACCGACAAGATGAAGATCGAGTCATGGGCAGACCTGTTGAAGGATGGCGTGGTCGATCACGTCGCCTTCCCGAACGTCACCACCAATCAGGGCCCGCCCGCGCTCTATATGCTGGGCAAGGCCATCGGCAAGGATACGGCTGATCTCAGCGGCGCTATCGAGGCGGTTGGCGAAAAGAAGGACGAGATCGTCACCTTCTACGTGAAGTCCTCACAGCTGGTGCAATTGATGCAGCAGGAAGAAATCTGGGCAGCCCCCATCGGTCGTTTCTCCTGGGCGCCGTTCACCAAGCTTGACCTGCCACTGGCATGGGCAACGCCCAAGGAAGGTCAGACCGGCGGCATGAATGTTCTCGTGGTGCCGAAGAATGGCAAGAACGAAGACCTGGCGCTTCAGTTCATGGACTTCTGGCTCTCGACGGATGTGCAGAAGGCGCTGGCCGAAAAGCTGGTGGATAGCCCGACCAACAAGGAGGTGAAGGTCTCTGACGAGGTAGCCAACAACATCACCTATGGCGATGAGACGGCCAAAAGCCTCCAGCTCATTCCGTCTGCTGCGACGCTGGATAACCGCGATAAGTGGTTGTCGGAGTGGAATGCGAAGGTTGGTCAGTAAGGACGGTTGCTGGGTGTGGTTGTTACGTGCTGGCGCACGTCACCCCCCTCTGTCCTGCCGGACATCTCCCCCTCAAGGGGGGAGATCGACCCTGGGCAACCCTTCCTCTTCCAGTGAACGTCGCGGTTGGACTGTGACGGCGCGCCCAGCCAATCTCCCCACCTGAGGGGGAGATGCCCGGCAGGGCAGAGGGGGCCGGCACCCACCGACGCTGAATAACAAAACACTCCATCTGTACGCAGGCGGAGACATTTCAACACCGGAGAAGACTCCATGTTTCAAAACCGGGCTGAAGCCTTGGCGCTTGCCTTGCCCGCCGCGATCTTTGCGGCGGCGGTGTTTCTTGTGCCCGTGTTCATTCTGCTGTCGGAAGGGTTTCGCACCGCCGATGGCTGGACATTTCAGGCCTATGTGGATTTCTTTTTCGATCCGCTGAACCGGGCCGTGTTCCTGCGCACGCTGAAGCTCGGCGCGCTCGTCACCGTCGTCTCCGCCATCATCGGATACGCAGCGGCCTTCGCCATCGTCAACCTACCAGCCAACTCCAAAGGCCACATGATCAACCTCGTCATTCTGCCGTTGATGATCTCGCCCGTGGCTCGCACCTATGCGTGGATCGTCATTCTCGGACGCACCGGCATGGTCAACGAGTTGCTGAAGCTGGTGGGCCTCACCGATGCACCGATCCGCATTCTGTTTTCCGAAACCGCCGTTTTCATTGGCCTTCTGCAACTGTTCCTGCCGCTGATGATCATCTCGCTCATCAGCGCGCTGGAAAACATGCCGAAAGACGTCATCGCCGCCTCGCGGGTGCTCGGGGCCAACTGGTTGCAGGTGTTCTGGAAGGTCATTCTGCCGCTGACCAAGGAAGGTCTTGTCGTTGGCGGCACGCTGGTCTTCACCGGTTCGCTGACGGCCTATATCACGCCCGCCATTCTCGGCGGCTCCAAGGTTCTGATGCTGGAAACGCTGCTCTATCAGCAGGTTACGGTCTCCAACAATTTCGTTGCCGCCAGCGTCATCGCCTTCATTCTGATCGTCATGAGCTTTGCGGCCAATATCCTGCTCAAGCGCATCGCCACGGCAAGGAACAAGAAATGACCCGGCACCTCTTCATTCCGCTCACGCTGGCGCTGGTCATCGGCTTTCTGATCGGTCCCTTCCTCATCATCGTCGCGGCCTCTTTTTCGGCGGGCGATACGCTGGCCTTTCCGCCGCAGGGCTTTTCCCTGAAGTGGATCGCCAAGGTCTTCACGGTCGAAAGTTTCCGCGAAAGCTTTGCAATGTCGATGTTTCTGGCCATTGGCGGCACATTCGCAGCGCTGATCCTCGGTGTGCCCGCATCCTACGCCATGTCGCGCTACAAGCTCCCCTTTTCGGAAACCATCCGCACCATCGTCTCGGCCCCCATCATCGTCCCCGGCATTATCGTCGGCCTGGCGCTGCTGCGTTATTTCGTCGTGCCCTTCGGCATTGGAATTACGCTGGCGCTGTTCCTCGCGCACACGGCGCTCATTCTGCCCTACGCGGTGCGCGTCGTGTCGGCCAGTCTCACCAATCTGCGCTCGGATATCGAGGAAGCAGCCGTGCTGCTCGGCTCGTCGCGGCTGGGCGCATTCTTCCGCGTCGTGCTGCCCAATATCAGGGGCGGCATTCTCTCGGCCTTCATTCTGGGCTTCGTGACCAGTTTCAATCAGGTGCCGGTGTCGCTGTTCCTCTCCGGCCCCGGCGTGCGCACCCTGCCCATCGATATGCTGGGCTATATGGAAATCGTCTTCGACCCATCCGTTGCAGCCCTCTCTTCGCTGCTCGCCTTCCTGTCCATCGGCATTGTTTTCATGGCCGAACGTTTTCTGGGGTTCTCTCGTTATGTCTGATGCAAAATACCTTTCGCTCCAGAACCTGTCGCTGGCCTATGGCAACTCCGTTGCCGTGAAAGACCTGAACCTCGATATCCGCAAGGGTGAACTGCTGGCATTGCTTGGCCCCTCCGGCTGCGGCAAGACCACGACCATGCGCGCCATCGCCGGGTTGATGCCGGTTGCGGGCGGGCGCATCGATCTTGACGGTGCCGATATTACCCGCGTTTCCGCCAACAAGCGGGCGGTGGGGCTGGTGTTCCAGTCCTACGCGCTGTTTCCGCATCTGACGGTCTACGAAAATGTCGCCTTCGGTTTGAAGCTGAAGGGGATGAAGGGTTCTGTGCTGGATGACAAAGTCGCATCCGGCCTGAAATCCGTCGGCCTGTCCGCTTTCGCCTCGCGCAAACCGGCGGAACTCTCCGGCGGCCAGCAGCAGCGCGTGGCGCTGGCTCGCTCCATGGTCATGGACCCCAAGGTCCTGCTGTTGGACGAACCACTGTCGAACCTCGACGCGCGACTACGGCTTGAAATGCGTACCGAACTTCAGCGTGTCCAGAAGGCCACCGGCGTCACCATGATTTTCGTCACGCATGATCAGGTCGAGGCTCTGGCGCTCGCGGACCGCATCGTGGTGATGAAGAATGGTGCGATCGAGCAGATCGGCACGCCGGAAGAGATTTACAACGCACCTGTCTCGTCCTTCGTGGCTGACTTCGTTGGCTTTGAAAACATCTTTCGTCTGGAAGGTGACGAACTGAAAACAGACAATGGCCGCATTGCCCTTTCCGGTCAGGTTCCGAGTACGGCGGGACTTGCCTGGAGGCCGCGCATGGTGACCCTCGGTTCAGGACCTTTCGAGGGAACCGTGCGCGGCACGTCTTTTGCGGGCAACACGCGCGAATATTTGCTGGATACACCGCTTGGGCCGATTAAGGCCGAGGTCGATGCCGGACTGCCTGTGCAGGACATCGGTACACCGCTTGCCTTCGACCTCCCGGTCAGGAAAGCAGCCAGCCTGAAAGTGTTCAGCTGATCATGGGTATCTGGATCGATTGCGATATGGGCTTCGATGACATCGCCGCCATCATGGTGGCGACGTCTCAAGGGCTTCAGATAGATGGACTCTCGCTGGTGTTCGGCAACGCACCGCTTGCGCAGGTGCGCCGAAATGCTGCCAGCGCGAAAATGGCTTTTGGCTGGGACTTCCCCATCCACACGGGCCGCGAAAATCCCGTTCTTGGAAAGCTGGAGACCGCACAAACCATTCTCGGCGATACCGGCATTCCAACGGTTGGCACAGGCCTGCCCGACGCTGCCGATCTGCCGCACAGCGATGCGTTTCAGTCGCTTTGCGATTGGCTGGAAAATGGCGGCCAGGACAAGCGCATTCTTGCGCTCGGCCCCCTCACAAACATCGCCGCCATCTGCCTCGCGAAGCCAGACCTTGCCGCCCGCATCACAGACCTCATCTGGATGGGTGGCGGCGTCACAGCTGGCAATCACACGGCATCTGCGGAATTCAACGCTTTTGCTGATCCTGAGGCATTAGCCATCGTAATCGCCCACGGTCTGCCCCTACGCATGGTCGATCTCGATCTCTGCCGCAAGGTCACGGCCGGGCTATCCGATGTTGCGCCCATTCGCGCGGCCGGTGGTAAGAATGCAGGCTTGATCGCCGATATGCTGGAAGGCTTCATCAACATTGCCACCAGCCGCGGGCGAAATGCGATGGCGCTTTATGACCCCTGTGCAGCCGTTGCCCTCGTGGCTCCGGATTGCATCGGCTGGAAAAAGGCGTGCATCGATGTCGAGCTCCACGGCACTCTCACGCGTGGTCGAACCGTGGTCGAAGCGCGTGCCGCCCATGCGGAGCGTTTCAACGCGCAATTTGCCGAAACGGTCGATGCTATCAGTGCCAAATCCATCATTCTCGATGCCCTGCGTCAGGAGGCAAGCCGATGAAACAACAGACCATTATCGTTGATCGTGACGGGATGATCGATGACGCGTTACGCGCCCGCACCGTGGCGGCAGCGCGTGGCGACCAGCCCTTCGATATCCTGATCAGCGGCGGTACGCTTGTCGATGTTGTCACAGGCGAGCTTCGTCTGGCCGATATCGGCATTGTCGGCCCGCTGATTGCCAGCGTCCACGAGGCTGGAAGCCGCACAGATGCCGCACAGATTCTGGATGCGACGGGCGCTTACGTTTCGCCGGGGCTGATCGACACGCATATGCATGTCGAAAGCTCCATGGTGACGCCCGCCGCCTACGCCGGTGCCGTTGTCCCACGCGGGGTGACAACCATCGTCTGGGACCCGCATGAATTTGGCAACGTCCACGGCATCGATGGCGTGCGCTGGGCGGCGGAAGCCAGCAAAGGGCTGCCGTTGCGGGCCATACTGCTGGCACCATCGTCGGTGCCGTCAGCGCCGGGACTGGAACAGGCGGGCGGAGATTTCGACGCTTCCGCCATGGCGGAAATGCTGTTCTGGCCAGAAGTCGGCGGCGTTGCCGAAGTCATGAACATGCGCGGCGTCATCGAGCGCGATCCGCGCATGAGCGCCATTCTTCAGGAAGGCCTGTTTTCCGACAAGCTGATCTGCGGCCATGCCCGCGGTCTTGATGGTGCCGATCTCAACGCCTTCATGGCGGCGGGCATCACCTCCGATCACGAGCTGACATCCGCCGCCGATCTCATGGCAAAGCTGCGGGCCGGGCTGACCATCGAGCTGCGCGGTTCACACGACCACCTCCTGCCGGAATTCGTGCAAGCCTTGAACGCGCTCGGCCACCTGCCGCAAACGCTGACGCTGTGCACCGACGATGTTTTCCCGGACGATCTCGCTAAGAACGGCGGGCTGGATGATGTCGTGCGGCGGCTGGTGCGTTATGGCCTGAAACCCGAATGGGCATTGCGCGCGGCCACGCTGAATGCGGCCATGCGTTTGCAACGCAACGATCTCGGCCTCATCGCCGCCGGTCGCAGGGCCGATATCGCCGTTTTCGAAGACCTGTCGCAATTTGCCCCACGCCATGTGCTGGCCAGCGGCACGCCGGTTGCTGAAAGTGGCAAAATGCTGGTCGATCTAACCGAAATGGACGCGGCACCGCTCAAGCATTCTGTGAAGCTCACGCCCCGTTCGCCCTCAGATTTCAATGTCAAGTCCGAAGGCAAAAGGGTCAAGCTCGCTACCATCGACAAGCCGCGTTTCACCCAATGGGGAGAGGCGGAAGCTGCCGTCGAAAACGGTTTCGTGGTGCCGCCCGAGGGCACAACGATGATTTCCGTCACCCACCGTCACGGCAAAGCCGATCCCGTCACCAGAACCGGTTTCCTCACCGGCTGGGGAAAATGGGTTGGTGCCTTCGCCACGACGGTCGCGCATGACAGCCATAACCTGACAGTCTTCGGCGGCAATGCGGATGATATGGCAGTTGCCGCGAACGCCGTCATCAAGACAGGCGGCGGCATGGCCGTCGCATCCGGCGGTAAGGTCACGGCGCTGTTGCCGTTATCACTCTCCGGCCTCGTCTCGGACGCAGGTTTGGAAGATGTCGCGTCGGGTTTTGAAGCCGTGCGCGATGCGGTCGGCCAAATCGTGGAATGGCAGCCACCTTATCTGGTATTCAAGGCCTGCTTCGGTGCAACACTTGCGTGCAACATCGGCCCGCACCAGACGGATATGGGCATTGCCGATGTGCTGACGGGCAGGGTGATGGAAACGCCGGTGCTGGAGATTTTGGCTTAAAGGCGTACTCCGTCCTCACGTCCGTCATGCTCGGGCTTGTCCCGAGTATCTAATCACGTTGAATGTCGGCGGTTCGTTAGATCCTCGGGACGAGCCCGAGGATGACGCTAGAGGGAAGCTATTGCGTCTATTCTCCCGCCAGTTCCTGCTCCACCAGAGTCGTCCAGAAGGCCACACCCGATGCAATCGCGTCATCGTTGAAATCATAGGACGTGTTGTGGTGCAGCGCGCCGTCAACCGCAGGTCCGTTGCCGAGCCAGACGTAACAGCCCGGCGCTTTACTCGCGAAGAACGAGAAGTCATCGCCAGCCGTTGATGGCGGGAAGGCCGTCCGTACCTTTTCGCCGAAAACGCTTTGTGCCGCTTTGAGCGCACGGCTGGTCGCGTCCGCATCATTGATCACGGGCGGAATGCGGCGGATGAAGTCGTAAGTTGCCTCGATGCCGAACATGGCAGCGGTTCCCTTTGCCAGCCGTCCGATTTCCTCTTCCAGCTGGTCGCGGACATGCGCCGAATAAGCCCGCGCCGTTCCGCCGATTTCGACAATATCCGGAATAACGTTCAGCGCTTTCGGATCACCCGCCTGCACCGAACAGGCACTGACGACAGCGGGTTGCAGCGGATCGACCACGCGACCGACGATGCTTTGCAGCGCGGCCAAAAAGCTACCTGCCGCCGTGATCGGGTCGCGCCCCAGATGTGGCTTTGCACCATGGGTGCCGATACCCTTGAATGTCACCCGCCAGCTATCGGAAGAGGCCAGTTGCGGCCCTTCGACCACGGCCATCTCGTCCACATCCAGCCCCGGCATGTTGTGCAGGCCATAGACGGCATCGCAGGGGAAAAGCTCGAACAGCCCGTCCTCCACCATCTGTTTCGCACCGCCGCGTCCTTCTTCGGCTGGCTGGAAGATGAAGTGCACGGTACCGGAAAAATTGCGGCTCTCGGCCAGATGCCGGGCAGCACCCAGCAGCATCACCGTGTGCCCATCATGGCCGCAGGCATGCATCTTGCCTGCTATAGTCGATTTATAGGGGCGGTCGGCCATCTCAGGCATGGCGAGCGCATCCATGTCTGCCCGAAGCCCGATGCGGCGCGTGCCGTTGCCGACCTGAAGCGTGCCGACGACACCGGTTTTGCCCAGACCGCGATGGATCGTGATCCCGGCCTCCTCCAGATGCCTGGCAACCAGCGCGCTGGTGCGCTCTTCTTCGAAGCCGAGTTCGGGGTGAGCATGCAGGTCTCGCCGCAAAGCGGTCAGAAAGGGCAGGTCGTTTCCGAACCGGGCGAGCGGGGTCATGGGCGGTCTTTCCTTGCAAAGTCGAAACGGTCTTCTTTTTCTAGTGCAGAAGACCCTGAAAATTAATAGGACCGACTGGGAAAACGGAAATAATATCGGAGTGAAAGGAATGGTCATGAAGCCGCACGAGTTCTGGCAGGAAATCCACGCGCCCGGCAGCTTCGATCTTGCCGGTCCCCATTCCGGTTTCTTCCCGGTCACGCTCGATGATGGCAGGCAATTGCGCCTGCCGATCCGCCCGCTGGCCGATGGGGAACACGCGCTCGCATCGCTCATCATCAATCAGGCGTCTTTTCTCGTTGTAGAAGCTTTGGCGGATGATCTGGCGCAAAAGCTTGCAAACTTCGATGTGGACGTCGTCGTCGGCCTTCCGACGCTAGGCCTCACGCTTGCGGCAGAGGTCGCGCGTCGCCTCGGTCACAGCCGCTATGTGCCGCTCGGGACGTCACGGAAATTCTGGTACCTGGACGAACTCTCCGTCCCCATGTCCTCCATCACCACCCAACAGCAGAAGCGTCTTTATATCGACCCGCGCATGCTTCCACTTCTGGAGGGTAGGCGGGTTGCTCTGGTGGACGATGTTATCTCCAGCGGTACCTCTATCGTTGCCGGTTTGTCGCTTCTCGCTGCCTCCAACATCGTGCCCGTGGTCATCGGTGCCGCCATGTTGCAATCGGATAGGTGGCGCGAAAGACTGGCAGATTTCGGCACCCAGTGGCCGGGCAGGGTGCAGGGTGTTTTCACCACACCTCTGCTGAAAAAGGCAGGCGACGGTTGGATTTTCTGACGGGTACCAATCGGCGGTAGTCGTTGAATGGCTATTTTTTCATCCTGCTCAATTTCTGACTTGCGAAGCCTTGGGCGATGGGCCTAGGATCGTCACCGATTGAGTAAGCCCATGGCTTTAAATAAAAAAACGGCCGCGCCGTTTGGAATGTCTGCATGCAACTTGTTTTCGACGGTCATAATGATGTGCTCCTGCGTCTCTGGCGCAATGCCAAAATGGGGAGCGATCCCGTCGCCGAATTCATGCAGGGCACGTATGAGGGCCATATCGATGCGCCGCGTGCCAAGGCGGGCGGGTTGGCCGGTGGCATCTGCGCCATCTACATTCCCTCCGGCGATCTGATCCTTCAGGAGCCTGATGCTTCAGGCCATTACGTCACCCCGCTTGCAGCCCCGCTGGAGCGCCAGCCATCGCTCGATATCGCGCTGGAAAAAGCCGCCATTGCGCTGCGTCTCGATCAGGCGGGCGGCTGGAGGCTTTGCCGCTCGACTGCTGAAATCCGCCAAGCCATGGCCAACGGTATCTTCTCCGCCGTGTTGCACATGGAAGGCTGCGAGGCGATTGCCGCTGATCTCGATGCGCTGGATGTGTTCTATGCCGCAGGCCTGCGCTCGCTCGGCCCGGTCTGGAGCCGCCACAATATTTTCGGCCACGGCGTGCCCTTCGCCTATCCCATGTCGCCGGATACCGCACCCGGCCTGACCGATGCCGGTTTTGAGCTGGTGAAACGCTGCAATCAGCTCGGCATTCTCATCGATCTCGCACATATCACCGAAAAAGGCTTCTGGGACGTGGCAAAAACCACCGATCAGCCCTTGATCGCCAGCCATTCCAACGTCCATGCTCTGACGCCCGTGGCGCGCAATCTCACCGATAAGCAGATGGACGCCATCAAGGAAAGCAACGGACTTGTTGGCCTCAACTACGCCGTGACCATGCTGCGCCCGGATGCGCGCGATGACGCCAACACGCCGCTTTCCGCCATGGTCCAGCATATCGATTACATGGTCGATCGCATGGGCATTGATTGCGTGGCACTGGGTTCAGACTTCGATGGAGCGACGGTTCCAGCGGAAATCCGCGATGCTAAGGGCAACAATAATCTTGTTGCGGCACTCAAATCTGCAGGATACGCTGATAAAGACCTTGCTAAAATTTGCCGGGAAAACTGGCTGCGCGTTTTGGCTCAGGCATGGCACGAGCCGGCCTGAGACCGGGTAGACACAAAGACACAAACAGGGGAAGACGATGAACAAATCGCTCAACAAAGCCGCCCGCATCCTTGCCACCAGCGTGGCCCTTTCGATGCTCTCTCTTGCGGCACCACAGGCCTTTGCGGCAACGCCTGCCGATACACTGGTTGAAGGTTTCGCCATCGACGACATCATCACGCTTGATCCGGGCGAGGCGTTCGAGATCACGACAGCAGAAGTCACCGGCAACACCTACAGCAAGCTCGTATCCATCGATATCGCTGATACATCCAAGGTCAAAGGCGATCTGGCCGAGAGCTGGACGACATCGGAAGATGGTCTGACCTACACATTCAAGCTGAAGCAGGGCCTCAAATTCGCCTCCGGCAATCCGCTGACGGCTGATGACGTTGCCTTCTCCATCGAGCGTGCCGTCAAGCTGGACAAATCGCCTGCATTCCTTCTGACGCAGTTCGGCCTCAAGGGCGATAACGTCACGGAAAAGGCAAAAGCTGCTGACGCCAACACATTCGTACTGACGGTCGATAAGCCCTATGCGCCAAGCTTCGTTCTCAACGTTTTGACGGCAACCGTTGCCTCCGTGGTGGACAAGAAGCTGGTGATGGAAAAGGCCAAGACCGTTACGCCAAGCGCCGATTACAAATATGACAGCGATTTCGGCAACGAGTTCCTCAAGACCGGTTTTGCCGGTTCCGGCCCTTACAAAATCCTTGGCTGGAAGGCCAACGAAGCGGTCATTCTGGAAGCCAACCCGAATTATTACGCAGAAAAGCCAAAGCTGAAGCGTGTCGTTTATCGTCACATGAAGGAAAGCTCCGGTCAGCGTTTGGCGCTGGAAAATGGCGATATCGATGTTGCCCGCAACCTTGAGCCCGGTGACATGGACGCCGTTTCCAAGAAGGATGGCTTTACCGTTATTTCCGCGCCAAAGGGTACGGTCTATTATCTCGGCCTGAACCAGAAGAACGAGTATCTGAAAAAGCCTGAGGTCGTTGAAGCCTTCAAATATCTCATTGATTATGAAGGTCTCGGTGCGACCATTATCAAGGGTATCGGAGAGGTCCACCAGACCTTCCTGCCAAAGGGCCAATTGGGTGCGTTGGATGAAAATCCCTTCAAGCTGGATGTCGCCAAAGCCAAGGAATTGCTGGCAAAGGCAGGACTGAAGGACGGCTTCACCGTCTCCATGGATGTGCGCAACACCCAGCCGGTCACAGGCATTGCCGAGAACATTCAGCAGACCCTGGCGCAGGTCGGTATCAAGTTGGAAATCATTCCCGGCGATGGCAAGCAGACGCTAACGAAATATCGTGCGCGCCAGCACGACATCTACATCGGTGACTGGGGTTCCGACTATTTCGACCCGAACTCCAATGCCGAAACCTTCACCATCAATTATGACAATTCCGACGAAGGCAAGAACAAGACGCTGGCATGGCGCAATGCCTGGGACGTTCCTGAACTGACGAAGGAAACGCAGGCTGCGCTGTTGGAGAAAGACAACGCCAAGCGCGCCGCCATGTATCAGGACCTTCAGAAGAAGGTTCTGGAAAGCGGCCCGTTCGTCGTCATCGAGCAGAAGACGGAAATTGCCGGTTTCTCCAACAAGGTCAAAGGTTTGAAGCTTGGACCGAGCTTCGATACCAACTACGTCTACCCGGTCTCCAAGGAATAGTCCGGCAGGATTGATCCAGTGACCATCATTGAAACAGTGCCAAGGCCAAGGCGCGGCAAAAGCCGCGCCAACAAGCGCCTGACTGCCGTCATCGGCTTCCTCGTCACCGTCATCACCACCTTTTTGGGGTTGCTGGCGGTGACCTTCTTTATTGGCCGCGTCATCCCCATCGATCCCGCTCTCGCGATCGTGGGGGATCGTGCGCCTGCCCATGTGGTGGAGCGGGTGCGCGAAGAACTCGGCCTCAACCTGCCGCTCTGGCAGCAGTTTTTCCTCTATATCAAGCAGGCGCTGTCTGGTGATTTCGGCACGTCCGTGCTGACCACCAATCCTGTGATGACCGATATCATCCGCGTCTTTCCCGCCACCATAGAGCTTGCCACCATCGGCACGCTGATCGGTGCCGTCTTCGGCATTCCGCTGGGTGTTCTCGCCGCCGTCAAGCGCGGCAGCATCATCGACCAGATCGTGCGCATCATCGGTCTTGTCGGTTATTCCGTGCCGATCTTTTGGCTTGGCCTGCTGGCGCTGTTGGTGTTTTACGCCAAGCTCAACTGGGTCGCCTATCCCGGTCGTATGGATATCGTCTACGAATTTACCTTCACCCCGGTCACCGGTTTTTACCTGCTGGATGCCTTCTGGCAGGGGCAATGGGATGTGCTGTGGGACCTCTTCCGCCACATCATTCTGCCCGCCGGATTGCTGGGCTATTTCTCGTTGGCCTATATCAGCCGCATGACGCGCTCCTTCATGCTCAATGAGCTGAGCCAGGAGTACATCGTCGCTGCCCGCGCCAAGGGCCTGTCGGAAACCCGCATCATCTGGTTTCACGCGCTGCGCAATGCCGCCGTGCCGCTGTTGACGGTCATCGTGCTGTCCTATGCCGGGTTGCTGGAAGGATCGGTGTTGACGGAAACCATCTTCTCGTGGCCGGGGCTTGGCCTCTACATCACCAATTCCTTGCAGAATGCGGATATGAACGCCGTTCTCGGCGGCACCATCGTGATTGGCGCTGTCTTCATCAGCATCAATCTTCTGTCCGATCTGCTCTACCGGACGCTCGATCCAAGGACGCGCAGCCGATGACGACAGCTTCGACACCACTAAAACCCTATAGCCGCGAATGGCTGCTGTCCGACCGCCCCGCCTCGCGCGGGCAGGCCCGGCTTGGCCGTGCCTATGTCATTTGGCGGCGGTTTTCGGAAAACCGGTTGGCTTTGGCCGGGCTAGGCATCATTCTCGCGCTGGTTCTGGTCGCCATTTTTGCCGATGTACTGGCACCGCACTCTGCTGTGCAAGGTGATCTGCGCAATGCCCGCCTGCTACCACCCGGCAGTGCAGGCTACCTACTCGGCACGGATGATCAGGGTCGCGATATTCTCTCGCGCCTCATTCATGGCTCGCGGCTGACGCTGTTCGTGGTTCTGCTGGTTGCCATCATCGCCGCCCCCGTTGGTCTCATCGTCGGCACCGTGGCCGGTTACGCCGGTGGCTGGGTGGATGCCGTGTTGATGCGCATCACCGATATCTTTCTGGCCTTCCCCAAACTTGTTCTGGCGCTGGCACTGGTGGCCGCGCTCGGGCCGGGCATCGAGAACGCGGTGCTGGCCATCGCCATCACCTCATGGCCGCCCTATGCCCGCATTGCCCGCGCCGAAACCATGACATTCCGCCATTCCGATTTCATCGCGGCGGTGCAACTGATGGGCGCGTCGCCGTGGCGCATCGTGCTCAAACACGTCATGCCGCTCTGCATGTCATCGCTCATCGTGCGTGTGACGCTGGATATGGCGGGCATCATTCTGACGGCCGCCGGTCTCGGCTTTCTCGGCCTTGGCGCACAGCCGCCCTTGCCGGAATGGGGCGCGATGATCGCATCCGGTCGCCGCTTCATTCTCGATCAATGGTGGGTTGCGGCCATGCCGGGCATTGCCATTCTCATCGTCAGCCTGGGCTTCAACCTGTTGGGCGATGGTCTGCGAGATGCGCTGGACCCGAAGGAGGCAGGCCAATGAGTGCGCCGCTTCTGACCGTCGAAAACCTGCGCGTCTCCTTTCCCACCCGCACCGGGCTGGTGGAAGCCGTGCGCGGCGTGTCGTTTACGCTCGGCAAGGAGCGTCTCGGCATCGTCGGCGAATCCGGATCCGGCAAATCCCAGACCGGCCGCGCCATCATGGGGCTGACACCGTCTGCCGCGAAAATCGAGGCAGATGCCCTGCGTTTTGGCGATATCGATTTGCTGAAAGCGTCGGCCAAGCAGCGCCGCAGCATTCGTGGCAAGCGCATCGGCATGATCCTGCAGGACCCGAAATATTCGCTGAACCCGGTCATGCCTATCGGTCGCCAGATCGTGGAAACCCTGCAGACGCATGAGCGCATCAGCACATCGGTGGCCAAACAGCGCGCGCTCGACATGCTGGAGGCCGTGCAGATCCGCGAGCCGGAGCGCGTCTACGAGCTCTATCCGCACGAAGTCTCCGGCGGCATGGGACAGCGCGTCATGATCGCCATGATGCTGGTCTGCGGCCCGGAACTGCTGATTGCCGACGAACCGACATCGGCACTGGATGTGACGGTACAGCTGGAGGTGCTCGGCATTCTCGACAGGCTGGTGCGTGACCGCGGCATGGGCCTCATCTTCATCTCGCACGATTTGCGACTGGTCTCATCCTTCTGCGACCGGGTCATCGTCATGTATGCGGGCCGCGTGGTGGAAGAACTTCAGGCAGCCAATCTCGACAATGCTCAGCATCCCTACACGCGCGGTCTGCTCAACTGCCTGCCGAAGATCGGGGAAAACAGGCATCCGCTGCCGGTTCTGGAACGCCAGGTGGAGTGGCGCCTATGACCACAGTTCTCTCCGTTTCCGATCTGCTGGTGGATTTCGACGGCCATATCGCGCTCGATGGTGTCAGCATCGATGTCGCCCAAGGCGAATCCTTCGGCCTCGTTGGCGAATCCGGTTCGGGCAAATCCACGCTTTTGCGCGCCATTGCCGGTCTCAACCACTTCGATGAGGGCAGCCTCATGGTGGAGGGGCGGGCCTACAAAAGCAAATTCCGCGAGAAGAGCTTCTACCGCGATGTGCAGATGGTGTTTCAGGACCCCTATGGTTCGCTGCATCCGCGTCAGACTGTGGATGCGCTGCTGCTGGAGCCGCTGACAATCCACGGTATGGACGATAAGGAAGGCCGCATTACCCGCGCGCTGGATGAGGTGGGCTTGGGAACCGGCTTCCGTTTCCGCTATTCCCACCAGCTTTCCGGCGGTCAGCGCCAGCGCATCGCCATTGCCCGCGCGCTGATCCTCGAGCCGAAAATCCTGCTGCTTGATGAGCCTACATCGGCGCTCGACGCCTCCATCCAGGCCGAAATCCTCAACCTTTTGGAACAGGCCCGCGAGGACCGCAACCTCACCTTCCTCATGGTCAGCCACGACCTCGGCGTCATCAGCCACATGTGCGACAGGCTTGCGGTGATGAAAAGCGGCAAGGTGGTGGAGATGCTGGATGTCGAGGCGCTGGAAAGCCGGACGTTCGAGGCGGATTATACGCGGCAGTTGCTGGTGGCGAGTGAGGGATTTGTCCGCGATTGAGGCGTGGCGGTGATGCTGCTACAACCTCCCTCATTCCTGTGCTTGTCACAGGAATCCAGTGCCGCGCGTCTGCGTGGCGAAAGAGTTCTTTCAGCCCAAAGACTTGGGCTGACTAGATTCCTGTGACGGGCACAGGAATGAGGGGGCACCGTCACCATGAACCTACGCGCATTGATGTATTTCGATGAGCTCGTCCGCACCAATTCCATGCGCGCGGCGGCGGAAAATCTCAATGTTGCGCCAACCGCCGTCAGCCGCCAGATCGAAAATCTGGAAGAGTATTTCGGCACGCCGCTGGTGGAGCGTTCCAGCCGCGGCGTGACCTTGACGGCAGCGGGGGAGCTTCTGGCGGAACGTGCCGGAAAGACCCTGCGTGAGCTCGGTCACGTCCACCAGTTGATCGATGATCTCAAGGGGCTGGAGCGCGGGCGTGCCACGATCTATGCCAACGGCGCAACCGTCGCCAGCCTGCTGGCGCCGGCGCTCTCGCAATTCAGCCAGACCTACCCGAAACTGCGTTTCGAGGTGCATATCACCAGCGCTCGTCAGGCCATCGATGCGCTGGTCTCAGCGCAGGCTGATATCGCCATCACGCTGTTTGCGCCCAAAACATCAGAGGTCAAAATCCTCGCAAAGCGAGAGATTGGCTATGATGTCATCCTTCCCGCAGCGCACCCACTAGCAAGTAAACCTAAGATTTCATTGAAGGAACTTGCCACGATTCCCATGGCGCTGCCGGAAAAAACCTTCGCGGCACGGCAGGCCTTCGATGCGCTGTTTGCGCAAGCCGGTATCGCGCTGGACCCGGTCTTCACCGCAAGCTCACTGGAACTGCTGAAAGAACTGGTGCTGGACCAAGCCGCCGTGACGCTTCTGCCAGCCCTTGCGATTGCACGCGAAATTAAGTCCGGCCAGATGGTCGCGATCCCCCTGAGTGGCACCAAGGGCGTGCGCACAAACATGGAGCTGTGTGTTGCACCGGACCGTGAATTGTCCTTCGCCGCCGCAATGCTTGCCAGCTTTATTGAGACCTTTATGGGCAATCTGTCGAAATAGGCGGTTGATTTTTACCCTTGATGTCGTGTAGCGATTTTCGCAACGCGCTGAACACAAAATGTTTGCGCCACTCGACCGGAGACGATGATGATGCGCAGCATGCTTTTGCAATCGGTAAACCTCACACGCCGCCTGGCCTTGGGCCTTACCGTTGCCACCACGCTTTCAGCCATGCTGCCCGCCACGGTGGCTTTTGCGGCTGCTAAAAATTCCATCACCATAGGCATGGGCACAGAGCCCGCAGGGCTTGACCCGACAGCTGGCGCTAACGTCTTCATCGGCCAAGTCACATGGCAGAATATTTTTGAAGGCCTCGTCACCATAGACAAGGATGGCAAAATCCAGCCGCAACTGGCAGACAGCTGGGAGATTTCCGAAGACGGCAAGACATACACATTCAAGCTGCGTGAGGGCGTTAAATTCCACGACGGCGAGACTTTCGATTCTTCTGTTGCCAAGGCGTCGCTGGAACGCGCGCGCGGCGAAGCGTCCATCAATCCGCAGAAACGCTTCTTTTCAGCCATCGCCAGCATCGAAAGGCCAGATGCGACGACGCTGGTCCTCAAACTGAAGCAACCCTCCGGCAGCCTGCTCTATTGGCTCGGCTGGCCCGCCTCTGTCATGGTCGGCACCAAATCTGCCGAGACTAACAAGACGATACCCATCGGCACCGGACCGTTTAAATTCGTCAATTGGGCCAAGGGCGAAAAGGTCGAGCTGTCGCGCAACATGGACTACTGGAACAGGTCCGTGACCGTTGCGCTGGATAAGGCAACCTTCCGCTTTATTCCAGATCCGCAGGCGCAGGCCGCAGCGCTGAAATCCGGCGATGTCGATGCCTTTCCCGAGTTCGGGGCACCGGAATTGATGGGTTCCTTCGATGGCGATGCGCGGCTCGGCACCTTCATCGGCAACACGGAGTTGAAGGTCGTCGCGGGCATGAACAATGCCGTCAAACCCTTCAACGACAAGCGCGTGCGGCAGGCGCTGATGATGGCGGTGGACCGCGCAACCGTCATCGAGGGCGCATGGTCAGGCTTCGGCACGGCCATCGGCAGCCATTATACCCCCAATGATCGCGGCTATGTCGATACCACCGGCACGCTGCCCTATGATGCTGAAAAGGCGAAAGCGTTGCTGACTGAAGCGGGTTACCCCAACGGCCTTTCCTTTACCATCAAGGCTCCGCAGATGGCCTATTCACAGCGCACCTCGCAGGTCCTGCAAGCCATGTTTGCCGAAATTGGCGTGACGATGACCATCGAAACAACGGAATTTCCAGCCAAATGGGTGTCGGATGTTCTGAAAGGTGCCAATTACGAAATGACCATCGTCGCCCATGCCGAACCGATGGATATCGATATCTTTTCCCGCGATCCCTATTACTTCAACTACAAGAACCCAACCTTCAACGAGATCATCAAGAACGTCGAACTGACCGCCGATCCGGTGGAGCAGGAAGACTTGTATCGGGACGCGCAAAAGATTTTGGCGCAGGATGTGCCGGCGTTGTTTCTCTTCGTCATGCCAAAGCTTGGGGTTTGGGACAAGAAGATTCAGGGGCTGTGGGAGAACGAGCCGATCCCGTCGAATGTGCTGACGGAAGTGCATTGGGAAGAGTGATGTTGTGTTTGTCGTATAGTGATGGCGGGTGGGGCTTACCCCCCTCTGTCCTGCCGGACATCTCCCCCTCAAGGGGGGAGATCGGCCAAAGGCATGCTCCTCACTCCATTAGCGACGTTCAGAATGGGCAAGAGGTCTCAACGAGTCGATCTCCCCACCTGAGGGGGAGATGTCCGGCAGGACAGAGGGGGGTAAGCCACACCCATCGCCCTATATACCGGGCCTCAACATGATCGCCCTCATCGCCAAACGCATCCTCACCCTTCTCATCACCCTGCTGGCCGTCTCCTTCCTCATCTACTTCGTCATGGGCCTGCTTCCCGGCGACCCAGCCGCCATCATGCTTGGCACCTCGGCCAGCCCTGATACACTCGCGGCTTTGCAAAAACAGATGGGCCTCGATCAGCCTCTGGCCCTACGCTACCTGCAATGGCTCGTCGCCATGGCCCGAGGTGACCTTGGACAATCCTATACCTACGGCGTTCCAGTGGCCGGGCTCATCCTCGACAGGCTCATCGTCACCCTCCCACTCGCCCTCATCGCCGTCGGCCTGTCCATCCTCATGGCGCTCCCACTCGGTGTCCTTGCCGCGCGCTACAGAGGTGGCGCCATCGATTTTCTCTGCGGTCTGTTTTCCCATGCGGGCATTGCCGTTCCTGGTTTCTGGGTCGGGCTACTGCTGATCCTGCTCTTCTCTAGCACGCTCGGCTGGATGCCCGCTGGCGGCTTTCCCGGCTGGCAGGCAGGGGCGGGTGCGGCATTGAAGGCGCTCGTGCTTCCGGCGGTGGCGCTGGCCATTTCTCAAGCGGGTGTGCTGACGCGGGTCTGCCGCTCGGCCATGTTGGAGGTGATGAGCGAGGATTTTGTGCGGACTGTCCGCGCCAAGGGCATTGGTGAGACCGCGACCTTGTGGAAACACGTTCTGCCCAATGCGCTGATCCCTGTCATCACCATGATCGGCCTGCAATTCACCTTCCTGATCGCAGGCACAGTGCTGGTGGAAAATGTCTTCAATCTGCCCGGCCTCGGGCGTCTCGCCTATCAGGCGCTGACACAGCGTGACATCGTCGTCATGCAGTCTGTCGTGCTGTTCTTCTGCGCGCTCGTCATCACCATGAACTTCCTTGTCGATATGGCCTATCTGCTGATCGACCCGCGTTTGCGGGCGCGTGCCGCATGAGACGCTTTAATCGCCGCGGTGTCATCCTCCTGACCGGTGCCACCATCACCGGCGCTCTGCTGGCCATTGCGCTGCTCTCCCTTGTTTGGACGCCGCAGGTGCCGACAAAAATGCACATCGTCGCCAAGCTGAAGCCGCCGCTGGTGCAAGGCCTGCTGGGCACGGATCACTTTGGCCGAGATATTCTCTCCCTGCTGATGGTCGGGGCGTGGAATTCGCTCTCCACCGCCGTCATGGCCGTGGCCATCGGCGCGACCATTGGCACGCTGGTCGGCATATTTGCCGCTGCGCAACGCGGTATCGTGGAGGCTTTGCTGATGCGGCTTTGCGACATCACCTTCGCGCTGCCACCCATCCTTTCGGCAATGATGCTGGGTGCCTTCATCGGCTCCGGTCGCTTCACCGCCATCCTCGCAATCGCCACCTTCATGGTGCCGGTGTTTGCCCGGCTGACCTGCGCGGCTGCCTTGCAATTATGGGCGCGGGATTTCGTGCTGGCAGCGGAAAGCCTAGGGCGGAGCAGGGGCGGCATTACCTTCACCCACATTCTGCCGAACCTCACCAACCTCATCATCGTGCAGGTCAGCATCCAGCTAGGGCTTGCCATCCTGACCGAAGCTGGCCTCAGCTTCCTTGGTCTCGGCATGCCACCACCCGCACCCACATGGGGGCGGATGTTGTGGGAATCGCAGACCTATCTCTCCGCCGCTCCCTGGCTCGCGATCCTCCCCGGCTTGGCAATCGCCTTGGCGGTTCTGGGCTTCAATCTCCTGGGCGATGGCCTGCGAGATCTGCTCGACCCCAAGCTGCGCCGCTAGCGAAACAACGACAATGTGAGGCAAATGTCGTATTGCTGCCGCCATTGGTCTGTTACAGCGGAGCCACAATTCTGGAGTTGAAACCTATGCTGCGCCTGTCGGACAATCCCGCTCTATCGGTCGATGATGTCGAGCCGACCTTGGCGGAACCCGATGCGCCCAAAGTCGGTCTTGTCGATATTCTGCAAGCGCTGGCTGGCGATGAAAGCCGCGCACGCATTGCTGTCGGCGATCTTCTCTCCGCCATGGGAGACCGCGCCTTTGGCGCATTGATGCTGGTCTTTGCGCTGCCGAATATCGTGCCGACACCCCCCGGTACATCGGCCATAACAGGCACACCTCTGGTCTTTCTCGCCGCCCAGCTTTTTGCGGGCAAAAGCCCGCGGCTGCCGCGCGTCATTGCGGATCGTTCGCTGGCGCGGGAAGATTTTGCACGTGTGGTGCAAAAGATCGTCCCTGTTTTGCTGTGGGTTCAAAAGCTTTTGAAACCGCGCATGGAAGTCTTGCTTTCTCCGGTTTGCGAACGGCTGATCGGCCTCGTATGTCTGCTTCTTGCCGTCATTCTGGCCTTGCCCATCCCGCTCGGCAATATCCTGCCCGCTATCGCAATCTGTTGTTTCTCCTTCGCTCTTCTGGAACGGGATGGTCTGTTCGCTCTCATCGGCGGGGTTCTCTCGGTGATCTCGGTGGCGGTCGTCAGCGGTGTGATCTATGGCATCGCAAAGGCCACGCTTTATTTCGTGGTAGGACCATTGTTGGGGTGAGCGTACCTTGCCTTGTTTGACACGGGCTCTAGAAAAATGTCAGCACAGTGGAAATGACCTAAGGGCAGGCACATGGCCAAACGATCCGAAACAGGTGGACGGCTAGATGACGCGGCGCGGGCCGGGTGGCTCTATTACGTTGCCGGTCGCACGCAGGATGAGATTGCCAGCGCCATGGGCATCTCCCGCCAGTCCGCGCAGCGCCTCGTGTCATTGGCCGTTGCCGAACGTCTCATCAAGGTCCGGCTCGATCACCCCATTGCCGCCTGCCTGGAAAAAAGCGAAGCCCTGCGGGAGCGGTTTTCGCTGAAATATGTCGAGGTCGTCCCGAGCGATCCGGCAGGCACATCCTCCACTGTCGGCATTGCCGAGGCGGGGGCGGCGGAGATTGAACGCTGGTTGCGCAAGACCGATCCCATCGTGCTCGCCATCGGTACAGGCCGAACGCTGAAAGCCGCGGTCGATCAGTTACCACCAATGGAATGTCCGCAACACCGTATCGTGTCGCTCACCGGCAATATCGGGCCGGATGGGTCTGCGGCCTATTACAACGTCATCTTCAGCATGGCCGATGCCATCAAGGCGCGGCATTTCCCAATGCCTTTGCCGGTTCTCTGTTCCTCTGCGGAAGAGCGGGAATTGCTGCACGATCAGTCCATGGTGCGCTCCACGCTGGCACTGGGTGCCGCTGCCGATGTGACCTTCGTCGGCGTCGGTCAACTGGCAGAGGATGCACCGCTGTGCGTCGATGGTTTTCTGGAGGTTCAAGAAATGCGCGACCTCATCGCCAAGGGTGGTGCGGGCGAAATCTGCGGCTGGTCCTTTGACCGCGATGGCCAGATTCTCGACACGCCGATCAATGACCGTGTCGCCTCCGTTCCCCTGCCGCCGCGTGAGACCAGCACGGTGATCGGCATTGCCCAGGGCAAGCAAAAATCACCTGCTATTCTGGCTGCATTACGCGGTGGGCTCCTGAACGGTGTTATCACCGATGAGGCTTCCGCCGAATATTTGCTCAGAAACTGAGCAGAAATATCACTTTAAAACCAGTATGTTAGCTATTCCTTGTGCATCGCAGCGCAGGTAGGTGCTTGACTTTCATCTCCCATAAGTGAGTAATTGCCCTAGAGCAAAGCGAATGCTCACAAACTTCTTCTGGGAGGAAGATCATGACTTTGAAGACACTTCTGCTGGGCGCGTGCTCGGCTCTCGCCTTTTCGGGCCTCGCTTCCGCAGAAACGCTGACCATCGCCACCGTCAACAACGGCGATATGATCCGCATGCAGGGACTGACATCCGAATTCACCGCCAAAAATCCCGATATCAAGGTTGAATGGGTTACGCTGGAAGAAAACGTCCTGCGCGAACGCGTCACCACCGATATCGCCACCAACGGCGGCCAATACGACATCATGACCATCGGCAACTATGAAGTTCCGATCTGGGCCAAGCAGGGCTGGCTTCTGCCGCTCGAAAAGCTCGGCGACAACTATGATGTTGCTGACATGCTGCCATCCATCAAGGGTGGTTTGACTGTCGATTCCAAGCTTTACGCTGCACCGTTCTACGGCGAATCCGCCATGATCATGTATCGCAAGGACCTTTTTGAAAAAGCAGGCCTGAAGATGCCGGAAAACCCGACCTGGGAATTCATTGGCGATGCAGCCCGCAAGATCACCGACCGCAAGGGTGACATCAACGGCATGTGCCTTCGTGGCAAGGCCGGCTGGGGCGAAAACATGGCCTTCATCACAGCTCTCACCAATTCCTTCGGTGGCCGCTGGTTCGATGAAAACTGGAAGCCGCAGTTCGATCAGCCGGAATGGAAGAACGCCCTTCAGTTCTACGTTGACCTCATGAAGGATACCGGTCCGTCCGGTGCTTCCTCCAACGGCTTCAACGAAAACCTGACGCTGTTCCAGCAGGGCAAATGCGGCATGTGGATCGATGCTACTGTAGCGGCATCCTTCGTGTCGAACCCGAAAGACAGCAAGGTTGCCGATCAGGTTGGCTACGCGCTGTTCCCGACGCACGGCGAATTGAAGAACCACGGCAACTGGCTCTGGTCCTGGAACCTCGCCATTCCGAAGAGCTCGCAGAAGGCAGAAGCGGCTGAAAAGTTCATCGCCTGGGCAACCAGCAAGGAATACACGCAGCTCGTGGCATCCAAGGACGGCTGGGCCAACGTTCCTCCGGGCACCCGTACCTCGCTCTACAAGAACGCGGATTACGAAAAGGCGGCTGGCTTTGCAGCGCCGACGCTCGCTGCCATGAACGCGGCTGACATCACCAAGCCAACCGTCAAGCCGGTGCCCTACACAGGCGGCCAGTTCGTGGCTATCCCTGAGTTCCAGTCCCTTGGCACCACGGTCGGTCAGCTGTTCTCGGCGGTTGTTGCCGGTCAGTCCAGCGTCGATGACGCGCTTGCCAGCGCACAGTCCACGGCCACGCGTGAAATGACGCGCTCGGGATACATCAAGTAATCCTCCCGAAGAACCACCGTCCGGCCTTAAGGGCCGGGCGGCGGGTATTCTCATCTGGCACGGGGATGCTGTGCGTTTCTTCTCCCCGCCGGGGAGAAGGTGGCCCGAAGGGTCGGATGAGGGGGCAACCTATCTATTTATCGCTACCCTAGCCCCCTCATCCCGCTGCCGCGACCTTCTCCCCGGCGGGGAGAAGGCGTAAACAGCGCCCTTCCGGTTCACGCAAGATAGTCCTTCCGTTGGGGAAGGGGTTTCTAGAAGTATAAAGCTTCGGGAGGAAGCCATCCGATGGCGACGCAAAACACAAAAAATCTGGCGCGGGTTATGATGGCACCGTCGGTCATTCTGCTTCTGGTCTGGATGATCGTGCCACTGGCGATGACGCTGTGGTTCTCTTTCCAGAATTACAATCTGCTGAACCCGGCCAATGTCAGCTTCGCTGGCCTGTTCAATTATCAGTATTTCTACACCGACCCGGCCTTCTTCCAGTCCATCTGGAATACGCTCGTCATTGTCGGCGGCGTACTGATGATCACTGTCATTGGCGGCATCGGCATCGCGCTGTTGCTGGACCAGCCCATTTTCGGGCAGGGCATCGTGCGCATCCTCGTCATCTCACCGTTTTTCGTTATGCCGCCGGTTGCCGCCCTCGTCTGGAAGAACATGATCATGCATCCCGGCTATGGGGTGCTGGCGGACCTGAGCAGGTTCTTCGGGCTTCAACCGGTGGACTGGTTCTCGCAGTTTCCGCTTCTGTCCATCGTCATCATCGTCGCATGGCAGTGGTTGCCCTTTGCAACGCTCATTCTGCTGACGGCACTGCAGTCGCTGGATGGCGAGCAGAAGGAAGCCGCCGAAATGGACGGCGCAAGCTTCTTCAGCCGCTTCATCTATCTGACGCTGCCGCATCTGGCGCGTGCCATCACCGTTGTCATTCTCATCCAGACGATCTTCCTGCTCGGAGTCTACGCGGAAATCCTCGTCACGACAAATGGTGGCCCGGGCTACGCCTCGACCAATCTCGCCTTCCTCATCTATCGCACGGCGCTGCTGGGCTATGATGTGGGTGGAGCGTCCGCCGGTGGCATCATCGCCGTCATCCTTGCAAACGTCGTCGCCATCTTCCTGATGCGCGCCGTCGGCAAGAACCTCGATCGATAGGAGACAGGATCATGGCTCGTAAAGTCTCGACGCGCTCCAAAATCGGCTTCACCATTGCCGCCTGGGTCATTGCCCTCTTGCTGTTCTTCCCGATCCTCTATGCTTTCCTGACGTCGCTCAAGACGGAGCCGGAAGCGATTGCGGGTTTCAGCCTCTGGCCATCGGGTACGTTTGAAAACTACATCACGGTCAATACGCAGCGTGATTACTTCAAGCCGTTCATGAATTCGGTCATCCTGTCGGTGGGCTCCACCATCGTGGCCCTCATCATCGCGATACCCGCTGCGTGGGCCATGGCGTTTTCGCCCACCAAACGCACCAAGGATATTCTGATGTGGATGCTTTCCACCAAGATGATGCCTGCGGTGGCGGTGCTGGTGCCGATCTATCTCATCTTCCGCAATGCCGGTCTGCTCGATACGCGCATCGGTCTCACCATCATGCTCACCTTCATCAATCTGCCGATCGTGGTGTGGATGCTCTACACATACTTCCGGGAAATTCCGGGTGAAATTCTCGAAGCATCCCGCATGGATGGTGCGTCCTTGTGGAACGAGATCGTCTATGTGCTGACGCCGATGGCGATCCCCGGCATTGCCTCGACGCTTCTTCTCAATATCATTCTGGCGTGGAACGAATCCTTCTGGACCATTCGTCTCACCACCACCAACGCAGCACCGCTGACGGCATTCATCGCCTCCTTCTCCAGCCCGCAAGGTCTGTTCTGGGCGAAGCTGTCTGCCGCTTCGATGATGGCTATTGCGCCGATCCTCGTGCTTGGCTGGTTCTCGCAGAAACAACTCGTTCGCGGCCTGACCTTCGGCGCGGTCAAATAAGGAATAAGAAAATGGGCAGCATTTCCCTTAGAAAAGTTTCCAAGGTCTTTGGTGAAGCCAAGGTCATTCCCTCCATCGATCTCGATATCGAAGATGGTGAGTTTGTGGTCTTCGTCGGCCCTTCCGGCTGCGGCAAGTCCACACTTTTGCGCCTCATCGCAGGCCTTGAGGATGTCACCGGCGGTCAGATCATCATCGACGGCAAGGATGTGAGCGAGCGCGCCCCGGCAGAACGGGGCCTGGCCATGGTGTTCCAGTCCTACGCGCTCTATCCGCATATGAGCGTGCGCAACAATATCGGCTTTCCCCTGAAAATGGCCAAGCTCGACAAGGCTGTGATCGACAAGAAGGTCAATGATGCCGCAGGCGTGCTGAACCTCACCGACTATCTCGACCGTCGCCCCTCGCAGCTATCAGGCGGTCAGCGGCAGCGCGTTGCCATCGGTCGCGCTATCGTGCGTGAACCCTCAGCTTTCCTGTTCGATGAGCCCTTGTCGAACCTCGATGCCTCCCTGCGTGGCACCATGCGCTTGGAAATTTCCGAGCTGCACAATACACTGAAAACGACGATGATCTACGTCACCCACGACCAGGTCGAAGCCATGACCATGGCCGACAAGATCGTCGTGCTCAATCGCGGCAACATAGAGCAGGTCGGCTCGCCGATGGAGCTTTACAAGACGCCACGCAATCTCTTCGTGGCAGGCTTCATCGGCTCACCGCGCATGAACTTCGTCAAGGGTGCCTATGCTGCCGCCAAGGGTGGCGACACCGTCGGCGTTCGCCCGGAACATCTGCTGCTGTCCAAGGAAAGCGGTCTATGGCAGGGTAAGGTCACGGTTGCCGAACATCTGGGCTCCGACACCTTCATCCACATCAATGTCGATGAGATCGGCATGATCACTGCCCGTGCCGGCGGTGAGTTTGCGTGTCAGCATGGCGATACCGTTTTCATCACGCCGGATGACACCAAAATCCACAAGTTCGATAGCAACGGCCTGGCCATCTAAGCGCCAGACCGCATCGCCGGATGGCTGGCCGTATCAGCGGCCAGCCTAGGCGATTGCTCCATGACAGGAAATTCGAGGATCGTCTCATGACATCAAAACTCTCGCTCGCAACGCTCGATCAGGTCAAGGCAACGGCGTCCGTTCCGTCCTATTCGCGTGACGACCTTTCTGCCGGTATCGTGCATTTCGGCGTGGGCAATTTCCACCGTGCCCATCAGGCCATCTATCTGGACGATCTGTTCAACACCGGTGCCGATCATGACTGGGCCATTATCGGCGCGGGCGTTCTGCCGTCGGACACCGTCATGCGCGAGAAGCTTGCGGCACAGGATTTTCTGACGACCGTGGTGGAGCAGGACAACAACCGCACCAGCGCGCGCGTCACCGCCCCGATGATCGACATCTTGAAGATCGGTGACACCGCCGCCACCATCGAGACACTGGCCGATCCGAAAATCCGCATCGTCTCGATGACGATCACCGAGGGCGGATATTTCATCGATGCCTCGGGCACGTTCAATCCGCAGCACCCGGCCATTGCCGAAGACGGCAAGAACCCTGCATCCCCCAAGACGGTTTTCGGCCTCATCGTCGCTGGCCTGAAAGCCCGCAAGGATAAGGGCATCCAGCCTTTCACCGTCATGTCCTGCGACAACATTCCGCATAACGGCAAGGTCACGAAGAACGCCGTCGTCGGGCTCGCGGCACTCTCCGATCCCGCTTTCGCCAATTGGATCAGCGACACCGTTTCTTTCCCCAATTCCATGGTGGACCGTATCACGCCTGCCACGGGTGATCGCGAACGCGATATCGCCCGAGACGATTTCGGCATCGACGATAACTGGCCGGTCTTCTGCGAAGAGTTCAAGCAGTGGGTGATGGAAGACAATTTCCCCGCTGGTCGTCCGGCACTGGAAACGGTCGGTGTGCAGTTCGTGCCCGAAGTTGCGCCGTATGAACATATGAAGATCCGCATTCTCAACGGTGGCCACGCGGCGATTGCCTATCCGGCAGCCCTTCTCGATATCCATTTCGTGCATGAGGCGATGGAGCATCCGCTGATCCGCGCTTTCCTCGCCAAGCTGGAGAAGGAAGAGATCATCCCGATCATTCCGCCGGTGCCGAATACGGACCTCAACGAGTATTTTGATCTGATCGAGCGGCGTTTCCTTAACCCCAAGATCGGCGATACCATTCCGCGCCTGGCGCAGGATGGCTCCAACCGCCAGCCGAAATTCATCCTGCCATCCACGGCGGATCGTCTTGAAAAGGGCGATGACATCGTCGGTCTCTCGCTGGTGTCTGCGCTCTGGTGCCGCTATTTTGCAGGCACATCCGATAGCGGCGCGAAAATCGTCTTCAACGATGCCAGCGCCGAGCGTCTTCAGGCCGCTGCCATCAAGGCCAAGGACGATCCGATGGCGTTTCTCGCGCTGGACGATATTTTCGGCGAGGTCGCCAAGTCTGAACTCTTCCGCAAACGCTTCGCCCATGCCTTGAAGACGCTGTGGGAGAAGGGTACAGCCGAGACGCTTGAACTTTACCTGCAAAACAAACTCGTCAGCTGACGAAAAGAGATGTGCCATGCAAACCGGGAACGCGCCTCTGCTGATCTTTGATTGCGACGGCGTTCTCGTGGATAGCGAGCCGGTCTCGATCGCGGTGCTGATCGACATGGTCGCCCATCAGGGCGTCCAGATCACCGAAGAGGAAGCCTATCAGCGTTTCCTCGGCCGCAGCGTCGCCAGCATGACGGCGACGTTGTGGGACGACTATGGTATCGAAACCGATATCGATTTCCTCGAACATATGCGCAGCGAACTTTTCCAGCGTTTTCGCGATGAGCTGAAGGCAATCGATGGCATGGCCGAGACGCTGGATCGTCTGTCGGTGCCGCGCTGCGTCGCCTCCTCCAGTCAGCCGGAGCGCATTCGTTATTCCCTGGGGCTGACGGGTCTGTTGGATAAACTTGAACCTCACATTTTCAGCGCAACAATGGTCAAAAACGGCAAGCCTGCACCGGATCTCTTTCTGCATGCGGCAGGCCAGATGCAGGTCGATCCGAGAGACTGCATCGTCATCGAAGATAGCCCCGCCGGAATTGCCGCTGCCAAGGCGGCGGGGATGCGCGTGTTTGCCTTTACCGGCGGCTCGCATGCCCGTTTCCCGGCATTTCGTGAACATATTGCCAGCCTGAAACCCGATCTGGTGTTTGACGCCATGCCGGATTTGGTCCAACTTGTGGAGGACCACAAGATACCCGGCGGTTTTGGAATGAAGGCTGATTGACGTGCGCAATGACACATACTCTTCCGTCATTCCTGTGCTCGTCACAGGAATCCAGCCAGCTCAAGTCTTTGGGCTGAAAGGACTCTTTCCGCCGCGCGGACGCGCGTCGACTGGATTCCCGTCACAAGGACAGGAATGAGGGGCATGCGTCAACATCTTGTTGCTGTCGATGTCGGCACGGGCAGCGCCCGCGCTGGCGTTTTCGATGCGAGCGGCAGGCTGATTGCGCGCGCGACCCACCCCATCATCATGCAAAGGCCGAAGGAAAACCACGCCGAGCATGATTCCGCCGATATCTGGAACGCTGTCTGTATCGCCGTGCGCCAGACCATGGCGGATGCCAATATCCCGGCATCCTCGGTTGCGGCAATAGGTTTCGATGCCACCTGCTCGTTGGTCGTGCGCGGGCCGCAGGGCGAGCAGGTCACGGTGTCCACCACAGGTGAAGAGCGCTTCGATACCATCGTCTGGCTCGATCATCGCGCCATCGCGCAAGCGGATTTTCTCAGCAGCTCCGGCCACCCCGTGCTGGATTTCGCAGGCGGATCGATTTCGCCTGAGATGCAGATGCCAAAGCTGATGTGGCTCAAAAAACATCTGCCGGAGAGCTGGGCCAAGGCCGGATATTTTTTCGATTTGGCTGACTTTCTGACCTGGAAGGCCAGCGGCAGTGCCCAGCGTTCCAACTGCACGCTGACGGCCAAATGGAATTTTCTGGCGCATGAAGGGCAGGGCTGGAGCCAGGATTATCTTGAAATGGCAGGCCTTGGCGACCTCCTGCAACGCGGCAACCTGCCCATAGAAACCGTAGCGCCCGGCCAGAGCGTCGGCAAGCTTTCAGCGCAAGCGGCTGAAGAGTTAGGCCTCGATACGGACTGCGACGTCGCAGCAGGCATGATTGATGCTTATGCCGGTGCTCTCGGCGCTCTCGGCGGTAGCCTGCAATCGGATGTCGGCAGCAATGTCGCTTTGATTGCCGGGACATCCAGTTGCCTCGTGACGCTGACGCCGAAACGTATGCCCGGCCACAGCCTATGGGGACCATACTGGCAGGCGGTGTTGCCCGGTCATTGGCTGGTGGAAGGTGGGCAATCGGCCACTGGCGCGCTTCTTGACCACGTCGTGCGCATGCATGCCGCAGGTGGCGAGCCGACCTCGGCACTCCATGCCCGCATCGTGGAACGCGTTTTGGATTTGCGCCGCACGGAAGGTGAGGACTTCGCCGATCACCTGCACGTCCTGCCGGATTTTCACGGCAATCGCTCACCGCTGGCCGATCCGCATGCCCGTGGTGTCGTCAGCGGCCTGACGCTCGACACCTCCTTCGACAGCCTCTGCCGCCTCTATTGGCGCACGGCCGTCGCCATCGCGCTCGGCGCACGGCATGTGCTGGATGCCATGGAGGGATTTGGCTATAGGGTGGAAACGCTGCATGTAACGGGCGGTCACGTGCACAATCCGCTGCTGATGGAACTCTACGCCGATGTCACCGGAAAACGCATCGTCATTCCCGCCACCGCAGACGCGGTTCTGCTCGGCACGGCCATGACGGCGGCGTCTGCTGGCGGGGTGCATGAAGGGCTCGCCGCTGCCGGTGCGGCCATGTATTCGGGCGGTGAAGAGAAGACATCGAGTGGCGAACGCAAACAGCGTTATGAGCGAGACTATCAGCGTTTTCTCGCCATGTACCGCCACAGGACCGAACTCGAAGCCATCTGACGACACAAAAAAAGAGCGGCGCAAGCGCCGCTCCGGGTCATTCAGCCATTCAGCGCGCGCTGCATATCACCGATGCGGCGGTTCCGGTCTCTGCGGCCGGTTTCGCTTTTCTGAGACAGCGAGTGCAGCATGAATTCGGTAATCGCCACCAGTTGCAGCATGCTGTGTCCGCCATTTTGCGCTAGCGGAATGGTCAGGCAGATGTCTGCGCTGTCAGGTCCCCACTCGTAAAACCGGGTGGTGATCAGCACCGTCTTGTAACCAGCCTTCATAGCCATCTTCGCCAGGCGCTGCAAAGCGGCGAGATTGCCACCACAGTCCATCAGGATCAGAAGTGTGCCTTCGACGGGCTCATCCATCAGCGCGATGTAGGTTGCGCCATCACGTTGCAGATAATGAACGCTCTCACGCGATTCCAAAAGCTTGGTGTAGAAGTAACGGCAGATGCCGAAACTTTCCGCCGACGAGGCCACAAACACCTTCTTGCTTTCGGCAATGTTGTTGAGCGCGGTTTTCCAAACGGATTGGCCAGCCAGATCATAGACCGCCTGAACCGCTTGAATCTGTTGCAGCATCAGCGATGACAGCGGTGTTTGCGGCGCTTCCTGCGCAACAGCCGGGGCTGTGTCGGCAATGTGCGATTCGTCGCGCAAATGTTCGCGAATGTCGCTCAACTGTCTGTAACCTAAGGACCGCAGAAAACGACCAACGGTCATCGGGCTGAGGCTCAGCTTTTCTGCCAGTGTCGCGGCTGTTTCGAACGGCAGTTCGGCCAGATGCTCGATAAGGTATTTCGCAATACGTCGCTCAGACGGTGTGCCGGTCTTGAGCGAACGGGTGAGATCAATCAGCAATTTTTCCAACGACGCCTCTTTTTCTTGTCTTTAGCGGACGATGGTACTCAAGCGAGATTTCCCGCTGCCATTCGTGACGACTAGGTTGTACAAAAGGCCAAGTGTCATCCCGTTGATCCCCACTCCGACGAGAATATACGACTTTTTGCCTGTTTGTTTTTATAGTTTAGTAGTTGCTTTCCTTCAAGTGCAAAATGACGGGTTGAAATTTTTCTTTGCGGGAAAGTGGTGGATTCTTGTTAAATGGAGCATTGGCCCCTATTTCCACGTCCACATGCAAGCGAATCGGGATCGCCTGTAAATCCGCCAAAAGGGAGGCAGTTGATGATTTTTGGTGCGGCGCGAGATGCTTTCACGAATCTTTTTGCTCCAGAGACACGATCGGTGTTCTGGAAGTCTCTCGGACTGACGATTTTGGTGCTTGTAGGCCTTTGGTTTGCCATCCGTGGCGTCTTCATATGGCTCGCATTGCCATGGCTTGATTCGCTCGTTCCCAGCATGCCGGAATGGGTGGGCTGGATGAGCTTCATTCTGGCCATCATCGCCGGCATCGGGCTTGCGCTCGCCCTGGCTCTGCTGATCTCGCCGGTCACTGCCGTCATCGCCGGTCTGTTTCTGGATGATGTTGCCGAAGTCATTGAAAAGAAAGATTATCCCAACGACCCGCAGGGCACCGCCATGCCATTGGCGCAGGCCATTCCGTCATCCCTGAAGTTCTTCGGCATCGTCATTTTGGGCAACCTGATCGCGCTCATGCTGCTGCTGGTTCCCGGCGTCAATCTTATCGCGTTTTTTCTGGTCAACGGCTATTTGCTGGGTCGGGAATTCTTCGAATTCGCGGCCATGCGCTTCCGCACACCTGAGGATGCACGCGCCTTCCGCTCAAAGCACGGCACGACGGTTTTCATGGCCGGTCTGGTCATCGCGGCCTTCCTCGCAATCCCGTTTCTCAACCTTTTGACGCCGCTTTTCGCCGCATCTCTGATGGTCCATCTGCACAAATCCATCAGCCGCCGCGACCCGTCATTCACCCGTCAATTGGGCCGGTAGCTCGACAAGCGGGGCTGGAATATCGCAGGTTTTTTCAGGTGATTTGCATAGATCTGCAATCACACAGCGCTCGCATTCCGGTTTGCGCGCCTTGCAACAGTAACGCCCGTGCAGAATCAGCCAGTGGTGGGCGTGAAAAAGATAGTCGTCCGGGATGATTCGCACCAAACGGTCTTCCACCTCATCCGGGGTTTTCCCCGGTGCCAGACAGAGCCGGTTGGCGATGCGAAACACATGCGTATCCACCGCCAGGGTCGGTACGCCGAAGGCCATCGACATCACCACATTGGCGGTCTTGCGGCCGACACCCGGCAGCTTGATCAGCTCTTCGCGGGTGCGCGGCACCTCGCCACCAAAATCATCGATCAGCATCTGCGAGAGCGCGATGACGTTCTTTGCCTTGTTGCGGTAAAGACCGATGGTCTTGATGTAGCCGATCAGCCGCTCTTCACCCAGCTCCAGCATTTTCTGCGGGGTATCGGCGATAGCAAACAGGCCGCGCGTGGCCCGGTTGACGCCAACATCCGTGGCCTGCGCCGACAATGCGACGGCCACCACCAGCGTAAATGGGTTGGAATGTTCCAGTTCCCCCTTCGGCTCCGGCCGCTGGATGGAAAAACGCCGGAAAATCTCCTTGAGTTCGTCCTGCGAATAGAGCGTCTTGACGCGCGCCGGCTTGCGACGTGACGTCGTATTTGACTTTTTCACAATTTGGGTGCTGGATTTCTTCTTGGCAATTGTCATGGTCAGCTGTGGTTTCGCGCTATTGAGGACGGCAACGTGGACAGGGTAAACGAGCAGCCGGTTTTTGCAGCGGAACTTGTTCCTCATCGCTCCCTTGGACGCAAGGGCTTTCGCATTCTTCTCGTGCTCACGGGTGCCGTCTGCCTTCTCTACGGCATCTTCTTCATGGTCACTGGCGCATGGCCGATCGGCCTGTTTCTAGGCCTGGATTTTCTGCTGCTTTATGTTGCCTTCCGCGCGAACTACAGGGCTGCCAAAGCGCGCGAAGAAGTCACCGTGTCGCGCACCAACCTCTCCATCCGTAAATTCTCCCCGGCAGGCCAAATGGTGGAGCATCGCTTCAACCCGTTCTGGGCGCGGTTTCAGGTCCAGCGCCGCGATGACATTGGCATTACCTCCATGCATGTTTCAGGTGAGGGGCGGGTGACCGACATCGGCTCCTTCCTCAATCCGGATGATCGCGAAAGTTTTGCCAAGGCGTTTCGCGGTGCGCTCGCAACGGTTCGGTTGAAAATCTAGCTGGTCGTGCAAGAAACGGGTGGAGATGGGCGAGGCGTCGTGGTTTTGTGTCCCCCAAGGAGATACGCCATGAACGCCAATATCATGCTGAAGGAAGACATTACCCCGGTTGGGTCTGACTATGAGACCGTGCGGCAGGTCATCGAAATTCTGACACTCGACTATCGCGATCAGCCATCACTGGAAACCATCGCGGCGAAACTTTCGCAATCGCCAACCCAGTTGCAGAAGACCTTTACTCGCTGGGCGGGCCTGTCTCCGAAGGCGTTTCTGCAAGCGGTAACGCTGGATCATGCCAAGCGGCTGCTGGGGCAAGAGCGGTTGCCGCTGCTGGAAGCCTCCATCGAGGTCGGCATGTCTGGACCCGGCCGCCTGCATGACCTTTTCGTGACCCATGAGGCCATGTCGCCGGGGGAATGGAAAGCCAAGGGTGCGGGCCTGCAAATCCGCTACGGCTTCCACCCGTCTCCCTTCGGCTTAGCGCTCGTGATGATCACGGATCGCGGGCTGGCCGGCTGCGCCTTTGCCGATGCGGGCGAAGAAAAAGCCTGCTTCGAGGACATGTCGCGCCGCTGGCCCAATGCCGACTATGTCGAAGACAGCGCCGCCACCGCTCCTTACGCATCCCGCATCTTCGATCCGGCCAAATGGAAAAGCGAGCAGCCCCTGCGCGTCGTCCTGCTCGGCACGGATTTCCAGGTCCGCGTCTGGCAGAGCCTCTTAAAAATTCCGCTTGGCAAAGCCGTGACCTACTCCCACGTCGCCACCGATATCGGCCAACCCACGGCATCCCGCGCCGTCGGTGCCGCCATCGGCGCCAACCCCATCTCCTTCGTTGTCCCCTGCCACCGGGCAGTGGGCAAAAGCGGAGCGCTAACGGGGTATCATTGGGGGCTAACCCGCAAACGGGCTATGTTGGGGTGGGAGACGGGTAAGGTTTGATGTTACGCCTCGGACCCTCATTCCTGTGCTTGTCACAGGAATCCAGCAGACGCGCGTCTGCGCGGCGTAGGACCCCTTTCAGCCCAAGGACTTGGGCTGACTAGATTCCTGTGACAAGCACAGGAATGAGGGAAGAGAGGCCGGATATGGAGCTAAAGTGTTGATGATGCCACTGCACTTTCCCCCAACTCCAGCAATGCCCGTGCCGCCGCCTCATCCGTAATCAGCGTATTACACCCAATGCGTTTTATCGTGGCGCGGATGGCGGTGGCGCGGTGTGCGCCGCCGGAGGCGAGAACGATGTGTTTGGCCTTCTTCAGTGTGTCCAGACCAATGGCCATGGCGCGCTGGTTGATGGGATGATCGACGGACCGGCCTTCAGCGTCGATGAAATTGAACATGGTGTCGCAGACGCAACCCGCCGCCACCAACTCGTCATGCGTTTGTTTGGAAATGAAGCCTTCCGATAGCGAGGTGGAATGCGGGCCGATATCGCCGCAGCTGACGATGGCGAGGTCGAGATTTTCGGCCAGCTCGAACAGCGTGTTGAGGCCGCATTTTTCTATCAGGGCGCGGCGGGTCTCGGCGCTATCCACCAGAAGTGGCGCGAGGAACATGTAACATTCCGCACCCAGCGCGCTGGCCAGCCGCCACGTATAATCCAGCGGGTTGGTCTGATGGACCGCTACAATGCCACCCAGCAAAGACACCACCTTGCAGTTTTCCCGGCGCGGCGGGCGGAAGCTGGAGAGCGATGCCGTCATGGTGCGGCCCCAGCCGACGCCAATGGTGGCATTGTCTGGTACGGCTTCCGACAGAAACTGGCCGAGTGCCAGGCCCACGGCCTTGGCGATATCCTCTGCCTTGGCGGAGGCTGAGGGAATGATGATCGCCTCATCCAGTCCGTAGGCAGCCTCCAGCTTTATCGCCAGTTCGACGTAGTCCTCGATGCCTTCATTGATCCAGATTTGCACCTCGGATCGCTTCATCGCCTCGTCCAGAAGGCGGATGACGGTGGAGCGGCTGATGCCGAGTTTTTCCGCCACGTCCTTCTGCGTCATGCCCTGATTGTAGTAGAGCCACGCCGCCCGCAGCCGCAGGGATGCAGCTTCAGAATAGGCTGTATGGGTGTCTCTTCGCAGTTTCGCCACTGTTTTCGCCATGCTTGGAGGAAGCCGTCACTATGGCAGGCGTGAAACTTATGTCAATTGCATTGCGCAAATGTCTTGACTTTGGGATTGGCACCGCGCGATACTTAACAATGAGAAAACAGCTTGGTTCCGACATCGCGCGCAAGCGAGGGCAGGAACGAAACCCGGCTGAAACGGTTTTCAAAGATGACGAGGATCAATCAGCATGACATCCAAACTTGACCAACTCCGTAAAATCACGACGGTTGTTGCCGATACCGGCGATATCGAGGCCGTCGCGCGCCTGAAGCCGGTGGATTGCACCACCAATCCGTCGATCATCTTGAAGGCGCTCGGCACGCCGATGTTTGCCGATACCGTGAAGGAAGCCGTTTCCTGGGGTAAAAAGCAGGGCGGTGATTCCGATGCCGTGGTTGGCGCGATTGCTGACCGTCTGGCGATTTCCGTCGGTGCAAAGCTTGTCGAACTCGTTCCAGGCCGTGTCTCGACCGAAGTGGACGCCGATCTGTCTTTCGATACCAAAGCCTCCATCGCCAAGGCGCATCAGATCATTGCCGGTTACAAGGAACGCGGCATCGAGCGTGATCGCATCCTTATCAAGCTTGCTTCCACATGGGAAGGTATCAAGGCGGCCGAAGTGCTTCAGGCCGAGGGCATCGATTGCAATCTGACGCTGCTCTTCTCGCAGGCTCAGGCCATTGCCTGTGCGGAAGCCAAAGCCTTCCTCATCTCGCCCTTCGTCGGTCGTATTCTGGACTGGTACAAGAAGTCCACCGGCGAAGAGTACACGGCTGAGACCGATCCGGGCGTCGTTTCCGTTCGCAAAATCTACAATTATTACAAGGCAAACGGCATTTCCACCGTTGTCATGGGCGCATCGTTCCGCAATGTCGGCGAAATCGAAGCACTGGCCGGTTGCGACCGCCTGACTATCAGCCCGGCGCTGCTGGAAGAGCTGGAAAAAGACACCGGCACGCTTGAGCGCAAGCTGTCTGCTGACGATGCCAAAGCCGAGCCCTTGCAGTCTCTCGATGAGAAGGCCTTCCGCTGGCACCTCAACGAAGACGCCATGGCAACTGAAAAGCTGTCGGAAGGTATTCGTCAGTTCGCCAAGGATCTCGAATCCCTGCGTGGCATCATCCGCAAGCAACTGGTCGCTTAAAGAATTCTGGAACCTTAGCGATGGTTGCTCGTTATTAAAGTATAATACCTCCAGTCAAGAAAACGCGATCGGTCCCCTGCCGGTCGCGTTTTTTATTGTCCGGCAGCCACTCCGGAGATTTTGCGGGCAGCGTCGCAAATAAGCTCAGCACAATCATCCGCGCTCGGCGCATCGCTGTTCAGGGGCGTAATGTAGGGGCAGGTCACAACGGCAAGTGCCGTTCCATCGAGCGTCAGGATCGGCGCAGAAATATTTCGAACACCGGCGGTTTGAAGGCTGTTCATGCTCTCGTATCCATCGGTCCTGATCTGTGTCAGGCGCTCGAACAGCCCTTCCGGCACGGATTTTTCATCGCCACCTCGAAGCTGTTCGGCAATCATGATCTCGCGTTGCGCATCCGTCTGGAAGGCCAGCAGCACATGGCCGGAGCCTGTGTTGAACAGGCTCATCTGCGCCCCAACACGGATCGACAGCGCCCAGTAGGTGGACGAATCCTGCTGCGCAATCACCGCCACGACGCCGCGATCATAAACTGCCAGATGGCAGGCTTGCCGGGCGCTATTGGAAAATTCCCGCATGACAGGGGCCGCAAAGGATACGAGCCTGCGCAGCGGCGCATGAAAATGGGCAAGGCCGAACATTTTCAAGGTGAGAAAAAACCGGTCGCCGTCCTGCCGCTCCACATAACCGCGGCGGACGAGGCGGTCCAGCATGCGGTAGAATTCATTGGGGCTTTTGCCGATGGCCTTGGCGATTTCCACCTGCGTCAGGCCGCCATCCGTGCTGGCCAGAAGCTCGAGAATATCCAGGCCCTTGTCCAGGGCTGGCGCGCGGTATTTATCGCTGTCGTCTTCGATCATCGGACCTCTGCATGGTACGGCGAACACGCCGCTACCGAGTTTACTTGACGCAATATAAATACACTGTTTACATATGAATTGTCGATCCATATTCGGCGTGAAGACGTGCCCTATGGGCGGGAGGAGAAATACCATGGCGCAGGATTTTACCGGCCAGACAGTCGTCATTACCGCTGCGGGGCAGGGCATTGGCCGTGCCACGGCGGAAAGGTTCATTGAACTGGGCGCGCGCGTCATCGCGACGGATATCAACGAGGCGGCGCTTGCCACTCTGACACAGGCGGAGACCCGCGTCCTCAACGTTCTGGATGGAGATGCCGTCAAAGCCTTTGCAACAGAGGTCGGCCATACCGATGTGCTGTTCAATTGCGCCGGCTTCGTACACTCCGGCACCATTCTCGATTGCGATGAGAAAGACTGGGACTTTTCCTTCGACCTCAACGTCAAGGCCATGTACCGAACCTGCCGCGCCTTTCTTCCCGCCATGCTGGAAAAGGGCAAGGGTGCCATCGTCAACATGTCGTCGGTTGCTTCCAGCGTGAAGGGCGTGCCGAACCGTTTTGCCTATACCGCATCCAAGGCTGCCGTCATCGGCCTGACGAAATCCATCGCCTCTGATTTCGTCACCAAAGGCATTCGCTGCAACGCCATCTGCCCTGGCACGGTGGACAGCCCGTCCCTGCACGACCGTTTGCGCGCCACTGGCAATTACGAACAGGCGCTCGCAGACTTCATCGCCCGCCAACCCATGGGCCGCATCGCCAAGACAGAAGAGATCGCAGCGCTGGTGACGTATCTGGCTTCGGATGAGGCTGGTTTTACGACCGGACAGGCGAATGTGATCGATGGCGGTTGGACGGCGTAAACGCTTGATATTTTGGAGAACTATCCCGAACTCCGTCATCCTCGGGCTTGTCCCGAGGATCCACTCACGTCTCCGCAATCGCAACGTAGTAGATGCTCGGGACAAGCCCGAGCATGACGGAAGTCTTTGGCATGATACAACAAAAAAACGGCGGACCCTGAGGCCCGCCGTTTTCGGTCATAGTCTTGTACTTAGAGGATAGCCTGGCCAGCCATCAGTGCCAGCACCAGGAAGATCACGAAGACCACCACGGCGATGAAGAACAGAATACGGGCGATGCCCGCGGTCGCCGCTGAAATGCCGGTAAAGCCGAATACGCCGGCGATCAGCGAAACTACGAAAAATATGAGAGCCCACTTCAGCATGGCCATTCCCTTTGCGTCAATTGATGCGGTCGAGCGCACACGCCATCGACCTGCATCTATTGACGCGAATCCCGCCCCTATGGTTCCGCGGACTCTGAAAGAATCTTTTCAATTGCGCACAATTGTCTTTCAAATCGCAGTTTCCACCCGGTTGGTGGCGCGCGCCTCTGTCGTCGTGCGTAAAAATGCCAGAATAAATAGCGCTGTCATAACGAGAACGATGGTCGGGGCGGGCGCGCTGTCGATCAGGAAACTGGCCCATATGCCTGTCACCGATGAGAAAACGGCGATGATGACGGCTGCAATCAGCATGCTGGAAAAGCGCCGAGTGATCAGAAAGGCGATCGCCCCGGGTGCCACCAGCATGGCGACCGAGAGAATGATGCCGATGGCCTGCAAAGCGCCAACCACCGTTAGAGACAGCACTGCCAGCAATCCGTAATGCAGCAGCCGCACTGGCAGGCCGATGGCCTTTGCATGCTGCGCATCGAAGGCGTGAACCAGCAGATCCTTGCGAAGAATGACAAGAAACAGCGTCGCTGCCAGTGCAATCAGGCCGGTCTCGATGATGTCGCCCACGGCGACGCCCAGCATGTCGCCAAACAGAATGTGATCCAGATGTACGTCGCTCTGCACTTTCACATAAAGCACCAGCCCCAGACCAAACATGCCGGAAAAGACGATACCGAGAACGGTATCTTCCTTGATGCGGCTGTTTTCTTTCAGAAAGCCGGTGCCGAGCGCGCAGATCATGCCCGCGACGAAAGCGCCAATGGAAAAGGGAATGCCGACGATATAAGCGATCACCACGCCCGGCAGCACGGCATGGGACACCGCATCGCCCATCAACGACCAGCCTTTCAGCACCAGAATGCACGACAGCATCGCCATCGGCACGGCAATCATCAGGGTGATGATGAAGGCGTATTGCATGAAGGGTAGTTGGAACGGCAGGATTGCCAGTTGCAGGTTCTCGCTCATGGTGCGGTTTCCAATGCGGACTTCGCTTTCGCACGGGAGGCGAGATAGCCGTGTTTGGGCGCAAAAACAAAGGCTGTCAGGAAGATCAGCGTTTGCAGCACGACGATAATGCCGCCGGTCGCACCATCGAGGAAGTAGCTCAGATACGCGCCGACGAAGCTGGTAGCAGCACCAATGCCGAAGCTCATGCCGATCAGCCGCTCGAACCTGTCCGTCAGCAGATAGGCCGTGGCACCGGGCGTGACGACCATGGCGACCACCAGAAACGCGCCGACGGTCTGCAATGCCGCAACCGTGGAGGCGGCGAGCAAGGTAAAGAAGATGATCTTCAGCAGTTCGGGGTTGAGGCCCACGGTGCGGGCGTGGTTTTCATCGAAAAACACCACCATGAAATCGCGCCACTTTACCGCCAGCACCAACAGGCTGATGCCGCCGATCAGCGCCAGTTGAATGGTGTCTTCTGGCGTGATCGCCAGAATATTGCCCAACACGATGGTCTGGATGTTGATCGATGTGGGCGATAGCGACACCATGAACAGGCCAAGACCGAAAAACGAAGTGAAGATCAGGCCGATGATCGCATCTTCCTTCAGCCGCGTTTTCTGGTTCAGAAACAGCATGGCACCCGCAGCCAACCCGCCCGATAGAAATGCGCCAAGCGAGAACGGCAGGCCCAGCATATAGGCACCGGCCACGCCGGGAACGATGGCATGGGACAGCGCATCGCCGATCAGCGACCAGCCCTTGAGCATGAGATAGGACGACAGAAAACCGCAGACGCCACCCACGAGAGCGCTGACCCAGATGGCGTTCAGCATATAGGAATAGGTAAAGGGCTCGAGAAGAGTATCAATCATAGCTCTTCGCTCTCGGTGTCGTGGTCGCCGTGCCGTCCTTGCTGTAGATCACGAAAGGCCGCTCATCATCCGTGATGACCTTGACGCGGCGCGTATCGGCATCGTCATGCAGGTCGGCACCGCCGAGAATGAAGTGACGCAGGCTGCCGCCAAAGGCTTTTTGCAGATTTTCTTCGGTAAACGTGTCTTCGGTCTTGCCGGAGGCAATGACGGTTCCCTTGACGAAAACCGCCCGGTCGCAAAACTCCGGCACGCTGCCCAGATTGTGGGTGGAAACCAGCATGATGCGGCCTTCGTCGCGCAGCGCCTTCAACAGCGTGACGATCTGTTCTTCGGTGTTCACATCGACGCCGGTAAAGGGCTCGTCCAGCAGAATAACCTGGCCTTCCTGTGCGAGTGCACGCGCCAGAAACACGCGCTTCTTCTGCCCGCCGGAGAGTTCGCCGATCTGGCGCTTGCGGTAATCCACCATGTTGACGCGGGCCAAGGCTTCATCGACCATCTGGTGGTCGCGCTTGGAGGGAATACGCAGGAAATTCATATGGCCGTAACGGCCCATCATCACCACGTCTTCCACCAGAACCGGAAAGCTCCAGTCCACCTCTTCGGCCTGCGGCACATAGGCCACGAGGTTCTTTTTCAGCGCATCGCGGGCGGGCAGGTCGAAGATCGAAACATTGCCCGCTGCCAGCGGCACGAAACCCATGATAGCCTTGAAAATGGTGGATTTTCCCGCGCCATTGACGCCGACAAGGGCGGTTATCGTGCCGCGCGGAATGGAAAAACTGGCGCTGCGCAGCGCCGTGTGGCCATTGCGGTAGGTCACGGTCACATCATCGACGGCAAGTCCGGTTTCCGCGCCCTTTCGCTTTCCCATCATCATTTGGAAAGGCCTTTCACAACAGTTTCCGTCGTTACACGCAGCAGGTCGAGATAGGTCGGCACCGGGCCATCGGCTTCGCTCAGCGAATCCACATAGAGGACGCCGCCATAGGCAGCGCCGGTTTCCTTGGCCACCTGCTTGGCCGGGTCGGGAGACACCGTGCTTTCGCTGAAAATGACCTGAATATTGTGTTCGCGCATGGCATCGATCACGCCGCGCACCTGTTGCGGCGTGCCCTGGCTGTCGGCATTGACCGGCCACAGGAACAGTTCCTTCAGCCCGAAATCGCGGGCGAGGTAGGAGAATGCGCCTTCGCTCGTCACCAGCCAGCGCTTATTCTCCGGCAGCGCGGCAATAGCATCGCGCATCGGCTGTATCTCTTGTTTGATCTTGTCGGAGTAAGCCTTGGCATTGGCGGCGTAGAGATCGGCATGGTCAGGATCGATCTGCGCCAAAGCCTTGCGAATGTTCTCGACATAGATGAGCGCATTGTCTGGAGACATCCAGGCATGTGGGTTGGGCTTGCCCTGATAGGCACCGCCGCTGATCGACATCGGCTTGATGCCGTCGCTCACCGTCACATTCGGCACGTCGGCAAGGTTTGCCAGAAATTTCTGGAACCACAATTCCAGATTGAGGCCGTTCCACAAAACAAGGTCGGCATTACGGGCTTTGAGGATGTCACGCGGGGTAGGCTGGTAGTTGTGAATTTCGGCGCCAGCCTTGGTGATGCTGTCCACCTCGGCTGCATCACCAGCCACGTTGCGCGCCATGTCGGCGATGATGGTGAAGGTGGTTACGACCTTCGGTTTCTCAGCAGCCATGGCTGAAAAAGGCAGGAAAAGCGCCGCTGCGGCCAGGACGTTGCGAAGTGTCGATACTATCATCGCCCAATCAAACTCCTAATGCGATTAATTCGCAATATCAATTTGCGAGCATTTTTAGCCCTTGTCAACGCTATTGCAAATCGTTCGCAAAAATAAAAACTTTGATGAATTTTGACGGAGTCCAAAAATGGTCCACTCCTAGCGGCGGATTCTTGCCTGAGTTAAATCTTCTTCAACAACAACACGTCAGAATTGATCCCTGCATGTCGGTGGTTTTACCCGCTGGTGTACCCGATATCGCTCGCCAGTACGGCTGCTTTGGCGATGTTGGGATGATGGACATGAAACGAGGTAGTGAATGTCGGAACGTTCGACGTGAAAGCAGTGTTCAAAAGAATACGGTTTTCTCGCAAGTTCGTATTGATTGGCAGTGTTGTCCTCCTTCTCGGGGGAGCATCCGGCATGGCCGCCGTTTTTGTCGGTAAAGAGCGCCTGTTCGGCACCTCCAGCGTATCTCTCAACGGTCTGGAGTGCACGCTGGTGCAATCCGTCAGCATCAAGAAAAACGGCTCCGTCTGGGTCCGCAAATTCATTCGCACGGATGGCGGGGATGGTCCTGAGCGCATAAAGACAGCGTTGCGCGTGGCGAAAGCCGTCTATGACAAGCAGAAGCCGGATCTCGTGCAGGTGTCCGTCCTGGACCAAAAAGGTCCAACCATGCGCTCGGATATGCGTGGGCGGGCCGTTGCTGCACAGATCGTTTTCATTCCCGACGTGAAGAAGCTGCCCGATGATGCGGGTGCGAAAACCTATTCCGCCTATTATTACGATGGCGCGCCCAGCGCCGATGGCGTTTTCTACGGATTGCGGGTCGATCTGCCGCTGGAAGACACTGAAAAACTGGCGACCGGTCTGAACGAGTTTACCGATTGCATCGATCTCGCCGCAAAAGAAACGCCGTCTGGTCATGATGCCCCTGCCAAGGGTCACGACAAACCGGAGAGTGAAGCTGGCGGTCACGGAGAAACGCCACCCGCCAAGGCCGAGCACGCCCCTGAATCCGCCGAGGGTGCACCGCATGAAGCAGCGCCTGCGGCAGTGGACGATCCCGCACTTCTGACCTCAACGCCTGAACATGATAGCGTTAGCATATTCAGTTTAGCCTATGTAAAGTCGCTGATCTTCGGTAAAGGCCCGACAGAGGCCGTGGCCGCAGAACCAGCTCAGGGGCAGGCACCAGTTGCGGAAGAGCCTGCCGCGCATGACGAAGCCGCACCTGACAAAGCACAAGAGCCAGCCAAATCTGAACATTGATCGTTGTTTGGAAAGGCGTACCTTTCCCTTCTTCGTTTCGAAGGTCTGGGACATATCCTCCTTCCGTCATCCCGCAGCAAGCCCAAGTCCTTGGGCTGAAAGAACTCTTCTCGACGCGCAGGCGCGCGTCTGCTTGACCCCGCATCAAGCAACCGTTGACGATCAAGTAAAAGCAGGGTCTGTTTTTGCGATTGCGTTGAGGATGGTTATGAGCTTTCGGATTGTTGCGACGATGGCGATCTTAAAGGTTTTTCCGTTGCTGCGCAGGCGCTGGTAGAAAGTGCCGAGAATGGGATCCTTGATCTTGATTGCGCTCAGCGCGGCCATGTAGGCAATGTCGCGCAGATGCTTGCGTCCTCCAGAGCATTTGCCTCTGCGGTTCGAACTGCCGGATTGGCGCGCATGGGGAGCAACGCCCAGAAGGGCTGCAATGGCGCATGGGGAGCAACGCCCAGAAGGGCTGCAATGG
>NZ_FMUD01000012.1:0-141917 GCF_900100825.1 Agrobacterium sp. DSM 25558 | reverse complement strand
GTTGAAGACGCCGAGCCGGCTCCAGCGAATGAAACGATTATAGATGGTCTTATGCGGCCCGTATTCACGCGGCACGTCGCGCCACCGCAAACCATTGCGCAGGACGAAGATGATGCCGCTCAATACCAAGCGGTCATCGACACGCGGCACGCCATGTGACAGCGGGAAGAAAGGTTCGATCCGGCGCATCTGTGCATCCGACAAAAGCATCAGGTCACTCATGGCAGTGTCTCCTTTTGATCTTAGTGAATCAAAACAAGGGGCACATCGCAAGAGCTTTAATGGGTCCTGAGCCTAGGCTCGCTTCTGATTGGCGCCAGTTCAGCTCTTGCGGAAACCGTTCTTCATCGCGGTAATTCCGGTGAACCACAAACTCTCGATCAGGCTCAGACCTCGATCAATATTGAAGCCTTTATTGTGAAGGACCTTTATGAAGGTCTTACTATTTACGATGCAGCCGGCAAGATCGTTCCCGGCGCAGCCGAAAGCTGGACTTTGTCTGATGACGGCACGGTTTACACATTCAAGCTGCGCGAAAACGCAAAATGGTCTGATGGTACGCCTGTAACGGCTGAGGACTTCGTATTCTCCTATCAGCGCGTCGAAGACCCGAAGACCGCCGCAAAATATGCGAACATTCTGTATCCGATCAAGAACGCAGAAAAGGTCAACAAGGGCGAAGCTAAGGTTGAAGAGCTCGGCGTAAAGGCTGTGGATGCCAAGACGCTGGAAGTCACACTTGAGCGCCCGACACCGTTCTTCCTGGAATTACTCGCGCACCAGACTGCACTTCCCGTCTCGAAGGCGAGCGTTGAAAAGAACGGTAAGGACTTCGTCAAACCCGGCGTCATGGTTTCGAACGGTGCCTATAAGCTTGAGGCCCATGTTCCCAATGACAGCCTGACGGTCGTCAAGAATCCAAACTTCTGGGATGCTGCAAACACCAAAATCGATAAGGTCATCTTCTACCCGATCGACGATCAGGCCGCGTCCGTTCGCCGTTTCGAAGCGAAGGAAATGGACCTCGCTTACAACTTCTCGGCAGATCAGCTGGAGCGTTTGCGCAAGTCCTATGGTGAGCAGGTTCACGTGTCCCCGACACTGGCGACCTACTACTACACATTCGACACGCGTGAAGCGCCCTACAACGACGTTCGCGTTCGCCGCGCGCTCTCCATGGCTGTCGATCGTGATTTCCTTGCCAAGGAAATCTACAACGGTTCTCAGGTTCCGGCATATTCCATCGTTCCGCCGGGCATGGGCAGCTACGGTGAGCCTTCCAAGGCTGATTTCGCCACGCTTTCCCAGCTGGATCGTGAAGACGAAGCACTCAAGCTCATGAAAGAAGCCGGTTATGGTGACGGTGGCAAGCCGCTGTCTATCGAAATCCGCTACAATACCAATCCCAACCATGAGCGCGTCGCTACGGCTGTTGCCGATATGTGGAAGACCACGTTTGGTGCAAACGTATCGCTGGTAAACCTCGACGTTGCGTCGCACTACGGATACCTGCAGGAAGGCGGCAAGTTCAACGTTGCCCGTGCTGGCTGGGTTGCCGACTATGCGGATGCAGAAAACTTCCTCGCACTGTCTGTTTCGTCCAACAAAACCTTCAACTACTCGAAATTCAACAATCCCGAATTCGATGCGTTGATGAAGAAGTCCTACGACGAACAGGACGAAGCAGCCCGTTCCAAGATTCTGCACGAAGCAGAAGCAATCCTTATGAAGGAGCAGGCAATTGCGCCGTTCCTGACGCAGGCAGACCTTTGGCTGGTTTCCAACCGCATCAAGGGCTGGCAGGACAATGCGGCCAATGAACATCTCAGCCGCTTCCTGAGCGTTTCCGAATAAGCAGTGCTGCCACGGTGGTTCTGAAAACATGTCGCGCGAATGCCTTAGGGCTTTTGCGCGACATGCTGTAGGAATGGGTGAAGGCGGTCGCGCGACCATAAGATCGCATTCCGCCCTAGCCGCCGTGCCATGCCCGGAGCCTAAATTCTATGATTTCTTTTATTCTGCGCCGTTTGGCGAGCGCCGTGCCGACATTGTTTATCGTCGTCACGATTTCTTTTTTTCTGATGCGGTTTGCACCCGGCGGTCCGTTCAATCTTGAGCGTCCACTGCCACCGCAGACAATGGAAAACCTGATGAGAACCTATCATCTGGACGAACCATTGTGGCGTCAGTATCTGATCTACATGAAAAACGCCGTGACTGGCGACTTCGGACCTAGCTACATCTACAAGGACAACACCGTTGCCCAATTGATCGGCAAGGGTCTGCCTTATTCGCTGGAACTTGGCTTTTACGCGCTACTACTGGCATTGATCGGTGGCGTACTGGCCGGTACCTTCGCAGCTTTGCGGCAGAACAGCCTGTTCGATTTTTCTCTCATGTCCTTTTCGACTGTTGGTGTCACCGTACCCAACTTCGTTGTGGCTCCCGTGCTGACACTGGTTTTCGCCGTTCTGCTTGGTCTTCTGCCTGCCGGAAGCTGGGGTGATGGATCGCTGCGCTATCTTCTTTTGCCGATGATTGCGCTGGCTTTGCCGCAGCTTGCCGTCATTGCGCGGTTGACGCGTGGCTCTATGATCGAGGCGCTGCGCATGGACCATATTCGCACCGCCAAGGCCTATGGTCTGCCGGGACGCACCGTGGTCATCGTTCATGCCATGCGCGCTGCGATGCTGCCGGTCGTGTCCTATCTCGCACCCTGCGCGGCCGCGCTTCTCACCGGCTCGGCTGTGATCGAAACGATCTTCACCATTCCCGGTGTCGGGCGTTACTTCGTGCTGGGTGCCATCAATCGTGACTATACGCTGGTTATGGGAACCGTGGTTCTCATCGCGCTCTTCGTCATTGTTTTCAATCTGGTGGTCGATATTCTTTACGGCCTTCTTGATCCGAGGGTCAGACATGACTGATATCCCCGGCATAACAGCCGTTTCCCCTTCGGTGAAAAGCCGAAGCCTCTTCCAGCTCGCAACAATGCGGTTTCGACGAAACACAGCCGCCATGGCCGGAGCGGTCATGCTCGTGCTGATCACGCTGTTCTCGTTTCTTGGACCGCATTTTGTCAGCCACACCTATGATCAGGTGTTCTCGTCCTACGTCTCCGTGCCACCGAGCTTGGAAGCGCGTCCAGATGTGACGAACCTTCAGAGCGTCATGGAGGGCATTGCAGGTCGCGCGCGTGTCGACTTGAAGGAGTTTGCCGTTGAAGGCCAGACTTTCACCGCAACCGTGACATCGGCAACGGCGGTCGATCCGCGCACAACGCGTTATTTCGACCGCGCTAACGAGTTCGAAAATACGAAGGTCGTGGCCACCGAAGACGATGGCCGCACCTTGAAACTTACCGGCGATGTGAACCGCGAATATTTCTTCTTCGGCACCGATAGCAATGGTCGCGATCTTCTCGTGCGCATCATGCTGGGTGGGCAGATATCGATTGCCGTTGGCGTGCTGGCAAGCCTTGTCTCACTTGGGATCGGTGTCGTTTATGGCGCGACGGCCGGCTATATCGGCGGGCGTGTCGATAACGCCATGATGCGTTTCGTGGAAATTCTCTATTCGCTTCCCTTCGTGTTTCTCGTTGTCGTGCTCGTCGTTTTCTTCGGGCGAAGTTTCATTCTTATTTTCCTCGTTATCGGGGCAGTGGAATGGCTGGATATGGCGCGCATCGTGCGTGGCCAGACACTGGCGCTGAAACGGCGGGAGTTCGTCGGTGCCGCACAGGCTCTGGGATTGACCGACTGGCAGATTATCCGCCGTCACATCATTCCCAACACCATCGGCCCGGTCGTTGTTTTCGTGACCGTTGTGGTGCCGAAGGTCATCCTTCTAGAAAGCTTCCTCTCCTTCCTCGGTTTGGGTGTGCAAGCGCCGTTGACCAGTTGGGGCGCGCTGATTTCCGAAGGTGCCAGCAATATGCAGTCGGCCCCGTGGCTGCTGATATTCCCGGCGATCTTCTTCGTGATGACGCTGTTTTCTCTGAACTTCGTGGGCGACGGGTTGCGTGATGCGCTCGATCCCAAGGATCGTTGATATGAATACGACATCTGAAACCATACTCAATGTTCGCGGCCTGAAGGTGAACTTTGCGACACCCGATGGGACGGTGAGCGCCGTCAAAGGCATCGATCTGGATGTAAAGCAGGGTGAAACCTTAGCCGTCGTCGGTGAATCCGGTTCCGGCAAGAGCCAGACGATGATGGGTATCATGGGTCTGCTTGCCGGTAACGGCCAGGTCGAAGGGTCGGCAAAATACCGGGGCCGTGAGTTGATCGGCCTGCCGGTCAACGAGCTGAACGATATCAGGGGTGCGAAGATCACCATGATCTTTCAGGAGCCGATGACCTCGCTCGACCCGCTCTATACGATCGGCAAGCAGATTGCGGAACCGATTCTGTATCATCGAGGCGGCAGCCGCAGTGAAGCACGGGCGCGCGTTCTGGAACTGTTGCAACTGGTTGGCATCCCCGACCCCAAGCGTCGTATCGATAGTTATCCGCACGAACTCTCGGGTGGTCAGCGTCAGCGTGTGATGATTGCCATGGCGCTTGCTAATGAGCCGGATTTGCTGATTGCGGACGAGCCGACAACGGCACTCGATGTGACCATTCAGGCGCAAATTCTAGACCTGCTCAAATCCTTGCAAAAACGCTTTGGCATGGCCGTCGTTCTCATAACCCATGATCTGGGTGTCGTAAGGCATTTTGCCGATCGCGTCGCAGTCATGCGCCGTGGCGAGATCGTTGAGACAGGCACCACGCAGGACATCTTCGAACGCCCGCAAGCGGATTATACGAAGATGTTGCTGGATGCCGAACCAAGTGGTCACAAACCGCAGGTCGGCCCGGAAGCGCCGGTGGTGCTGGCTGGCCAGAACGTGACAGTGGATTATCAGATACCAGGTGGCCTGTTCACCAAGGCCAGCGCTTTCCGCGCAGTGGATGGCGTCAATGTCAATCTGCGCCAAGGCCAGACCATCGGCATCGTCGGAGAATCCGGCTCGGGCAAATCCACGCTGGGACGGGCGCTGCTGCGGCTGACGCCATCGACCGGACGGCTTTTCTTCGGCAAGAAGGAAATATCCGGTCTCGATAGAAAGGCCATGCGGCCGATGCGCCGCCAGCTTCAGCTGGTGTTTCAAGATCCTTATGGTTCCTTGTCGCCCCGCCAGACGGTGGGGGAAATCATCACTGAGGGGCTTTACGTGCATGCGCCGGACCTCAGCCGGGCGGAGCGGGATAAGCGCGCCATCGAGGCGCTGACTGAAGTCGGCCTCGACCCTGCGGCGCGTAACCGTTACCCGCACGAGTTCTCCGGCGGGCAGCGTCAGCGTATCGCCATCGCGCGTGCCATCATCCTCAAGCCTGATGTGGTCATTCTGGATGAGCCGACATCGGCACTCGACCGTTCGGTTCAGGGGCAGGTGATCGATCTGTTGCGCGATCTTCAGAAAGCCCACGGTCTTTCCTACATCTTCATCAGCCACGACTTGTCCGTGATCAAGGCGATCTCGGATTATGTCATCGTGATGAAAGATGGAAAGATCGTTGAAGAGGGTGAAACCGACGCCATCTTCAATAGTCCAACGGCGGACTACACGAAAACGCTCATCAAGTCCGCATTTACAGCTGATGTTGCAGCATAATGGAGCGCCCGGCCTAGCGGTCGGGCGTTTCCTTTTTGGTGCCAAGGAACAAGCAACTCACATCTGCGTTATTACCTCGTGAAATTGACGTGTGCCAACGCAAGGCACCCAGGAGGAAAATGTGTTCAAGGTGATCCAGATTGCTGGCGTGGCCATTACGATGGCAGCGTCTAGTTTCGTTATGACTGCACCTGCCCATGCGCAGGACATGGAACTGCGGATTGGCCGTGATGGCGTGCGTCCGGTCATTCGAGACCGTGACCGAGACATGGACCGCCGTGGACCTCCGCCCCGTGGCCGCGGATGTGGCGAGCGCGAAGCCCGTGCAGCCGCACGCGCATCCGGCCTTCGTGACCCTGAAATCGTTCGCGTTACACCCCGCCGCGTTGTCGTGGAAGGCTTTACACGACGTGGTCAGGACACCATCACATTCGCGAATGAACGTGGTTGCCCTGAAATCTAAGTCTGCATCTAAAGCGTGCATACTTCAAAATTTTTCACCTACCGAAACCCGCCTTGCGCGGGTTTCTTTGCGTAGGAGCCATCTACTACAATTTGGATTAGTAATTTCTAAATTTAACTGTACTAATACACATAGTCGGTTGCTTCATTATTGGGGGTATTGGCCCAGTGTTCGCTGTACTAGAATGTGTTGCTTTGCAACATGATCGACGGATCGTCGTGCTTGCTGGCGTGATTGCGCTTCTTGGAATGCTATCCTTCTATCATCTGTTGCTTCGTGCGGAAGAGAGCCCGGTAAGACGCCGGCCCTATTGGATACTGGTTGCCGCATTGGCCTCTGGTTTGAGCGTATGGGCGACACACTTCATCGCCATGTTGGCCTATCAGGGCAGTGTTCCGATTGGTTTCGACTTTCCGTTTACGGCCTTTTCCGCAGTTGTCGCGGTATTCGGCTTCTGGCTGAGCATGCAATTTTTGTGGCGTAAAACCGCTGGCGCACTGTCGGCCGGCGGCATCATAACGCTCACCGTCGCTGCAATGCATTTCTTTGGCATGGGCGGCATGCAAGTCGCCGCCACGATCGAATATCGGATAGCGCCGATCCTCGTGGGCGCGGTCGTTGCTTTCGGTCTGTTTGCGCTCTCTTTTGTTTTTTTCAAAAGCTTTCGCGGTTGGAAGCGGGTCGTTCTATCCGCCAGCGCGTCGATCCTTGGCGTGCTCGTCCTTCATTTCACCGCCATGTCTTCCACAATCCTCATTCCCAACCCCGGAATGCCAGGGCCGCAGATAGAGGGGCTGGATCGGTTGTTCATGATGGTCGCGATCAGTGGGGTGACGTTCCTCATTCTCGCCGCCACAGGTGTTGCAGCCCTCATTGATCGCCATCTGGTGGATCTCAAAGGCCTGGTGGGCGCGACACTGGATGGGCTTGCTGTTGTGCGGGATGGCCGTATCGTGGAGGTCAACAGTCGCTTCGCGAAACTGTTCGGTTCCACCGAAGCGGCTATCATTGGTGAAAACGCCGAGGAACTGATGCATGCGGATGACGGGATCGCCGCCCACCTGCCCCGCAACGGAGCGGTCGAGGCGGTTCCGAACCGTGGCGATCGATCGCGGACATTTGAATTGGCTGTCACGACGATTGAATATCGCGGACGTCCCTGCGAGGTGATGGCGGTTCGCGACCTGACGGAAAAGCGCCGTGCACAGCGTGAGATCGAATATCTGGCACGCCACGATGTTCTGACCGGCCTCGCCAACCGGACGCTTTTTCAGGAGCGGCTCAGAAATCATATTGCGGTTGCTCAGAACGATGATGAGTTCGCTCTTCTGGCGCTGGATCTCGACAGGTTCAAAGCGGTGAACGATCTCTTCGGTCATGCGGAAGGGGATCGTGTTCTCAAGGACGTTGCGCGTATATTGCAACAGGCTGCCCGGCCGGGTGACCTCGTGGCACGATTGGGCGGAGACGAGTTCCTTATTCTGACCGCCTTCAGCACCACAAGCGAAGACGCGCGCGATCTCGGCGAGCATATTCTATCGACGTTTCGGCGTGAGATGGATTGCGTCAGTGATCCCACGGCAGTGGGCGTCACCATCGGTATCGCAACATTTCCGGCCAACGGAAATGACAACGAAACCCTGATGCACGCGGCGGATATGGCACTTTACCGCGCCAAGATGAACGGTCGTGGCATCGTCGCGTTTTATGACCCGGCGATGGATCAGGAGACCAAAGAGCGCCGGCGGCTGGAATCGGATTTGCGCCAGGCGATCAGCCGTAACGAGTTGGAGCTTCTCTACCAGCCGGTCCATTCGGTGGAAAATGGTGAAGTGGCGAGTTACGAAGCGTTGGTGCGTTGGCAACACCCGACACGGGGCGCGGTACCACCGGACGTCTTCATTCCGATTGCCGAGGAAAGTGGCATCATCATCTCGCTTGGGGAGTGGATATTGCATGAAGCATGCTCCGCTGCCATGCGCTGGGAACCGCATATCAAGGTGGCGGTCAATGTCTCACCGGTCCAGTTCTCTCTGGCAAATCTCGCTTACACGATTTGCTCGACGCTTGAGAAAACCGGGCTGTCGCCCCTGCGTCTCGAGCTTGAGATGACGGAAGCGGCGCTCTTGAAAGACCGGGCCATAACGCTTTCCACCATGCGCCAGCTCAAGGGACTTGGCGTCACCATCGTCATGGACGATTTCGGAACCGGATATTCTTCGCTCAGCAATCTGCGCAGCTTCCCGTTCGACAAGATCAAGATCGACCGCAGCTTCATTGCCGCCATGAAGCAGGATGAAAATGCTCATTCCATTGTGCGCGCCATCATCGGCCTCGGTCGCAGCCTCGACCTGCCGGTAACGGCTGAAGGCATCGAGACGGACAGCCAATACCGAATGGTTGTCGATGAGGGCTGTGCCCAGGCGCAAGGCTATCTGTTTGGCAAGCCAGGGAAAGCTCCGTCTCGCCAAAGAAAGACGCAAAAGGCGATTGTGGATTGAGCGGGAGAATACAATATGCTGACGGGATAATAAGGGCATAGCTCGTCAGTCGGCAACAGTTGACGCCTTCATCGCATGGGCATAGAAAAATTCAACGCATCACGTAACGTCACTGGTTGCCAAATGGACACAGAGGCTGTGTTACAGCGCGCATGTTTTTCAATTTTCAGCTTCAAAGTTATTGCCAGTTGACGGCTTGATGCTATTCCTGCGTGTAGGTGATTCTATTGCGGGGAAATGGAATGAAGAAGGTCGTGTCGGTACTGCTTTTGGCTTTGTTGAGCGGTTGTGCGAAGCCCTCCGACGGTCCGACTGCTGGCAATATCAGGTCAGCAACGCTTCCCCACACCAATGAAAAAATCCGCGTTATAGAGTTGGCTAACGCGCCAGCCACGCCAATGTCTTCGTCTTTGATTGAAAGTTCGACCGGTCCGGGTCTCACTGCTCTGCGTAATACTGGCTATAACGCACAACGCCTGCGTCGCGGCGACGTTATCGACATCACTGTACTTGATACCGGCGAAGATGGACTTTTCTCGTCCACTCAGAGCAAGACGCTCAATCTTGGACGCTTCACGGTTGATCAAGGTGGCAGCGTCAATCTGCCCTTTATCGGCAAAAAGCGCGTGATCGACTCGACGCCGGAGGGCTTGCAGTCGCAGGTCGTGACCGGTCTCAAGGGCTCTGCGGTCAATCCTCAAGCGGTTGTTACGGTTGTGGATAAGCCGACAAGTGCGGTTATGCTGAGTGGCGCTGTCAAGACGCCCGGCAAGCTTGCCTTGACTGCCCGCCAGGAACGGGTTCTCGATGCGATCAACCAGTCTGGCGGCCCGACTGTAGCGCCGGGTGCTGCGCAGGTGACCGTTGTGCGTGGCACACAGCGCGCCAGCGCGTCTCTCGACCGTATCATGCGCGAGGATCGCCAGAATATTCGCTTGTCGCCTGACGACCAGATCATGATCGATGGTGATGCGTCGAGCTTCACCGCACTTGGCGCATTCAAGAGCGCTGGCGAATTCCAATTCGAAACCGGCAAGATGACACTCGCCCAGGCCGTTGGTCGTTCCGGCGGTCTGCTGGATGATCGCGCTGACGCCCGCAATGTCTACGTCTTCCGCAACGAGGTCGTTAACGTACCGACGAAATCGCCGTCCGGCTCCAAGGATCCGGTGGCTTTCGTACCGACCATGAAGCCGGTGATCTACCACGTCAATATGCGCGATGCGTCCAGCATCGCCTTGATGCAGCTCTTCCAAATGCAAAAGGGCGATGTTCTCTATGCAAGCAACGCACCGCTGGTGGATTCGGCAAAGCTGTTGACTGTTTTCCAGAAGAGCGTGCCAACGGCCGCTGCGCCTCAGCCTGGCGGTTCCAACTGATATCGAATGAGGCGACGTTCACATAGCGCCGCTTCCGCCTAGAGAAAAAGAGCCGCGTCTTCAGCAGATTGAGGGCGCTTCGATGCGTCCTCCGCGGTGCATAGCTGCGCAAATCTGACCAGCTTTTCATGTTCGTCTGAACCCGTGGCACTCAGCAGTCGCTGCGCAAGCTTACCGACTGAATAAATGTCATAAAGCGGATGTGCTGCAGCCGAGCCAGCCATTTGCTCCGCTGGCGAAAATTCCGGCGAACCTGCATAGTCGATACCATGCATGCTGTAGTGTTCGCCGGTTTTTAGCGTGATGCTGAAATCCGCGAGCCTCGCCTTTTCCAGATTTCCATCAGGGAGCAGGATGTTTGCAGCCGTGATATCGCCATGGACATAATCCTTGGCATGGAGAGCGGCGACAGCCCCAAGAACCCGGTCCAAAACAGTGCTGATCTCATCTCGCGTCAGTGTCCCGTCTGTTAGCACAGACGCGAGTGACACAGGTGTCCACGGTTGCAAGAGACCGGGCCGTCCATCAGGCAACCGTAGAAGTGCGGACACTTCGTGAAGGCATGGATGGCGCATGGAAAGGCCTATTTCGGCTTCTCTTCGCAGGTTCTGAACAAGAAACGCGTCATCACGCGCTTTCTCCGGGACCGTCTTAAGAGCGAATGATGTGCGCAGGTCGCGATGTGTTACCTGCAAAATCTGCGTGCTTTCCGTCTCATAGGCCACGGCCTCGAGCGTGAAACTGTTCTCGATGAAAACAGGATTTTGCTGAGACAATGCGGACGCCTTGCGATCGAGCGCGTCACGAATACGATCTATGACGTCATCAGGTCTTTCAGACTGTCGTATCGCAGCCAACAAATCGGCAAAATGCTTGGCAACATCGTTAGCGTTGCTCAAGCCGATTTCCGATCACGATGGCGCTGATATTGTCCCGGATGTTTTCGATCAGTGCTTCCTGCACCAGCGCGTTGGCGCAATCGTTGATCGGCGTTTCCTGCAGAATTTCCGCAACGACGCGCTCTCTCAACGCCTGCATCAGCGGGAAACTGCATAGCAATAGGCGGTCATATAAGCCCCATTCTTCGCCAAAGGCATCGGGGCGGAATTGCTGGGAAAGGCCCAGGCATTGTGACAGCTGCTTTTTCATGCCGACGATGACATGATCGCGCGACAACATGTGCATGGTGCCATCACGCAGCAGATAGGCGCGCGCATCGCCCGACCATAAGACGGTCAGCGTCTTCTCGACCAAAGATGCCACAACGACGCTCGCCATCGGCCTTTGCGCGTCCGTCCCGAACTGGCGCGAAAGCAGCAGGCTGTTGACCGTTCCGAGTTTGCCTTTGATATCCTGAGTGACAAATTCGGCCTGATCGTTGCTGGCAACGTCGGTCAACGCATTCGTCGTCAGCCGTGCAGCCTCAACCGCTGCATTGCCGTCTCCCACACCATCGGCAATCGCGAAGAGAGCAGGGCTCTTGGACACGAACAGTGCATCCGCATTGACGCTGAGGCGTGTTCCCGGATGGGTGGCGTAACTGTAGATGAGCGGAGCGGCGGGGGCCTCTTGCGGCGGTGGTTTCGGCGCGGCAGCAGGCTTTGGCTGGGCTGCGGGCTTGATGTCGGCAGCGACCTTTTGAGCGGGCTTCGGGCTCGACGGTGCATCGCCTTCATCTGTCGATGTCTGATCACGAAAGAGCCGCACGAAATCCGTCGCCGCCGGCTTGCCTTCGAATTTCATTCCGCGGGCACGGCGGGTGTCAGCATCGATGTACCACCACAGGCTTATGGGTTCGCCTGAACGGGTCGAAAACTGTACGTCTTCATCCTCGCCCTTTGGTTTGGGCATGCGCAATCGTTTGACCGACGTCGTAAAACGCTGCATGTCGAATTCTGATGTCATGGAGGTTTCAGCTACCGCTTCGGCGGCCATGAACCATGTATCATCAAGATAGAGCGTCCTTGGGTGCTGGTTGAAGTGTGCCAGTTGCGCCAGCACGACCAGTGGATATTTACGGCCAACCCTGTCACGGCTGGGCAGGAGTACACCCGCATAGGCGTTGCGGCCCCAAATTCCGCGCTCGGTTATGAAGCGCAAGGGAGGGGATGCTGAAAACACGGAATTCCAACGCGACGCAAAAACATCGGCACAGGCGTGCATGCCGGCTTGAATCCAGCCGTCAAGAGCGCCGATGAGATCGCGGTCCATACCCTCGGAAATGAAATCCCCGTGGCTCTGAATCTTCCCGAAAAAGCCGATCCGATCGCTTTCGACTGCGGCTTTGACGGGGGTACTGACTTGCTTCGCCATCAGTCAGACAAGGCGGCTCTGCGGTCCCGGTGCATTTTCGTTGTCATCATCCCCTCCGTTAAACGCGACATTGATCTGTCACTCAGAATTGAGCCGGGCAGGTGAAGTTCGCAAGCGCATCCAGTCTGAACGGATTGAGCACCGAACCGAATTGAATATCGAACTCTGCTACCTGGCCACTATTTTCAAACCTAGCTCTTAACAAATCGCCTGCCTGATTATCGATTTTAGCATCATCGAACAGGCGGAATGGCGACCAGTCGCCGTTTTCTGTTTTCGCCTGCTGCCAGCCGCCTGGCTGGAAAGCGATGCGCGAAAGGTTGGCGGAATTGCTTTCCGACGGCCAGGTTATGGATTTCGCCTGCACCGGGCCGTGATAATACACCACTCGTTCGCCTTCGATTTCCAGCATGACGGCACTGGATGCGTCCGTTAGCGACACCGGCTTCACATTGATGGAAACAGCCGGCACTTCGCTTCCATTGGGAAAGAACGCGCGTAAGATTTTGTCGGCATTCTCGAATTGCGCAATGGCATCACTGGGTATGCCGGTTGCGCCAAACGTGCCCTTCCAGCCCCATGGATTTGTCGTCTTGTCGACGAAAGGTTCCATGCGCTGCTTGAAGAACGTCTGGAAGGTGCCCTTCGGTCCGAAAAGTCGGGTGAAATCAGCCATTGCAACATCTCTCGGAGATGCCCGATCAAATGGATAGCGCCCGGAAACGATGGAAGAGCAAAGCGATGCTCCCTCCGCCGCCCAGAGGTCTGCAATTCGGCCACGCGCGGATTTCACCGCCAGCGAACCGACGTCGGCCGCAAGTCCGGCAACCCAAACGTCAAGCGGTGCCGGAAGCTGGCGCGCCTCCTGTAACAGATCCTGATTGGCTTTCGTCAACTGGCTATCGACATCGAACACCCGCGCGATCTCGTCGGATGTGGTCGAGGAGCGTGCCAGTTGCTCGTGCAAAGCCTTGATATCGGCAAGTAGCTGTTCCGATGGGGAACCTGCTTCCATGCTACCATTCGCGCCGTTGCTGTTTGCCTGTTCGGATGAACCAGACCCCTTCGCCGCTAGCATTTCGCGAAGTCGTGCGTATGGATCAGACGCATCGACGGTTGCTGACAGGATCGCTGCCGTGTTGTCACCGTCGGCGGTCGATGCCAACGTTGTCAAGCTCGCGCCCGCATTGGGACGCAAGTCGGTGGCATCGGCGATGGACTTGGCGGCTTCGATGATGATGTTACGATCATTTGCCAGAATACGCGTCGTTTCCACCGCATCACCAAGGCTCTGCGAGGGCTTGATACGGACATCGGTCAGAAGGTCGTTCCAGCGTTTTTCAAAGCGGTCGAAATATATCTGGAGAGCGGCCTGCGCCACGGTTTCCACGGTCGCACCACGAATTGCATCATCCGAACCACGCACCCAGGCTTCAGACAGCGCGACGCGAGAGGCATAGGAGACCTGTGGGATGACGACGGCGCGATAGCCATTGGCGGTAAACAGCCCCTCGATCCCATCCACCAGCGGTGCCTTGCTCTCACGCTCCACGGCACGTTCGCCAAGTGGGCCGAAAGCAGCAGACGGGCTCCAGTTCGGAAGCTCGCGTGCTTGCGGAAGGCCAGCGAGAATATCATAGGCACGCGCACCGATTGCCTGGCCACGGATAGTATCCCGCGCCTTGGAAATCAGTCTGGCATCGAGTTCGATCGGGGCCAGAACACCGCCGGCCAAGGCGCGAGCATGACGATTAAGGGCGTCACGGGCTGCTGCCCTGCCATCCCCGGGATAGAGAGATGCGAACATGTCCCTTGATTGCACGGTCATGAAATCGCGATCAAGGTTACCCAGACCCCCAAGCATGCCGTAGAGCTTGAGCGAATTGAACGTGCGCGTGACATCGCTTTCGTCTTGAAGCTGCTTTTGTAATTGCACGATCATGCGCGGCAGGAGCAGTGCGTTCAACGCCCGCTGATAGGCATCGCGCTGTCGACCAGCGATTTTCTCTTCCTGATCAAGACCGAAACCAACATTCCACACGCGATCTTTCGCAAAGCCGGAATTGACTTCGCGCAGGTTATCGAGAGCCGGCAGAATGCGCAGGAAGTCTGCGTCCGATACGTTTCGGACTTGAATGCCCTGAACCAGCTGCTGGTAAGCATTCAGTTTACGGTCCGCTTCAGCCAGCGCCTGCGTGTTGGAGAAATAGGTCAGGATCCAGCCGGTAAAGACGATTGCGACCACAGCCACGGACAAGCCATACGCTATGCGCCGGACCAGAAGCTGCCTGCCGGACAGGCGTTTGTCACGCATGACGAGCGCCGCTTCCGGAAAAATGACCTCCTTGAACAGACGCACCAGGAAGTAGCTGCGGTGGGCGCGCGGGGCAGTCGTGCCCGCTTCCGCTTGCGTACCGGACGCAAAGTACACGCCACGAAGCAACGGCGCTTCGATCAGCGGCGAGCTCGCGCACAGCTCGCTCAATGCTTCATGCAAGCGGTCCTTGAGCTTGGACAGCTCTGCTGGGAAGCGGAAGATGCGCCCCCGTATTTCGGCATTCTGTTCCTGCTGCAAACGCTCGATCAGCATCGCGTCGACACGCTGTTGCAACAGCTCGAATTCTTCGAGAAAACGCTGCGGCAGATCCTGTGCGGAATAGCTTTCGTCCAGCTTAAATGTCGTACCCCAGACCTGATGACGATCCGTTTTGTTGAAGCCATCGAAAAACTCGATGAAGCCATCCAGAAGGTCGGCCTTTGTCAGCACGACATAAACAGGCACGCGGGCGTGTAGATATTCGTCCAGTTCCGATAGCCTCTGGCGGATGGAGCGAAGCTCCTGACGTTGCTCTTCCGGGTCACGCGTCAAAAGGTCGTGGATGGACAGGGTTACGAGCGCACCGTTGATCGGCTGGGAGCGACGATAGCGCCGCAGAAGGTTGAGAAAGCCTTCCCAGCCTGCCTTGGACGAGCCGTCGAGGTCGTCCTGTGTCGTGTATCGGCCTGCGGTATCGATGAGAATCGCCTCATCGGTGAACCACCAATTGCAGTTTCGCGTTCCTCCAATGCCCTTCACGGCACTTTCGCCAAGCGCATCACCCAGAGGAAATTGCAGGCCGGAATTGGTAAGTGCCGTGGTTTTACCGGAACCGGGAGCGCCGAAGATCACATACCAGGGCAGATCGTAGATATAGCCGAACCGCTTCTTTGTGACGCGGCGCAAGAGTGCAAGCGCTTCTTTCAGCCGGGTTTGTATCTCGCCGACTTCGGCATTTCGGTTGTTCAGCGCTTCCTGCTCGATGCTATCGACAAGTTCCTTGTCCTGCTTGCGGGCGCGGTAGGCCGTAATGACGATATAGACCACCCAGATCAGCAATATGATGCCGATGGCAATCAGGCGCGCCTGCGTCGTGCCGAAAGGTTTGAACGTACCGAAGGCGACCAGATATCCGTAAAACCAGATGACGACGCAAAGTGCGACCGCCCACAGCAACGAAATGAACCGCCTGCCGATGAGGGCCGCGTAGCTATCGACATATGACCGGATCGTATAAAAATAACTCAGCGGATTCATTGCTGGGCCTCACCTGGTTGCTGTCCGGTTGTCGTTGTTATCGCGGGGGAAAGAATGCCCGCTTCGCTGAGTTGCTCGCCGGGATTGGTCAGCACCATGATCTCTGTTCTGCGGTTCTTCTCCCGACCTTCCGCCGTATTGTTATCGGCAATTGGATCGCTGTCGGCGCGGCCCTCGGTCAGGATGGCTTCGGGGCCGGTGAAGGTGGAGAGAATATCGCCCACCGCCTTCGCCCGGGCTTCCGAAAGATGCCAGTTCGACGGGAACTGGATGGTCTTTATCGGCACATTGTCCGTATAGCCGATAACCACCGCTCGGAATTTGTCGGCAGCAAGTGCGCCGCCAATACGCTGGATGAGATCGCGGAATTGCGGGCTGACATCGGCGCTGCCGACATTGAACAGACCGGAATTGTTGATACGCACGCGAGGACGGCCGTTCACATTTGCGAGCGTCACCAGATTTTTCTGAACTTCCGGCTGGAGGAACGCCATCAGATTATCCAGCCGCGTCGGTTTCGGCGGCTCGACGATCCTTGGTGGCTCCATTTTCGGCTCTTCGGCTTTGACCGGCGGAGTTTCCGGTGGGGCGGGCGGCGTTGTGATTAGCACACTCGGCGTGTCGGTGGGAGGTAACGATGCCAGCCGCTCAAATGTGGTATCGGAGGCGCTGTTCAAAGACAGGGTGAAGAACAGGTAGCCGAATGCAAAGGCCAGTGCGATCAGGGACAGCAGGGTCCAAAGCGCCGCCATGGTGCGCAACGGCGTGTGTCGGGCCTCGACGCCCTGCCAGTGCGGAGACAACTCACGCTCGAATACGCCATATTGGCCGATCAGTGTTTTATAAAGGCTGTCGCGGATGCGCGAAAGCTCCAGTGCGCCCTTGGCGGAAACGCGTGTGCGGCCTTCGAATGCAAGCGAAAGGCAGAGATAGAGCAGCAGGAGAAGATCTTTGTTGGCACCCGGCGACTGGTGGAAATGGTCGAGAATATCGAATACGCGATCACCGCCGGTGACATCATTGTGGAAAGTGGAGACGAGGCCGGAGCGGGCCCAGCCGGCGCGCACGCCCCAGGGTTTGCTCAAGATGACATCGTCCACGGTCGCGCAGACCACGTAATGCGCGGCTCTGGCGCGTTCTGGGCTGATACGGGCGGAACCCAGGTCGCGCTCGTATCGCGTGATGGCTTCCATGCAGGCGCGCCGTAGATGCTCCGGGTCCGGCTCGGCATCGCTGAAGCGCAACACATGCGCGAGGTTCAGCAGAGGCGCTGCCGACTGCACCAGTGTCGGCACCTCTTCGCCGCCGAAACGAAAATTGGACAGCAGCGCGTCGATCGGTAGCGAATTGTCGCTGCGTCCCGCGCGGGCTGGCACGACGTCTGTCTCGATGATGTCATCGAGAATGGCCGCCATGTTGCGAGCGTTTTTGTTTCGAAGTCGGCTTTCGTCGGTGATCTCAACCACCGTCGGCAAATCCTGCCATGAGGAGGGCTTGTCGTTGCTCATTCGCGTAATGCCCACATTTCCATCTCAAGGCCGGGAAATTCGCCCGCGAGATGCAGCGCGATGGCGCCAGAGGTTTCAAGCTGCTTCCAAAGAGGTGACTTGGTATCGATCTCGAAATAAATCGTGCCGGAGCGATAAGGGAGCTGGCGCGGAAGCACCGGCAGCGAGCGCACGGGAATGCCCGGCAGCGCAACGTTGACCAGTTCGGAAATACGCTCCACCGGGCCAACCTTGATTTGTGCTGGCAGCTTGCGGCGAATATCTTCGGCGGACATATCGGCGCGCACGGCCAGAACGAAGCCGGAGTCGCGCAGCAGCGTCCGGTCGTGAATTGTGCCGACACGCACACCGTGTCTGCGCTCCACCAGTTCGATGGCAACAGCCGCCTGTTCCAGAACGGCGGAAAGCGACGTTCGCAGATCATCGAACACGGCTGCAAAGCTCGCCTTGAGATCATCATGGCGATAGGGCGGAAAATCCGTCGCGCGCTTTTTATCCGTCGTAAATGTGGCGAGTTCCCCGGCCAGTTGAATGCAGTCCTCGTAAAACCGGATGGGGTGAAACCGCGTGGCATTGGCGGAAAGGTGAGCCAGCAGCGGATCGGCGCGATTGAGAATTTGCAGCAGGAAATAATCGCCCACTTCTGCTGTGCCACGGATAGTCGGATCACCGATGCGCTCGGAGATCGCCTGAGCCCGGTGCCGGACGATACCGAGGAGTTCCGTCAGCAATTCAGAGAGGCGCGATGAGGCTGCGCAGTTGAGGATCGGCGGAATGAAATCCGGATCGAGAATGACCGCGCGGTCGGAGCGCACCTCGATGACCCGCGCCAGCCCGATCAGATCATAGCCAGAAAGATCGTCGCCGGTTTTGAGGAATTTGAGGCTTAAGCGTCCGACATCGATGGGAGCTATGAAATCCGTGTCCACATTGGCATCTGATACTTCGTATGTGGTGGCCACAACGCGCACGCTATTGCTATCGGCCTTGGCACCGCTGGACATATCTGCCTTGCCGGGCTGACGGGCTGGAAGAGCTAGATAGACGATTGCATTCTTGACGCCTTCATCCAGATCCAGCGGCGGGGGTAGGTCGGAATCTTCAGGCGCTTCGAATGGCGTTCCATCGGGCAATATGCCTCGCAGGTTCGAAAGCGCAAACTGGCCGATAGCCAATGCGCTTCGATCAATGCCGATTTCCGCAACACCCCAGGGATAGGGCGAAAGGTTGCGCGTGGTATTGCGGACCAATCGCTCCGTCCAGCGGTCCGATTGTTGAAAATGTTGAACGCGAAGAAACATGCCCTCGCTCCAGGCAACCCGGTTTTCATGCCTCATTTTGTCTGCTTACCCCCTTGGTATTTGGTTGAAGCGCTTCATCAGGCGCAGCCTCGCCCCGTGCTGCGCGCTGAAGAAACTCTCTGACCGGCATTTGACGGCCATCTTCTTCGAAGTTCTTTTTGAAAGTGGACCAGTAATCGGTCCTCTGGATCAGAGCCCGCCATTCCTTGCGTGCAATCTTGTCGCGCCAGTCGTTTTGGGCGTCGGCCTTGGCTTCGATCAATCGCGGCTCGAGCTTTTGCGTGCAGGTTCGGATCAGGATTTCCAGAGACGATGCCAGCAGCCGTTGCTGGCGAATAAGGCCTTCAAGCCGTGCCCGTGGCGATGTCTCATGGGTCTCAGCGCCGATGGCCGTCTGGTCGATGTCGAGGATGGAAAGACATTCGGCGCTTTCCTTTTCCATCTGAACCAGAAGGTCATCGATAGGGTCGCTCGTGACAGGCACAGCTGCGGCTGTCGGCTCAATCTCCGTCTCCTCGTCGTCCCCACCCATGAAGACCGCGTCGAAATCCTCGACAGGTGCTTTCTTTTTTGGTCGGGAGACCAGCACCGGAATGTTCATTGCATCGGTGTGCTCGTGCTTGGAGCTTTCCACCGGCTCTTCGTTCCAGTCATTGGGCAAGACAGCACCGACACCGGCAGTCGAGGGCGGGGCGTTCCAGCCCACCTCGACATTGCGGGAAATGGACTTGGTTTTCTTACCGGTGAGGTCCGGTGCCGTGTCCGGCCAGTCATCATTGGAGGCACCACCGGTAATAACACCGCGTGCCGAGCGACCATTTGGCGCGATGTCCGCCAGAATGGCCGATATCGTCATATGCTCGTCGCTTACGCGCAGCGAACTTTCGGGATCACCATATTCCAGTTCAGCCTCGCCGCTGATGATGACGTCGAATGTCTGTCCGCCGATGCCGATCTGTGAGCCATTTTGCAGACGAACGGTTTCGCCTTCCAGCAAGAGACGACCATCGACCTGCGTGCCGTTTGCGCTCTGGTCGGTGATGGAAAACCCCTCGCGGTCGCAGCTCAGCGTACAATGCTGCTTGGAAACCCGGCGCGCATCGTCATTGACCTGCCAGTCGCAATCGGTGGAACGTCCTATCACGCGTCTGCCCTGCTCGAAGCTCCACAGGGTGGGCTTTGCACTTCCGTTAACCTGCTTTTCTTTCAGAACAAGTTTCATGATGTCATCCTCACGCTGAAAGTGCCGAGCCTTCGCGCTCGGTTACGATTGCGTCGGTGCTGTCTTTTGCCGCTGGGGCAAGGCGGGCCCAGCTGTTCCACCCCAGCCGTGCCGGTGCATCTGCCTGACCCAGCTGGCAGAAAGGTACGTCCTCTTTTTTCAAAATGACTTGAATGTCGAACTCGAAAGCACTGCCGACAAAAAGCCGTGTGACGGCGAAGATTTCCGCAAGCCGCTTCGAGCCGGGTGTCAAAGCCAGATAATCCGCATAGCCGACAGGGCCAAGGACTATGCGGAAGCCGCCGCTGAAATCTTCGATGGCACTTCCAGCCGTGACGTTTTGCCCAAGCCGCAAACCGCCGGGCTGCCCCATCCTGCTTTGCTCGTGCAGCGGAAGTGGCACCCAGCGTCTGCGAAATTGCTCGATGGTGACATCGAGCCCTGTGAATTCACGTAGCATCGACGTCAGGGCCGTTGCGTTGCGGTTGCGATTTGCCAGCAAACCGCTGAAACGCAGCAATACGTCTTCCTTGACGCCCACCTTCGCGCTGAGACCCGTAGTGCCGAAGCCGGTCAGCGAAAGCAGTGTTTTGCGAAAGGCGTTGTTTTCAGGGTTCGGGGTCCAGCGCAGTTCGCGCGCCAGCCGGTATTTTTCTGTCGCAGAGACGAAAAGTTCGCTGAAGCGAGCCGCGAACAGATTGAAGAAGCTGGTCAACGCCTTGGAACGATTGCGTTCTTCGCGCTGCTGCAATTCACTATAACTCGGCGGCAATGAACCAAGCGGACCGATGATAGGTGCGAATGCGGAGCGCAGTTCCGCTTTGCCATTCTTGCTGCGGTAGCCGCTGATCGCAACGGGCGTCGGGCGCGCGCCGTTGTGAGAACCAATGGTCAATTCATCCTGCTGGACAAGATGCTGCGCTACACGAAATGCTGTCGCAGGATCGAAGCTGCCGGGATCGTTTGCCAGCAGTTCTGCCTGTCTTTCACGCATGTCGATGGCTTGAGGCTGCATCGCGAACTCCTATAGCAACGGGCGGTCTGCCGCACGGGCAGGCCACCGGGCAAGAGGTTCGGATTGGCCGCGCATGGTTGCGGTCAGGCGGGTAAAGCTGTTGATCGAGGTGTAGAGGCCGAAGAAATGGTTCAGCACGCTCGCGAATACGAACGCTGCGGCTCGGTCTATCAAGGCAGGGTCGAACTCTAGGGTGATGTCTGTCCCCGGCACCATCGCTGAGCCAATTCTGGCATGTGAGTTGCGCGCTTCGACCGAAGTGATGGCCTCCACCAGTTGGCGGGTCTCTGGCGTATCTCTGAAGGCATAAAGGGAGAGAATGTCCTTCAGCGGGGCGCCGCCATTGTCGAACAGCGACAGATGGTTGAGGAGAAGATGCGAGACCAGCCGCCATTCGCGCGCAGAACGCTCATTCATTCGAACGGCTGCTGTTGGCGGCATCAACGCATGAACGGAATTAACCGCCTCATTTCCTGCTGCGAGTTGCAGGAAAGGATGCCCGCCGCCGAATGGCAATTGGCTGGGCAGTTCTCGATTGATGCACAGCGTGCTGACGCTGGCCACGACATCAAGCGGACCCAGCGGCCCACGCTGCTGATCGACAAAAGCGATGTCGGTATCGGACGAGCCGTCATCATCGTCGAAGCGGCGATAGCTTTGCCAAAATAAGTTGGATCCATTGCTTCTTTGCGTGCGACCGAAGAATGGCGACGTCTTTTCGATCTGGCCTGTGCGGCTCGTCAGTTCCACATCTTCGACGCCGTAGATTTCCCGCGTCCTCTGACGCCGGGCGTCGGGCAGCAGGCGATATTCCGTCCGTGTGCCATCGAGGCTCAAGGGCTCGCAGCTTTGCTTGAACAGGTTGATGACGGGCGATGCGTTAAGCACGAAATCCTTGGCGGAAACCATACGCTCAAGCCGCGTTTCTGCGGCGTCGAGGTAGATGTAAAGCTCGCAATCTCCACCGCTCCATTGGTCGAGGCCTTCGATATCCAGAAACAGAAACTTCTGCGGCAGCGCGAAGAACTCCGTCAGCAGCCGGTATCCGTCGAAGCTGTTGGCGGGGTAGGGCAGCATCGCCTGATCTCGGGCAAAGCCTGAGGGTTTGAGATTGGCCGCGGATAAGAAGATGGCATTGCGGTCTTCGGAATGCTGAGCAAGCGATATCCCGACGCAATGGTTCGCCAGAAGTTCATAGAGCGCCGTCGCCTGCTGCCATGCCGATGAAATGAATATCTGTAACGATGTCAGTCCTATCTCGCGAAATGTTGCGGGACGAGGTGAGGTGGTGCGCAATGACAGTTTCAGGCAACTTGCAGCGCCCGCCGATGACGCGAAAAAAGGCGCGTCGATGGGCTGGCTGACAAGTGACGCTGCCGTAATCTCCAAAGGGACGATGTCAATATCTTGCGTAGTGCGGAATTTGCAGCTTTCGCCGCCGATAGGCTCAGCCAGAATTTCGCTGTGCCGTGGCAGCGCCTGTACCGTCGTCAGTGCCGGGCTGGGGGCAAAATGAACGACGCTCATGGATGGCAGCGGTGCGAGATAATGCGGATAGAGCGTTTCCAGCAGGCTATCGGAGAGCTCCGGGAACTCGTCATCCAGCTTCTGGCGCACGCGCGCTGCGGAGTATGCAAAGCTCTGTATCAGCCGCTCGACATGGGGGTCGTCGGCGACCTCGCCCGTCATCCGTAACCGGCCTGCGATCTTCGGGAACGCCGCCGCAAAACGGGACGCGCGTTTTCTCAGCGCAAAGAGCTCGTCATTGTATTTTTCGAGAAAGCCATCAGCCATTGCTTGCCTCCACCAAAAAGCGTTGGGTCGATGGGTCTATCTTGGATTCGAAGCTGATTGGCGGCATGCCTTCATGCAGACGGAACGTCGCCTGAATGCGCATACGCAACGCCCTGTCGCCATCCATCCGGTTCTTCATGATCGATACGCGCACATCGGCAAGGCGTGTCTCGAACATGGATATCCGCCGCTCTATCGTCTGGGCGAGCTTTGCCTTGGAGGCGTCTGTTACGAGATTGGCGGCGAGAATGCCGTCCACGCCATAGCTGACAAGAGCATCCGTCAACTCTTTGAAATCTGCTGGCGGCCCGGCAGGATTGCGTCGTGTGTTGAGCAGGGATTCAAGATCACGGCGAATGACTTCGCGCATCTCACGGACCTGATCTGACAGGCTCGCAGGCGGGTCGTTTTCCATATCCGGCGCATCGTCCAGCAATCGGTCCAGCACCGAGCGGGCAAGAGTTCTTTGCTTTGGGCGATATTGCTCCAGAGGATCAACCACGCGCAGTCTGCCTTTCTTCGGTACCCGCATCCGCCGAGAGGCTGGAAATTTCGTGGAACGGCACCAGATCGTCACCGATCAACAGGCAGCGCTGGCCACGCCCCGTCACCAGAGGGCCATCGTCGTTCCACAGGGTTTCGCGACCCAGCAGCAACGGCGTCGTCTTGTCCGCACCATAATAGACCGCTGGCAGCAACACCGATGCGATGGCACCATCCAATAGGGTGATCTCTGCCGAGCGGAACGCCAGATCACGCGGGCGCGTCATGGGCTCGATGACCAGCGTGTCGATCCGGCTGAAATCGATCCACAAATATTTACCGCCGTTGGTCAAAACCTCCAGCGCGTGCGGAATACGGTCGTCGAGATCACGGATATCGCCAGCCTTGCTGTCATTCAGAAGGATGGAGGTTTCGGCACGCTTCTCGTCCAGTTCCAAAAGCGCCTGCGTTGCCTCATCCGCCTTGCCGTCGCGTGCGGCAATGTTGGCTTTGATGGCGAGTTGGTCCAGTTCGGACGGGCCATGGGTGAAATCAGGCACCGCACCGGTTTCAAACCATGCTACGCGCGCCGCCATGGCACGCAGATGGTGACGGAACAGCGAAAACCCTACCGCATCCTGGGGTGCGAATGTGGCTGCCAGATTGCACTGCGCATCGGCCTTTTCGTACTCTCCGGCAAGGATCAGCAGATCGATGTACAGGTTGCGGCCTTCCTTGTCCGAAGGGGCAGTCTTGACGTGGTCCTTGGCCTTGATGATGGCTTCATCAAGTTGGTCTGCATCAAGCAGGCGGGAGATATCGTCGCGCAATGTCATGCGGGTATCCTTTGTGGCTCAGCCGGGGACCGGGCGATTGACGCCGTATGCGTGGTCGTTTCGGCAATGAGGTGGAAACTGGTGGAAACATCATCCAGCTGGAAATGCGGCTGGAGACGGACGGTGCAGGAAAAGCTGCCCGGTTTTCCGGGAATTTCGAAAACGCTGATACCGGCGGAGCGCAAGGGATAGCGTGTGCGCAACGATGCCTCCGCATCGTCATTGCCCAGAGTGTAGGACGACAGCCAGTTTTCCAGCTTTCGCTCGATGGTTATGGCATCGCTCAACTGGCCGATGTCATCGCGCATGATGACTTTGAGGTAATGTGAGAACCGCGAAGCGCAGAGTACATATTGCAGCATCGCCGCAAGCCTTGCGTTCTGCCGCGCGCTTTCCTTGGAATAATGACCGGGCGCGTGGAGCGACTGGTTGGCGTTGAAAATCGCCATGCTGGAAAGATAGGTGGTCGACACCGGTACGATGCCGAGATCGGAGAACTGCTGTTCCTGTCCCATCGTCAGCTGCATTTCCACGGGCGGCTGTGCCGATAGGCCATTGCTCTCGATGCCAAGATCGAGCGGAGGCAGTTGAGAGTGGGACAACATGCCGCCGTCCACCTCGTCCTGCGTCACGCCTCTGATATCGGCGAACCAGCCGGAGTCCGTGAAATTGCGCACCACGACAGACGCGAAAGCAAAAGCTGCATTGCCCCACAGCAGCGTCTCACCATTTTCCGCGATGTGTTCGCGAAATGGAAACGGGTCTTCGCGACGACGCGAGTATGGTTTGTGGGGCGAGCGCAGCAGAATACGTGGCGCGACCAGCCCCACGAAACGGCTGTCGTCGCGGGCACGAAGTGCATTCCAGCGAAGGCGGGTCTTCTCTTGTTTCAGCCATGAGAAATCATGAACGCGGCTCAGCTCGGAGAAATCTTCCAAGCCTACGGCAGAAGGGGCCGCTGCGGCTATGAATGGGCAGAATGCTGCGGCGGCGACCATGCCGATTTGCGACAAGGTCGTAATGGAATCGATGCCCTCGAAATCCTCGGGAGAGAACGTATAGTCTCCCACCAGAAGCCCCACCGGTTCACCGCCAGGCATGCCGAATTCTCTGTTGTAAATGATCTCGAACAGATGGCTCTGGTCGAAATCCGTTGCCCGCTCCATGCTGCGCGCCAGCTCCCGCCAGCTGGCGTTCAGAAGCTTGATTTTCACTTCCGGGCAGCGGCTGGCTTCGCGCACTACCATGGCAAGCCCGCGCCATCTTGCCTCCATCGCCTGAAATTCAGGGTGGTGCAAGATGGCGTTCACTTGGCCGTTGAGAGCGTCATCGATAAGGGCGATGAGCTGGTCGGCCTGACTGCGTATGTCCGAAACGGACCTGTGCGTCATGAATGGGCTCCGGGCGGGTATGCGATGGGTGAGGGGCATTGCTGCCCCTCCATCCGGCTCAGTTCTTGGTTGGAATGCGGGCGACCATACGCAACGAGGTCGTCAGTTCTTCCATCTGCAACCAAGGGCGCATCCAGGCGACGGCGTTGTAGGCACCAGGCTTGCCGGGAATTTCCTGAACGGTCACCTTCGCGTCGCGCAGAGGGTACTTCGCACGCGATTCTTCGCCAGCCACGTCGTTGGCGTTGACGTAGTTGGAAATCCAGCGGTTCAGCCAGACTTCGCAATCGGATGCTTCCATGAAGGAGCCGATCTTGTCGCGGCCCATGACCTTCAGATAATGCGCAAAACGCGAGGTCGCCATCATATATGGCAGACGCGCAGAGACTGCAGCATTGGCCGTCGCCTCAGGGCGGTCATAAAGCTTGGGCTTGTGGGCGGTCTGCGCGCCGAAGAACACGGCATAATCTGTGTTTTTGTAGTGGCAGAGTGGCAGGAAGCCCAGCTTGCCCAGTTCGGCATCGCGACGGTCGGTGATGCCGACTTCTGTCGGGCACTTCAGATCCAGATCGCCATCATCGCTGGAGAAGACATGCATGGGAAGGTTCTCGACCTTGCCGCCATTTTCTGCACCACGAATGGCCGTGCACCAGCCGTTCTTGGCAAAGGCGTCTGTCAGCTTTGTGCCCATGACGTAGGCGGCGTTCATCCAGCAATATTCATCATGCTGCAAATCGCCGTTGGCGGAACCGCGTGTTTCGTCATAGGCGAACTCGTCAACCGGGTTCGTCTTCGGGCCGTAAGGCATACGGGCAAGCACGCGGGGCAGGGCCAGCGTGACGAAACGCGAATCGTCGCTTTCACGGAAGCTGCGCCACTTGGCATATTCGACGGTGTCGAAAATCTTCTCGAGATCACGCGGACGAGCCAGATCGCGATAGTCTTCGAAGCCGAACATGCGCGGGCTCGCAGCCGAAATAAACGGTGCGAATGCCGCAGCGGCGATCATCGACACGCCTTGCAGAAGCTGAACATCGTCAAACGAGTTGTCGAATTCGTAGTCGCCGATGATGGCACCCATCGGCTCGCCGCCTGGGGTACCGAATTCATCTTCGTAGATGGATTTGAACAGTCTGGACTGGTCGAATTCAACGGCCTTTTCGAGATCGCGTCCCACGTCACGCTTGGAAGCGTTCAGCACGCGAATCTTGAGGTTGACGCTGGTTTCCGAGTTTTTCACGAGATAATTCAGACCGCGCCATGTGCCTTCGAGCTTCGCGAACTCCGGTGCCTGCATGATGGCCGCGAGCTGGGCGGAAATCGCCTTATCGATTTCGGCAATCGCATGGTTCAGCGTTACGGTCAGGTTCCGGTCATACTTGACCGTACCCTTCAGGGCCTGATCTGTCAGCGTGCGCAGCAGGTTCTGTGCGCGGTCCGGTTCGGTCTGACGTGTCGCGGCAACCACCTTGGCCAGCAGGCCGTTTTCTTCGGTGGTCGTTGTCTGTGCCTCGTTTTTCAGCAGGCTTTCAGCGCTCATGTTTCAATCCTTCCAAATGCGGCTCTTGTCTTGTTTTGCCGCTAGAACAGGTGAAGCCCCGTGCGCCGGGGCATCTCAACGAAGCAGTCCTCAGGTTTCGAGGTCAGGTGCCCGCACTGTTTTTCTCTTTCAATTCGGATACGAGCTTTCCGAGATCGGTCTTGTTCTGGAGGATGTCTTCTAGAAGCCGCTCCAGATCTTCGGAACGATCAGCTTTTGACAACAGGTCGCGCAGTTCGTTGCGTGCATCCAGAAGCGCTTTGAGCGCTGGTACCTGCTCGACAACAGATGCGGGCAGGAAGTCGTCCATGCTCTCGAACTTCAGATTGACTTGGATATCTGTGCCATCGTCTTGAAGCGTGTTGGGGACGGCAATGTTGAGGCCAGGTGTCATGCGGCGCATGACTTCGTCGAAGTTATCCCGGTCTACCTGGACGAACTTTCGCTCGCCAAATGGCTTCAGGGGCTGTGTTGGATTACCGGAAAAATCACCCAGAACACCAACGACGAACGGCAGTTCCTTAACCACCATCGCGCCTTCGGTTTCCACTTCGTACTTTATGTGAACGCGAGGTTTGCGAACCCGCTCCAGCTTCTCATGTACACTTGCCATTCAAACCTCCTTGATGCCGTATCGGCATTGCTGACTATAGGGAGCGTCGCATCTCCCCTGGTTTCACTATTTTCCGTTGTTCTCGCTCTCGGGCTTTATTCCAGCTGCCGTCAAAACGGCGTGGCGTGCCTGTACTTCCGGCAAAAGCTCTGCGAGCAGTTCTGAAAAATCCATGCGCCCCCTGCGGACCAGTGTTTCAATTGCCAGCGATATCGGAGAATGCGGCTCCGTCCGGCGGAAATAACGCGCAACTGTAAGAAGAGTTTCAAATGCTTCGTCACGTGAAGCGATTTCTTCTGTGCCAGATGACGATTTTTTAGGAACTTCGGGCTGTATCGATGCGGAATCACTATCCGCTATCCGTGCATTGTTGGCAACGGCAGGCTGCGTGTCATCCCTTCCGCCCAATGTGCGAATCGCAGATGCGGCCTCGATCAGAATGTTTCGGATGTTCGAGCTGGCCGGCGCGTTGTGTCCACACCGTTCAGACAAAATCTTGGCTATCTCATCAAATGTCGAGAGACACGCATTCACATCTGCCAGATGCGAAGACATGGCTGCAATGCCCGCTTCGGAAGCGGCATTATAGAGTTTTTCCTTGCGTTTCGTTTCAGAAGATCGCTGCGCCAGCTGGAAATCCCACAGCGTATGTTCGCCAAACTTGCCACCCGGAATGAGGGAGCTGAGACGTAATGGCTGTATGAGCGTTCCCTCACTTCCAATCCCGTTCAATCCGGCGAAAGGAGCGAATTTCTCTTCGTCGTCATCGTCACTAATCGAGTGAAGCGATTCCCACTGGTTGCAAAATATATCATATGTAACCCGATAAACTTCACGCAGACCGTGAAAGCCTTTTAGCCTTAGCTCTGCTTCTGCAAGCCATGCCAATATTTCAACGTCACGGCTTTCAGAATATATAATATGCAATCCGAGATTGCTGACTTCAATCCAGTTGCTGGAAACTCTTAGAACTTCTTGGGGTGAAACAGTGCGTTCTTCTGCGCGAGCTTGGTTTCTTTCATCCTTAATTCTATAGTATAGTTCACGAGTTCTTGCATTGCTTCGAATATTTTCTCCGCAATCACTTAAATATTCTATATTATGTACCGACTCTTGTGTGTCCAATGTCAGTTTATCCCTCATTAAATATGATAGATATGTATCAGTTACTTCCGTTACGTAAGGTTATTCACTAAACAGACTTATGGAAAATTAGGCGAAATTGTGGCGACTTGGTTTTAAACTCGTCAAATAAAAAAGCAACTTTTGCTGGACAAGTGAGTTTCATCGACCTAACTATGCCACGTCACGTTGTGGAATGATCCAATCTGGAGGCTCGCTGCATGTCGCATATTGATCTCAACCGCCTGGTGGAAGCGCTTGAGCCTGACTTGCGTGTATCGCTTGAAACGGCAGCATCCGTTGCTGTCCGACGCGGTCATCAGTTCGTTGATATTGCTCATTGGTTGAGTGCGGTTGTAGATAACGATGCATTCGCTAACACCTTCGAACGGTTGAAAATTTCCAGAGACGATCTTCGCGCTCAAATTGACCGAGCGCTTGACGATGCGGCCGTTGGGGACGGTGAGGCTTTGTCGCTGTCGCAGAATATCCTGACTGCTGGGCGGGAGGCTTGGTTGCTTGCATCGTTGCAGGATGGGCGTTCCCACATCGCGCTGACCCACCTTCTGCTGGCTCTCGATGAAGAGACATCGTTGCGCAGTCTTGTGCGCGCCGCTTTCCCCGCACTCAAGCTGATGGATCGCGCTGCATTGGAGCAACTTCGTGAGGAGGGGGCCAATCACGTGTCATCGAGTGATGACGCGGTTGTCGGTGCTTCGCACGGCAAAGATCAGAACGATTTCCTTCGCCTCTACACTCAGGACATGACCGAGGATGCTCGTCAGGGTAAATTGGACCCTGTCATCGGGCGTGACGACGAACTGAGGCAGATGGTCGATATTTTGACCAGACGTCGGCAGAACAATCCCATTCTCGTTGGAGAGGCTGGCGTCGGCAAGACGGCTGTCGCAGAGGCGCTGGCGCTGGAGATCGTTTCTGGCAATGTTCCTGAAAAGCTCAGGAATGTTAGTCTGCTGACGCTCGATCTGTCACTCCTTCAGGCCGGTGCCGGAGTCAAGGGCGAGTTCGAGCGACGCCTTCACGGTGTTATCGATGCCGTCAAGCGGTCGCCCGAGCCTATTATTCTCTTCATCGATGAAGCGCATGGTCTTGTCGGTGCCGGCGGTGCGGCAGGGCAGGGTGACGCGGCAAATATCCTCAAGCCCGCGCTTGCCCGTGGCGAGGTCCGCACAGTCGCTGCAACGACATGGAGCGAGTACAAGAAGTATTTTGAGAAAGACGCGGCTCTGACCCGGCGTTTCCAGCCCGTGCATGTTCGCGAGCCAGATGAGGCGACGGCCATTCGCATGCTGCGCGGTATCGCCGATACTTTCGTCAAGCACCACGGCGTGATCATACGTGACGAGGCGATCGTTGCGGCGGTACAACTGTCCGCGCGTTACATGCCGTCCCGTCAGCTGCCGGATAAGGCCGTAAGCCTTCTGGACACTGCGTCCGCTGCCGTATCGCTTGCTCGGCAGACATTGCCTGAAAAACTTCGATCCATGGAGAGCGAGAAGCAGTTACTCAGCACCGAGCAAGAGTGGCTCTCCCGTGAGCCTGTCGATGAAGAAACGAAATCCCGGATTGACGCGATAAGCGCGGAAATAAGCAATCTCGAAACCGCTATCGATGGCCTTCGAGCGCGCTATGACGCCGAGATCACCGAATTGTTGGAAGGCGACGCGCACGTAACCGATGCGCCCAACGTCGCGCCGTTGCGGCCTGTGTCTATCGCGCCAGGTAATGCTAACGAGAAACTCGTCCCCACGGTGGTTGATCGTGAAATGATCGCATCGGTCGTCTCACGCTGGACCGGTATTCCGCTTGGGAAATTGCTGGCCGATCAAATCGAGAGCGCAAAGTCCCTGGATGAGCGGATGAAGCAGCGTGTCATCGGCCAGGATATAGCGATTGGCCGTATTGCAGATGCCATGCGCGCCGCGCGTGCTGGCCTGTCCGATCCGCGCCGCCCGCCGGCGGTCTTCCTGCTCGTTGGCATGTCGGGCACCGGAAAGACGGAAACCGCCTTGTCGCTGGCCGATCTTTTATATGGTGGTAACGGCCATCTCACGACCATCAACATGTCCGAATTCAAGGAAGAGCATAAGGTTTCGCTGCTTCTGGGTTCGCCGCCCGGTTACGTCGGCTACGGTGAGGGTGGCGTGCTAACCGAGGCCGTGCGCCGCCGCCCGTTCGGCGTGTTGCTGCTGGATGAGATCGATAAGGCGCATCCCGGTGTGCAGGATATATTTTATCAGGTTTTCGATAAGGGCATGCTCAAAGACGGCGAAGGTCGGGATATAGATTTCAAGAATACGACGATTTTCATGACCGCAAATACCGGTTCTGAATTGTTGACGGCGCTGGCGGCAGACCCCGACACCATGCCGGAAGGTGAGGCGCTTGAGGCGCTGCTCATGCCTGAGTTGACGAAGCATTTCAAACCCGCTTTTCTGGGGCGCACGGTCATTCTGCCATTTATGCCGCTTGGACCCGAGCAACTGTCGCGCATCGTAGACATCCAGATCGAGAAAATTGCCGAGCGGGTTCGCTCCGCATACGGCACGGAACTGACGCTTTCAGACGCCGCGCGTAAGGCGCTGGTGGGGCGGTCGGGTTCCAGCGAAATAGGCGCACGCGCCATCGAAATCATGATCGGCAGGGATTTGCTGCCACCCATGTCCAGCTACTTTCTGGACAAAGTCATCTCGGGTGACAGGGTGAAGCACATCACCGTTGATTTTGATGAAACCGGGTTCTGCATTCGTGCGGAAGCGGTTGGGGAAAGTAATGAATTCACTGCGGCCGCCCCGGTTGCAGCGGATAAAGTTGCCGCGTCGGAAGGCAAGTCCCGACGCATGCGGCAGTAGTGGAAAGGCAAACGCGGCCTCGAAGCAAGAGGTCTTTTCAGTAATTACAGGAGCTTACAGTATGCCAATTTATTTGCAGATCGACGGTATCCAGGGTGACGCTACGCACCAGGAACACAAAAAGTGGATGGATATCGAAGCCATTCACTGGAACGTAGTGCGCAACATGAACACCTCTGCTGGTTCTGCTGCAAACCGCGAAGCATCTGAGCCAACCATTTCGGAAGTCATCCTGACCAAGGTCAGCGACTCGTCTTCCACAAAACTGTTCCAGGAAGCTTGCTCTGGCCGTCAGGGCAAACTCGCGACGATCCACCTCGTGACGACAGGTGATCCGGGCAATACCTACATCCAGTACCTGCTGACGAACACGCTTATCGCCAGCTACTCGGTGGATTCCAGCGGTGATCGTCCTGTTGAGACCATCAAGCTCAACTTCACCAAGATGGAAGTCAAGTACACACCTGCTGACGAAAACAATACGCAGCAGGCACCGATGATCGCGTCTTACGACCTTGCAACCACCAAGGCTGGCTAACAGATTCGACCCGGTGTCTTTTGGGCACCGGGTCGTCTCTTCCGTCTTTGCAGTTCTGATATTGCCGATACGCGGAAGCGCCTTTAGCGCCAAATATAGCCTGTCCATTCTCGGATGTTGCTAGGAGAAGTTACCAATGCCTAATTTTGCCGTTTCTACCGATTCTTTCGTCGTACGCCCGGTTCGGGAGGATGAGGTCGTCCCTGTCCAAAAGATGCGAAAAGGACCTGATTCATCCTACATGTCTCTTCCTGATGGACCTCGCCAATTCAACTCCCGTATGGCTGCCGGCGGTGCGGTAGCGGCCGTTGTGAGTCAGATATCGGGAGGGGTCAATGAATATTCACTTACCGTTTGGCTGAAAAAGTGGCTGGGGGCGAATGATGCCAAGATCAAGCAGGCTCTTCTTGCAAAAGGTCACTCTGCTTTTGCCTTACAGGTAAACTACGCCGTCGGAAATTCTTTCGGTAATCAGATGTTCATGTCGCGAGACATTTATCTCCTGGGAACTGCGCCGTCCGCAAAAGACATCGGGTCAGTCCTGACGCCTGAGCTCATGTTTGGCCCGAAGATCGATGATGTTCCCAATAATGCGACGAAGTTTAAATATGCACATCTCGTCGGAGAGCGCGCCTGATTCAGGATTAATCGTGACGCATAGGCTAGTGCTCCATGGGCGCGTTCTCCCCGATTGCGCAAATATACGCTTACGATCACTATAATATATATATTCGTGGGACGTGTCCATGATGATTATTCCTCTTGGTACTTATGAGTTGCAGAGCGGAGATAGACTATGACCGACCAGCCTTCGTCCGATTTCATCCAGGCCAGCCGTGTTTTGAAGGTCAAATCGCCGCTCGGCGAGGATCAGTTGCTGCCCGAGCGGATGGAGATCAGCGAGGGCGTGTCGCAACTCTTCGAGATACAGCTGAATGTCCGTGCCAAGAAGGAATCGGTGAAGCCGGAAGAACTGATCGGCCGTCTGATCGATGTTTCGGTAGAGGTTCAACAAGGCGAAGATGGTGGTGGCGTGCGCCGTCCCTTCAACGGGCTGGTCACGGACCTGCATGAGGGGCCGCCGATCACCCGTGGCTTACGCTCCTATGCGATGACCATTCGTCCGCAAATGTGGTTGCTGTCGCGCCGTTCCGACTGCCGCATCTGGATGGACAAGACCTAGGTGGATGTCGTCGAAACGCTGTTTTCCGAACACGGCATCCCAGCCCCGGATACGTCAGGCGTTATCAAAACTCCGCCTGCACAGCACTACAGCACCCAGTTCAACGAGACCGACCTCGACTATCTCTTGCGCCGTTTTGAAGAAGACGGGTTGTACTATTTTTTCAGCCACGAGGATGGCTCTCACAAGCTGCATGTGGCCGATACCGCCAATGGATGGCTTGGACCATCACCTTCCGCTCAAGGCGAGGGCAAAGTGAGATTGGCACAGGGCTCATCGGATCGCAACCACATCAATGACTGGGCCCGACGCTTTTCCTACGTGCCGGGCCAGCGTGCCGGGGCAGACTGGAATTTTGAAACACCCGGCATGGTGCCAGGCAATATGACACCGTCGCTGGTGCAGATGCCGGATGCGACCAAGCGTGAGCTTTACGAATATCCAGCCCGCATCAAGACGGTGGATGAGGCCGAGCGCGCCCAGAAACTGCGGACGCAATCTGTCGAAGCGGACCACGACCGTGTCTTCGGCGCCTCTACCTCCCGCATTCTCGAAGCCGGTCGTCGCTTTACCCCCTACGAAGTTGCCCATCCTGAGCATGCATACGAAGAGCATGTGATTATCAGGGCGAGCCACACCATCGTGGATCGCTCCTACGAGACCAACAGCAACGAACCGGAATACCGCAACGCCTTCGAGGCCATTCCAGCCCGAGTACCCCTCACGCCGCACCGCACGACGAAGCGCCCAAAGATCGAGGGCACGCAGGTGGCCATTGTTGCGGGTCCAGAGGGAGAGGAAATTCATCCAGATCAATATGGCCGCATCAAGCTTTGGTTCCCGTGGGACCGCAAGGCGAAGAAGGATGGAACCGATACGTGCTGGGTGCGGGTCGCCCAAAACTGGGCTGGCGGCGGCTGGGGTGGGCAGATCATTCCCCGCATCGGTATGGAGGTGATGGTTGCGTTTGTGGACGGTGATCCGGACAGGCCATTGGTGACGGGGGTGGTGCCGAATGCGAGGCAGACGGTGCCGTATGAATTGCCGGCGAATAAGACGAAAAGCACTTTCAGGACGCAGACTCACAAAGGGCAAGGCTTCAACGAGCTTAGCTTCGAAGACGATAATGGGCTTGAGGAGATTTTCCTTCATGCTCAAAGAGATTTGACGGTAAAAGTTTTAAATCACGCAACTGAAAGGGTTGACGCAAATAAAGTTACATCTGTGGGGGGCATCTTTAACCGAGGTTCAATCCAGTCAAATGACCCATATCGGCCAAAATGCCACACTGAATGTTGGTACAGGTATAGGCGGTGGTGTCGTACGCGGGCTGCTTGCTTCAAGCACCTTTGGGGTGAGAGATGCAGGGTATTTCCTTGCTAAAACCATGTCATCAATGAGTGGCAGCGGGCACTATACTGTCAACGCTGCTGGCGCGGTTTCGATCAACGCACTTGGTGCTTCAACGCTTACAGTTGGAGGAGCAAATATCGTGACTGTAGGAGGTATCCATACTCTCAATGTTGGTGGTGCTATCTACGAGAGCGCTGTCACCGCATCAAGTGAGGTCGTGGGCGGTATAAAGACGATTGATGCTCATGACGAAATCGTCTTTCGTTGCGGGAAATCAGAGTTACGCATGCTTTCAGATGGTACAGTAAGGATAAAAGGAAAAAATCTCATTATCGAAAAGGAGGAAAATATAAATATGACCGCTAGCCGCATAGATTTAAATTAAACGTCTATGTCTTTAGGAGGAGTTTTGAAGAAATCTATCCTTTTGTTATCCATTTTGCTCGTTGTTACTTTTTCTACATTCGCAATTAATCAGGCAAAGGAGCCAAATTTGTCGACTCGTTTGATTATCACTGTTGATACGCCGATACGTGAAAAAGGTGGAGCAGTTATAGTATCTGGACGTCCAATTGCTGATAATGAATGGCGTCTTCTGCCCAGTTCCGTGCCCAATAAAAGTGAACATGAAAAAGAGTTTCATGTCCGGGTTTCATCGCCCGCCTCAATTGTCGAATTCGTTTACCCAGAAAGCGGTACCTATAGTTTCAAGTTAGAGTCTGTTTCGCAGAATTCGGCAACACCGTTACAAAGTCGCGAAATTCAAGTTGGCAGTGCTGAGGTAACAGATCCTGAGACGAGACAACAGGTGGATTGGCCTTCCATGAGTGTCATTCACATTCAAGGATCTCACTATGATGAGGGGTGGGCGCGAATACTCACGTCAACATTCGCAACTGCATTTCGTTTTGCAAGTCCGGAGCAAATACTTGTGAATCAATTTCCGGGAGGCCGGGTAATTGCCTTATCCGATGCTGCGATAGATGCTTATGTGAGAGATACAAAATGACTTATTTTACTCTCATCACACGCTCATTCCACCCTGACCGAAATTTTGGGCTTGGCGGCCTCGGTTTCCATGGTGACGCGCGCGGGTTCTCGTCTAGCACGAGAGTAACGTCTCGAATATTTCACCAAGTCACAATTGATCTTAGAGCTTCGGAATTTGTCGATCAGATATGCACCTCCGATCCTTCGTCTAATGAAGTTATACCTCGGGTCCTTGAGTTGCGTGGACATCGTGCTGTTGAGACAATGGTGAGGGACGAGGTTGGGGACCGTGGAGTAGACCTGCCACAAAATGAGTGGACTAAAAGCGGTGATATTTTGCCAAAAATGGCAAATGATTATTCGCAAGTAAGAAAACATCCAAGAAAGAATATTTCAGGAAAAATCACGCCATACCGCGAAGACGGAGATCAAAGTGTTAATGGGCGCTTATCGTATGCTGGCAAAAACTTTGCGTTTTACGGAGCAGATACGGACGCAGGCCACTTCATACTAGGGGGCAATATTTCTGACGGTGGTCCTGATACGCGAGGAGGCAGCGCAAAGGTTTGGGAGCGTTGGGGCGGAATGGTTCCAGACTTGGATGTTACTCACGAATTCAGTTTCCGAATTAATCGCTCTAGCAAGAAGATTCAAGTTTCCTCTGCGATATCGGGCGATGGTTTTCCAAACTGCGAAAGCTTCTTATTAGACTCTGCTAAGAATGTCATATTTTTGGGGACCCACATTCGCATAGGCACAGCTGCAACCCAGCTTCCGAGCGGCAGATCATTGCCGATGACACGTACGTTGCTAACTGTGGATTGGCTACCAGGCGATCTTCTAGGCCCCAAGGTTCATGTCGATCTTGCGAATGATTATACGGGCAACGGTTCACCTCAGCAGATTGTCGCTGCTGGCGAAATGGATTTATCGGATTGGAATGCGGCTCATACTGGACGAGATGCCAGCGGCGACTGGCTCCGTGGGATAGAAGATCATGTTCCACTGCCTAGACAATCGTGGCGGCAATTGAAAGAGCAAATTCGGAGCGCATTTTAACTAATAATCAGAACGAAAAATTAGCTCTGCTGTGATGCAGGTGCTATTCTTATAGCTCGAATTGGAGTGTCAGTTGTGCCCCAAGCACATCGCCGCACAGATATAGGCTCCGGCCATTCCTGCCACTTTCCGCCTACCCTCGCAACCGGCGGAAGCCCCGACGTATTCGTCAACAATAAACCATTGATGCGAGTGGGTGACGCTTACGTACCCCACGGTTGCCCCGTCTGCCCGCAGCCATTGCATGGTCGCAAGTTGGCCGCTGGTTCCTCAACCGTCTTTATCAACGGCAAGCCTGCCGGCCGCATTGGCGATGCCATCGATTGTGGCGGGCAAGCGCAAACTGGTTCGCCCAATGTGTTTATCGGCGATGAGCGCGGTTCCGGTTCCGGTTCCGGTTCTGGTGGCGGGGGTGGAACGGAGTGTCAGAAGAACATGGCCTCCCAATCGATGCCGACGGTGCGAGGGTAGGTTTGATGATCCCTGAAGCCGTTGATGAGAAACAGCTATCTTCAGTCGCTGAGGCTTTTTTGAAAAGTGTTTCCGAGCTTGCTTTGGCTCCAGACCAGCGTGTTTATGCGGTTATGGACGGTGCGCAGTTCAGCGATTTGCCGCGTTTGCTGAAGGAAGCGAATGTCTCGCATCGGCCTTTGTATCGCTACGCGGGTGGTGATTATGCCGTTATTCTTGGTGGGCCATGGCTGATCAACCCATATCAAGTCGCTTCGCCGCCTTCGGTAGAACAGGCATCTTCGGCGGATCTCGTCGAACAGGACCTCACGGATGATGAGCTTCACGCACGCTCAGCTGCATTGTCCTCAGAGATGGTGGCGGCTTTAGAGGCGGGGGATCCGACGGGCGGTGGTGTGCTGCCTACGTATGAGGGTGATCCAACTGCGGTTGTGGAGCGTCTTCATAGAATTATCGAATTGAGTGATGGTAAACCGGCGCTGGTTTTCTGGTCGGGTCGTCGTTCTCTCACTGAAGACAAACTTCACCGGCACCTGCGCGGGATCAACCGCATTTCTGTGCCGAAGATTTGGCGAAATGGTCAGACTTCTGACGATGGTCCCCATGTGCCGAACCAAGACGAGTTTGCTGCCGCAGGAGGCGATGAACCGGTAGCCGATGAAGTGAAATCTGGCGGTCATGAGATGGTCATTTTCCGTCATGCGGATGCCAATGTCATGATGCAGACCGTTCCTGCTCTCGATGAGCTTCAACTCGGGCGTCTTTTCGGACCGGCCACTCAATTGCAGTTTGCCCCGGACGCCATCTGGGGTGGAGGTGTCAAGCGGGCCAGAAGACAGTCTGATATGGCTCCGCCCGCAGGTGTTCTCACTCTCGATTCCCATGCCATGCAGACGATGAGTGCTTTGCGGCTTGAGATATCCCGTAAGAAAGTCATGGCCTATCTGCGGGAGACAGATCCCGACAATAACAATTACTTGTCCGATGCAGACCTTCTCAAAAAGACTGTTTTCTACGAAGCAGATGGGAAGGTAATGGGTCTTAGGTCTGAGCGGGCTCATGCCCAGTGGGCCTTTCTCATGTCCACCACGGATGGCGCAATCGGAGAAGAGCAGGAAATTCGAACTGCTGTGAAGACCTCGCGAAATCCGGATCAGACGCTTTCGGATATCATGCAGGAAATGGTGAAAATCGGGCAGGCGGAAACGCAGGGCAAACGGATATTGGGGAGTTAACTGATGGCCCTTCCGTTAGCAGTGCCTGTCGTTGTCGGGCTGGGTCGCCTCGGTATGCTTGGTTATCGGGCCTATCAGGGTTACCGTATTGCGCGGGCCGCTGAAGCCGCAACTGCCGCAGCCGAGGCCGCCTTGGCAGCAGAGAGAGCAAGAAAGGCTGCGCAGTTGGCTGCTGCTGCCGCCGCGGCGCAAAAGCTCGCTCAGACGAAGGCGCGTGATGAGCCGTGTGATGATTGCCCTTGCCAGCGGACGGTGGTCATTTCGCGTGCCGCTTCTCCAAAGGCTGCCCAGCATATCGTCGATGCTCAGGCATTGGGCCAACCGAGCGTGCTCACCTTGGATCGGCCCGGAACCAGTGCTCGACGTGCAGCTTCCTTGCGTGGCATACCCACCAAACCTGGGATGGATCGTGATGAATATCCACCGGCTACCTTTGCAGAAGGCGGTGCCGGTGCTAGCGTTCGACATATTCCGCGCAGTGACAATCGCAGCGCAGGCGGGCAGATAGGAGCTCAACTTGCTGGCGCGCCTGATGGCTGCAAAATAACGATGGCAGTAGGACCTTGAAATGATAGAAGAATTTCCCCTGACCGTACTTTACACGCAGGTCGTCGTTCACCTTCCGAATTTACCGCGCCCCGGTTTGTTGTGGGACGACGCGCATGTTGACCAGGGATTTGCGTGGTCTGAGGGAATTGTGAGTTTTGGGGTTCCAGACCACGATGGCGAATGCCTCATCAGGATTGATGTTGCCGATGCGGTGAAGGTCGAGGCTGATGCCGAGTGGGCGGTGCAAACACCGTTTGACGCGTCTGTTTCACCTTTGAAGATCGGGACGATCGCGAACATGCGCGATGTTGCGGTTCCCAATGGGCTGTACAATCTTGTTTTTCAGGCTCTGCCAGGCTCGGTCATTCCGGAAGCTGAATTCGCATTCCTGCTTTTGTTGACCTTTGTTCCCGCAACCAGTCCGTCTTTCGAAATCTTGAAGCAGGGCGAAGAATTGGCAACAGATACGGTTTTGCGACGGGACGCAGAGCGCGCCAGTTGAATGGCAAAATCGGCCGTCATCTGCGTTGGAGCCGGAAGCTCCAGCGCTAAGGACCTCAGCAAAATCCATTGAGCTTGAGAATCTTGTGTGCCTCGATCGTCGCCTGAAGCGCGTCTTCGGAGGTGCGATCACCTTGGTTACCGTCCGGGTGATGCATTTTAAGCCGCTCGCGGTAACGGGCTCTGATTTCCTCGGGTGTGGCTTCTGCAGGCAGGCCGAGTGTGTCAAAAGCCTTGGCTTCGAGCACCTTGAGCTTTCGCTTCTGCAAATCTAGTTTTTGGGCCTGACGTTGAGCGGCGGTCTTGCGCGCATTCAACGCTTTCGCGGAACCGGAGCGAACGGTCGACGGCATCGGCATTTCGGTCGCTTTTTCGACCCGCGTTCCAAATGTGGTGCGGCTGCCAGTCGTCGCTTCCTTCTGGTAACGTGCCACGTCCGGGCTCGATGGAGCCGTCGTGAAGCTGTATCCCTTGTTGTATTCTTTCACGTGCTCAAGACAGAACAGCAGATACAAACCTTCTCCACCCGGCCCAACGGGTGCCCGGTTTGTGCCAACCTTGTCGCAACCATCCCACTGGCATTTTGGACCTGTAGGTTCGCTTGCGCTAGTGGACTTCTTGCGCGCAGATTTAAGCCCAACGAATATTTTTGAATCAGCCGTCATAGCGCCTATATGAACGCAGCGCGTCATCATGGCAAGAGTTTGCGAGGCCAAGCCACGATGGTTTCCACGAATTGAGGTGGGCCACTCGTGATGATGCTTGTGACGCCGTCTAAATGTGCGAAATTCAAGGTGCGTGTACGGCTTGATATCTTGCAAGGTGACACGATGTTTCGTGGGTGTTGTACGCGATGGTGACGACCATCGATTTACGCGCGCAACGTCAATACGCGACATGCCGCGACAGTAGGAACAGAATTGTCAGTCGGCCCCGGTGGAACATCTGCCCCATGGTAACGTTTTCAAACGCTAGCAAAGGAGAATGAGATGGCAGTTACCTATCACGTTGGTGAACACGACGGTGGATTTGGCTACAGGCTGGGAGATGTTTGGTCGGAGACTTTCCCGGATCACGATTCCGCACTAAGAGCCGCAAAAGATGCCGCAAGGCGTCAGCAGATTGGTGGCGAAGAGGTGGACATTTCCTTCCAGCTGGCTGATGGCCAGTGGCAGGAACAACATGTCCGCGGCGGAGATCGACCTGACACTGATGTGGTTGATGACACCTCAAACAAATAGCAATTTTAGAAGCATTAGTGTTCATAGCCGCCATCGTCTGCACGTTTCGTCGGTGGTGGCTGTGGCTTGCAGATTGGCCAAGCGAGTGCGACAGTGAGCCAAATGCTTTTGTCCCTCTCCAATATAGTTAAATCTTACAGCACGCCTGAAGGGCCGGTTGAGGTTCTGAAGGGCATCGATCTGTTCGTATCAAGCGGGCAGAGCGTTGCTTTGACGGGGGAGTCCGGCAGCGGAAAAAGTACGTTGTTGCACTTGGCTGGTGGTCTTGATCGACCTGATGATGGCCACATCCTCATGAATGAACGCGACATCACGGCGTTAGATGAGCCTGGGCGGGCACTTTACAGGCGCACAGAAGTCGGATTGATTTTTCAGCAGTTCAACCTCATCCCGTCGCTGGATGTCGCGGCGAACATTGCGTTTCACGCGAAACTTGCTGGCCGGTTTGATGCCGAATGGCAGAATGAACTGATAACGCAACTTGGCCTCAGCCCACTTACCCATCGATATCCAGAACAGCTTTCGGGAGGCCAGCAGCAACGCGTGGCCATCGCTAGAACGCTGGCAGCAAGGCCGCCGCTTGTTCTTGCCGACGAGCCCACAGGCAATCTTGATGAGGCGACCGGTGATGCCGTGCTCGAACTCATGCTGTCGCTTAGCAGAAGAGCAGGCTGCGCGCTCTTGCTGGTAACGCATTCGATGCGGCTTGCCGACAAACTGGATCGAAAGGTTCTGTTGCGCGGCGGGAAAATCGTCGCATGAACGCGGCAACGTTCATCGTCCTCATCTCCCATTGGCGTCATCGCCCGCTCCAACTTGTAACGTTGATACTCGGCATCGCTCTCGCAACCGCCTTATGGTCCGGCGTTCAGGCAATCAATGCGGAAGCGCGGGCCAGTTACGCGCGGTCTGCGGCCATTCTGGAACAGAGCGGACTTTCTCAGCTGGTGGCTGAAAACGGTGGCGGAATATCACTGGCGAGCTTCGCCAAACTGCGACGCGCCGGGTGGAACGTGTCGCCGGTTATCGAAGGCGATCACCGATTTGGTTCGGTCCGCATCAGGCTCGTCGGGATCGATCCCTTGACCATGCCCAGCGAGGGCCGCGTGGTGACGATCTCCGGCTCGTCGGAGTTGGTGGACTTCATCGGCGGGCGGGATCTGCTTGTCGTTTCACCGGCCACGGCGGCACGTCTTTCAGATGCGGGTGGAATACGCCTCAAGACGTCCGATGCTATCCCGGATGGTGCAGCCTTTACGGATATCGGCGTGGCCGACAGGTTACTTGAGAGAAAGAGCGCGCTTAGTAGGATAGTGATCGCGCCAGTCCAGAGGCCGGGTTTACCTGATCTTACGACCCTTGTTCCTGAACTGCGTGTACTGACCTCAGAGCGACCGGACATGGAGCGGCTGACGGACAGCTTCCATTTGAACCTGACCGCTTTCGGCTTTCTCGCATTCATCGTCGGGCTGTTCATCGTTTACTCTGCGACCGGGCTCTCTTTCGAACAGCGGCGTGCAACCTTCCGGACCGTTCGCTGCCTTGGTGTCTCGTTGCGCGCACTGACAGTGATGTTGACCCTCGAAATTATGCTGCTTGCCCTCGTGTCGGGTTTCATCGGAGTGGTCATCGGTTATGTCATGGCATCACTGCTACTGCCCGGCGTGGCAGCAACACTCCGCGGGCTCTATGGTGCTGAGGTTTCCGGTAGTCTTTCTCTGCGACCAGAGTGGTGGCTGGCTGGCATCGGCATGGCGTTGGCCGGCACGGCCTTGTCTTCGGTGCAGAGCTTGTGGCGTGTACGCACAATGCCAATTCTGGCGGGAGCTCAACCGCAGGCCTGGGCGCTGGCATCCACAGCGGCGTTGCGGGTGCAGTCGCTTGGCGGCGCAGCGCTCCTCATTGTTGCTATCGTCTTCGCGACGATTAGATCAGGGCTGGTCTCCGGGTTCATCGTTTTGGGTTCGCTTCTGCTTGGCTCGGCACTTTTGCTTCCCGCATTCCTGTCACAAATCCTTCGACTGGCAGAGCGGCGGTCAAGAAGCGCCATGGCGTCGTGGTTCTGGGCGGATACGCGGCTACAGTTGCCCGGCCTTTCGCTGGCGCTCATGGCGCTTCTCCTTGCCTTATCCGCCAATGTTGGGGTTGGCACGATGGTATCGAGTTTTCGCACGACGTTTCTCGGTTGGCTTGATCAGCGACTTGTCGCAGAACTTTATGTCAACGCACGTGATGAGGCAGAGGCCGGAAAGCTCAGGCAATGGTTGCCTCGCCACGCCGACGCCGTGCTGCCCATATGGAGCACGCAGGGCAATATCCTGGGCGATGAGCTACAGATAGCGGGCATCGCAAATCATTCCACGTACCGTGATCATTGGCCGCTTCTCGAAAGCGTGCCGGATGTTTGGGATGAGGTCGCGCAAGGGCGCGGTGCGTTGATCAATGAGCAGCTCTGGCGCGAAAAACGCGTTCAGCTCGGGCAGGTCATGACACTGCCCGATGGCTGGGCCGTGACGGTGGTGGGCGTTTATTCCGATTATGGAAATCCCAAAGGGCAGGTCATGGTCAATGTGGATGCACTGGTCGCACATTACCCCAACACCCCCAAACTTCGATATGGCGTGCGTGTAGACCCTGCGAAAGCCCCTGAGCTCAAACGCCAGATCGTGGAAGAACTAGGGCTGCCACCAAGCAATATAGTGGATCAGGCGTCGCTCAAGCAGCAATCACGAGCGGTGTTCGAGCAGACCTTCACCGTCACCGGAGCCCTCAACGTGCTGACACTTGGCGTGGCGGGATTTGCGATGTTTGCGAGCCTTTTGACCCTTTCCGCGACCCGACTTCCCCAGCTTGCCCCGGTTTGGGCCATGGGCATTCGCCGGCGAAATCTTGCCCTGCTTGAGGTGTTGAGAACGATCGCGCTCTGGTTCGTGACCTTCGTCATATCCGTGCCAGTGGGGCTTGCGCTCGCTTGGGTACTGCTGGTCATCGTCAATGTGGAGGCATTCGGCTGGAGATTGCCGATGATGATATTCCCTCTCGATTGGCTGAGGCTAGCCGCAATAGCGCTGGTGGCGGCGACGCTTTCCGTTCTGCTGCCGGTTATCAGGCTGGCGACGATCAACCCTTCCGATTTGCTGCGGGTATTTGCAAATGAACGCTAGGTGTTTCGCTGTTCTTATTTCGCTCCTTATCCTGATCTGCCTTCCCGCAGGCGTTCAGGCACAGGGATTTGCGGGTCTTGGGTCAGATGCGCAAGGGTTTCGGGTGCCGGAGCGCGGCGTGCCGCTAACCTTTCCCGGCGATCATGGCCCACATCCGGATTTTAGAATAGAGTGGTGGTATGTTACCGCCAACCTTCAGAGAGAGGATGGCACTCATTTAGGCGCGCAGTGGACGCTGTTTCGTTCCGCACTTGCGCCCGGAGATGAGGAGGGCTTTTCCAGTCGTCAGATATGGCTGGGGCATGCCGCAGTCACGGCGGTCGATCGCCATTATGTCGCGGAACGGTTGGGACGGGGAGGGGTCGGTCAAGCAGGCGTCGTTGCCAGCCCTTTCGAAGCTTGGATCGATGACTGGCAAATGAAGTCATCGTCTTCGTACGAAGAAGACCAGTTGAGCCGCCTTGAACTCCACGCAGAAGGCCAAGATTTTGGCTACCAGCTCACCCTGTCTGCCAACGGCCCAATGGTGCTGCAGGGTGATCGGGGTTATTCGATCAAGTCGCAGGCGGGGCAGGCAAGCTACTATTATTCGCAGCCGTTTTATCAGGTGACGGGAACTGTCACCATCGGAGGAGCCCCGGTCAAGGTCAGTGGCAAGGCGTGGCTGGACCGGGAATGGTCTTCACAGCCGCTCGCCGCCAACCAAACCGGCTGGGACTGGTTTTCACTGCATCTTGCCTCGGGAGAAAAGGTCATGGCGTTTCGCCTGCGGGATTCCGGTGGGGGCTACACCTCGGCGAACTGGATATCGAAAGAAGGAGAAACGACGCCGCTTTCATCTGATGACGTCGTTCTGGAGCCTGTACGGCGCGCCAAGGTCAACGGAAAAGACATTCCGGTGGCGTGGCGCGTCCAAATTCCAAGCAAGGGTCTTGATATCACCACGACTGCTCTGAATGACCAAGCGTGGATGGCAACGTCGACGCCTTATTGGGAAGGGCCGATTTCCTTCGATGGAACCACTTCTGGCGTTGGTTATCTGGAAATGACCGGATATTGAACCGATTGGTCGACCTGACCGACGCAAAGCCTGTCATTGTCGTTTTGTAATCAGCCGACGATATTCCTCTTCCGGAATCCCGTAGGAGTCACCAGCCGTTTCCTCAAGGATCGCTCTGTTCCTAACCGTGATCATGGCGCGTTCCGCCTTGATGGCGCGGTTGCCTTCCAGCTTGTGCAGGGCATCCGTGACGCTGGGCCGTCTGACGCCCAGCATGACCGCCAGAAAATCGTGTGTGAGGGGAAGCTCATCTCCCAGACGGTCCTGACACATCAGAAGCCAGCGTGCGAGGCGCTGCTCTACGCCGTAGCGTCCGTCAGCCAGTGCTGTTGCAGCAATCTGTATCATGAAAACATGGGCGTATCGGAGAAGAAGTTCCCGGAGCGTACGGCTGTCATCCATAAGTCCCTGAAGCTCATGCGAAGCGATCCTTACCGCTTTGCCGCCAGCCTGCATAAAGGCCTTGTGCGGACTGGCATCTACGCCCAGCAGGACTGGCACGCCTGAACAGCCTTCGTGACCGATGCAGCCGACCTCAATCGACTTGCTGGCAACAACAACTTCCGATGAAAGGCCGCTTTCGAAAAAGTAAACGTGAGTGATCGGCTCGTATCTCTCGAACAGGGACTGTTCCTGTTGCAGGGTGACAGGTTCGAGGTGTGGTCGCACGAGGTCTACGTCCTCTTCAGACAGGGTTTTAAGCAGGCCGTTGTTGGTCCAGGTCAAAGTCGTGCCCTTTCATGGGGTCTGTAATGTGGGGTGCTGCGGCAAGACGAGTTCAACCTACTCCCTCTTTTCTGCCACGTATCGAAATCAATGAAACTTTCGCAACTGCCGATGGTTCGGAGTGAAATCGGAGAACTGCAATGCGATACTACTTTCACGTCCGCAGCCATGGGAGACTGGCACGAGACCCGGAGGGAGCGGAATTCGACACGCTCGAAGCAGCATGTGATGAAGCCTTTCAGGCCGCGCGCGAGATACTGGCTGAGCGTCTGGCGCGGGGTGAGGTGATAGACGGCGAGATATTTGAAATTACCACCGAAAACGGTGATATCGCTGGAAGAGTTCCATTCAGAACAGCGGTGCGTTTTGATTGACAACAGAGCCAGTAACAACAACAAAAGACCGTTTACCATCGTGCCACGACTTGCTGAATACGGTTGAACAACGCGCCCAAAAACGCAGCAGCACTTATGCTAAATCGCAGCCTATGCAAGCTTATTAGATATAATGGTACGCTAACGTACTGTCTGCCATTGACCGGAACGATGAGGCTCTCTGCGACTTGATCTAGCTCAAACAAGGAGATCAAGGGCATGTCAGCAGAGTTGAGTATCCAGCAGGAAGTTGTCTCTCTTATACCCGCTCTTCAGAAGTTCGCGTGGCGTTTCCACCGTAGCCAGACGGATGTGGATGATCTGGTTCAGGAAACCCTGCTCAAGGCTCTTCGGGCGCTTCCTTCCTTTACACCAGGAACCAGTCTCAAATCGTGGATGTTCACGATCATGCGCAACGCGCATCACACCGCTTATCAAAAGAGCAGGCGGGTTACTGTGGGAACAAACAACATGGAACACCTCATTCCCGCTGCATCATCCCCGCAGGAGTGGGCTATCCGCAAAATAGAATATGATCGTGCATTGGCAGCAATGCCGCCCGTCTACCGGCACGTTTTTCACCTCGTTATCGAAGATGGCCAGGCTTACGACGCGGCTGCCAGTGAATGCCAAATCTCTGTCGGCACGGTGAAAAGCCGTGTGAACCGGGCAAAGCACTTTCTGGCCAACCACATGGGAGACACCATGTCCACGGTCGCCGCCATCTAAGGGCGCATTGGCCCTCTTTCCAGAAGCCAAAACGGTTACTTTTACGACCCGGCAACCACCAGATTGCTGGGTTTTTATTGCGCTATTCCTCGTTTGGAGTAGCGCTTAACAGACGCCCTTGCTGAAAATGAAGCAGCCATATGGCCCCGGATCAGATGTTCTTACAATTGCGAAGGACTTCTTCGCGGCCTCGTAGAACTCAAACCGTTCCAACGGCTCGATCTCGACAGGGCGTCCTTCTGCCTTGTCAACGACACCCTGCATGGTCGCGAAAATCGGAACCTGGCCGTTGGGGTCTCCGACGAGCTGCATGCGCTTTACGGGTGCATCAACGAATGTGTCCAGAGGAAATAGCTTCAAAATGGCATACGCAGCGCGCTCCAGCCCGCATCCTGAAACATTGATCAAGCTGCCATAAGTCGTTTGACGCGCGATGGTTTGTGCAGGATGATTGATATCGCATAAGACCAACTGATCACCATGTCCCATCAGCATCAGGGCGTGTATCAGTTCAGCATTGATAATAGGGTCGATCCCTTTGAGCACTGCTTTCTCCTCCCTGGAACTGCAGACTTATTCTTCACGAGTTATATCATATTCGTAATGTGTGCAATTGAGTGGTACGCAAATCCCCTCCGAGTCTTCTCGTTGCGCCACCTGAATACATTAAATATTCCGCCTGAAAATTCTTCCGTGGCTCAGTTTCGTTTGCCGAAGAGGAAAATATTTAAGAAGTTCTGAAAGTGCAATTTACAAAATCATAAAGATGTGTGAAGTTCTGAAAACGGATGATGTCCTCCCAAGGATAAGATGATGATGGCGGGTGCAGCGGGTGGCGGCATCCGCCCATTCAAAGGGAGGCGCGACGTCGCGAGGAGTGCGCGACACCGTGGGAGGAGAAAAGCTTTTGGCATCGATGAATATCGTCAATGTCGGAAAGGCCTATGGCAGCCTGACGGTGATCCATGGCGTTTCCGTTGAAATACCCGACGGCGAATTCGTCGTTCTGGTGGGGCCTTCCGGCTGCGGAAAATCGACGCTGCTGCGCATGGTCGCAGGGCTGGAGCCGATTACGTTTGGCGATATCCAGATCGACGGCAAGGTGGTCAACGACCTGCCGCCGAAAGACCGCGATATCGCAATGGTGTTTCAGAGCTACGCACTCTATCCGCACAAGACCGTTGCGGAGAATATGGGCTTTGCGCTGAAAATGCGCGGCGAAACCAAGGTCGATATCGACGCCCGGGTCCGCAAAGCCGCCGAAATTCTCGATCTCATTCCATATCTCACCCGTTACCCCCGCCAGCTTTCCGGCGGCCAGCGCCAACGTGTGGCCATGGGGCGGGCGATCGTGCGCGACCCCAAGGTCTTCCTGTTCGATGAGCCGCTATCCAATCTCGATGCCAAGCTGCGCGTGCAGATGCGTGCCGAAATCAAGGAATTGCAGCGTCGCTTGGCCACGACCATGATCTATGTGACGCATGATCAGGTGGAAGCCATGACCATGGCCGACCGCATCGTCGTGTTGCGTGATGGCCGGGTCGAGCAGATTGGCTCGCCGCTAACGCTTTATGACAAGCCTGCCAACACGTTTGTCGCCGGTTTCATCGGTTCCCCGTCCATGAACTTGATCAAAGGCTATATTCGCAGCGCCGCAGAACCATACTTCGAAACGGATGATGGCATTCGCCTGCCGCTTTCGCGTGCGCCTGCTGGTTCAGATGGCAAGTCTGCCTTTTATGGTATTCGACCGGAGCACTTCATGCTTGGCGGTGCTGTCAGCGCGCAGGTCACTGTGGTGGAATCCACCGGCTCGGAAACACAGGTCTTTGCCAAACTCGGACAGCAAAAGATCATCGGTGTGTTTCGCGACCGCGTGGAAGAGCCCGCGGGCGGTACGATTGCCATGACGCCTGAGGTGGCGCTGGTCCATCTGTTCGATGGAGAAAGCGGGCTGAGGCTGGACTAAAGCTCTGGTCGTCGCTGCGAGGAGAAAAGCGACGATAACAATCAACGGGAGGAGAACCGCATGAAAGTCAGTGATTTCGAGAGAATGATGGCGATCGGCCTGAGCCGCCGTGCCATCTTGAAAACGGGCGCAAGCTTGGGTGCCGTGGCTGCGGCGGGCAGTATGCTGGGTCCGCTTGGAGCAGCTTATGCGCAGGATGCATCCTTGCGCAGCCAAATCTTGCAGGTGCCGGGTGTGGGCAAGGGCTCTCCCACCGATGCCGATTGGCAAAAAGTTGGCGAGATGTGCCTTGAGGCGACGAAGAAGAACGTCAAGCAAGGCGAGTTTGCCGGTGTCGAACTGTCCTTCATGGGCCTCAACAACCAGAACCTTCACAACGTTCTATTTCGAGGTTTCCTCAAGCCTTGGGAAGACTACACCGGGGCCAAGATTACCTGGATCGATCTGGCGCAAGCCGACTACAATCCACGCCTTCAGCAGGCCATTGCCACCGGCACGGTCGATTTCGACCTTCTCGAAATGGGCGCTCCCTTCGAAGGCGATGTTTGCGGCAAGGGGCTCGCCTCGGAAATGCCCGACTGGGTCAAGGCCCAGATCGACATGGACGACTATGTCGATTACCTGAAAGCGCCCGTCGGTACGTGGGATGGCAAGACCTACCGCGTTTCCGTCGATGGCGATTGCCACAACTTCAACTATCGCACCGATTATTTCACGGATGCCGACCTTGCCAAAGCCTGGAAGGACGAAGGCCATCAAGGCGAGTGGGGCGTGCCGAAGACCTGGCAGAAGGTTCAGGAAGTCACCAAATTCCTCAAGGGCAAGAAAATTGGTGGTACTGATGCCATCGGTTATCTCGATGCACCAAAGGCCTGGGGCGGTTTCGGCTTCTACTTCCTCGGCAGCCGTGCGACGGCCTATGCCAAGCATCCGGATGACAAAGCGTGGCTGTTCGACGCTGATACGATGAAGCCGCGCATCAACAACCCCGCTTGGGTTCGTGCCATTCAGGACGTTATCGATGCCTTGCCATCAGAGGCGGGCGACCAGCTCAACGCCGATCCGGGCACCACGGCGTTCCAGCAGTTTCTGGCTGGAACCGGCTCTATGGTGTCGTGGTGGGGCGATGTGGGTGCTGCCGCGCGTACCAGCGATAGTTCGGTCGTGGGTGACACGATCGGCTTCGATATTCTGCCGGGCTCGGACGACGTTTATAACGCGAAGACGGGTAAATGGGAAAAGCTTGCCAGTGGCCCGAACTATGCACCGAACATGGCCTATCTCGGCTGGGGCGTATACGTCATGTCTCGGGTCGATAGTGACGAGAAAAAGAAGAAGGCAGCCTGGAGTGCAGCGGCTCATCTCGGCGGCAAGGATATCGCGCTGTGGACAGCGGCCTATCCATCCGGCTTCCAGTGCTATCGCAAGAGCCAGTTCGACATCAAGGAATGGGTGACGGCTGGTTACGACGAAGCGTTTATCTCGAACTATCTCGCTTCGCAGTCGAACTCCTACAACCACCCCAATGCCGCCATCGAGCCGCGTATTCCGGGCATCTTCCAATATTACAGCATAGCGGAAGATGAACTTGCCAAGGTGTTTGCCGGTCAGGCCAGCGCTCAGGCCGGGGCCGATGCCATCGCTGCGGCATGGGAAAAGCTCACCGACCAGCTTGGCCGAGACAAGCAGGTTGCGCTCTATAAAGCGTCGCTCGGAGGCTGACCCCAGCAGCTATCGAGTTTCAGCAATAACTCAGGCGGCACGGCTTTCGCCGCCTGAGCCATAGTCTTCCGTTAGGCTTACCAGCCCAGAGGTCTGCCCATGTCGCATACGATTACGCAAACCATCAGCCCCGTGAAGCGAAGCCTCGTTCCACCAAGCTCCGCACGGCGCGGCAAGCTGCTGCTGGTGGCCGCGACGGTGCTGCTCTTTGGCGTCCTTCTTGCGCAGATAACCGATGTGGCGGGCATCACCGCCTTTGGTTTCGTCAGTTGGCGACCGCTGCTGTTCGCCTATGTCATCTGGGCCGTGGCGCTGTGCGCGGCACAAGTCATGATCCGCGGGGAGGCGGGCCAGCGGGCCGCTTTTGTACTGCCTGCCGTTCTTTTTACCGTTGCCATGGTAGTCTTTCCAACCGTCTTCGGCCTCTATATCGCCTTTACCGACTGGAACCTGAGTGCGGTGGCGGGCCGCCGGTTCAATGGTCTCGATAACCTCCGCACCCTGTTTGCGGATCGCTATTTCTGGAACGCGCTGCTGAACATGGTCTATTATGTTCTGTCGGTGCTGGTCCAGTATGCCATTGCCTTCGGACTGGCATTGCTGCTGAACGCCGAAATCAAAGCACGTAAGTTCTTCCGTGTTGCTTTCCTGCTGCCGCTGATGCTCAGCCCCGTTGCCGTAAGCTGGATGATCGGCAAATCGCTGATGGAATATCGTTTTGGGCCGGCAGCGACGCTTGCGCGTCATCTGGGCTGGGATAATCCTGCGTTCTTTTCCACGCCATGGCTTGCCCGTTCCTCGATCATCGCCATGGATGCCTGGGTGTCCATTCCCTTCATGATGATACTGCTGCTCGCGGGCCTCCAAGCCTTACCTTCTGAAATCAAGGAGGCGGCGAAGGTGGATGGTGCCTCGGGATGGCAGAGTTTCAAGGAAATCACCTTTCCGCTGATGCTGCCGGTCAGCATCACCGTCATCATTTTGCGCATCATTTTTCAGCTGAAGCTTGCCGACATCGTCATAAACGTCACGGCAGGCGGGCCGGGCGGCGCGACGGATACTGTGTCGAGCTTCATTTTCCGCGAATATCGTGACCGCTCCAATGTCGGCTACGGCACGATGCTCGCGGAATTCTATCTCGTCATCATCATCATTTTCGTCGCACTCATCCTAAAAGGGGCGAGCCGATGGATGCAACGTGAGAACTGAGGTCGACGCCATGGCAATCACAAATGAACCATCCACGAAACGGCCAAGCCTTTGGGCACGCCGCCCACAATTTATGACCAGCAGTCTACTGATCTACGCGGCTCTGGTGTTCTGGGCCTTCATCTCGCTGTTTCCGATTTACTGGACGATTACCACTTCGTTCAAAACAGCGGTGAACGTGACGCAGGGACATCTTATTCCCTTCGTGGATTTTACGCCGGACTGGAAAGGTTGGCGTTCGCTGGGTCTGTCTCCAGACACGATCTTTGCCCAATCGACCGTCCGCGATGAGTTCATCCGCCGCTTTTTCAACAGCATCGTCGCTTCGGCGGGCGCATCGTTCCTGGCCGTGCTGATCGGCTCGCTGGCGGCATATGGGCTCAGCCGCTTTTCCTACAAATTTCTCTGGATGAGAAATAAGGATATCTCCTTCTTCTTCCTGTCGCAACTCATCCTGCCGCCTGTTGTGTTGGCGATGCCGTTTCTGGTTCTCTACAAGCACTTGATGCTGCTCGATACGCTGGTCGGTCTCATCCTCGTCTATACGCTGATGGTTCTGCCCATCGTCATCTGGATCATGCGCGATCAATTCGACACGATCCCGGTTGAGCTGGAGCAGGCAGCTCTGGTGGATGGCTGCTCCATCTGGGGTGCGTTCATGCGGATCGTTCTGCCTATTGCCCTGCCGGGCATGGTCGCGGCCTTCATTCTCTCAATTATTCTATGCTGGAACGAATATTTCTTCGCCGCGCTTCTGACGAGTTCCAATGCCAAGACGCTGCCGGTGATGGTCGCGAGCCAGACAGGCTCACAGGGCATCAATTGGTGGTCCATGGCTGCCATCGCTACTGCGGCCATTATGCCGCTCGTCCTCGTCGGCATCTTCCTGGAGCGTTACATCGTGAAGGGTCTGACTGCGGGCGCTGTTAAATGAGGTCTAACATGAAGTCTGGCGTTTCCATTCTTGGCATTTTCGTTGCCGATACCGCCTATCTTGCACCGCGCATGCCTGCTCTGGGCGAGACCATAACCGGCAGTGGCTTTTCCGTCGGTCCGGGTGGCAAGGGGTCTAATCAGGCGGTTGCGGCAGCACGGGCCGGTGCCGAGGTTTCGTTTATTTCCAAGATCGGCCGCGACACCTTTGGCGATCTTGCGCTGAAAACCTATGAGCAGGCTGGCGTGACGACAAAGCTGACAATCATGGATGACCAGCCGACAGGTGCCGCCTTTATCTACGTGAATGACAGCACCGGCGATAATGCCATCATCGTTTATGCGGGAGCAGCGGGTACAATAGATGTCAGCGATGTGGAGGCGGCACAGGAAACCATTGCGCAGTCGGCAGTCTTCGTCACGCAACTTGAGCAGCCGGTAGAAGCTGCCCTACATGCGCTAAAAATTGCTCGCAGCGCCGGTGTCACGACGATTTTCAATCCCGCACCGGCTGAAGCGTTTCCGGCGGAAATGTACCGCCTTTGCGATTTTATCATTCCCAATGAGACGGAGGCCGCAACCCTGGTCGGCTTTCCAATCGATACGCTTGATGATGCGCAAAGTGCTGGCGACGTTTTCCTGTCCCGTGGTGTCGGCGTGGCCATCATTACGCTGGGTGCACGCGGCGTGTTGTTTCATGCGCCGGGGCAGTCCGTGCATGTGCCTGCCACGTCGTGTGGTCCGGCAATAGATACCACCGGGGCCGGTGATGCGTTCGTCGGTGGTTTTGCATCCGCGCTCTCGCGAGGTGCAGGGCCGGTGCAGGCCGTGCGATTCGGTTGTGCGACGGCGGGTATTGCCGTTACGCGGCGCGGAACGGCCCCTGCAATGCCGATGCTTTCTGAAATTGAGGCTGTGATGGCGCGCTGACGCCACGGAATTTGGCTACGCAATTCGTGGCCTTTGTCATGCCAAACCATTCATGGCCGCTAGAATTCCGGCGGCTGGTTTCCGCGCGTCTTGATGGCGAAGGATAAGATCACAAAACGGCGGTTCCAAACGAAAAGATACGATGCGCAACATATATAGCTTTACAAAATAAAATTAATTTGTGAAGTTGCGTTAACAACGACCGAAGTGAGCAAGACCAGTGACCCAATTGAAATTCGCCACCCGACTGAATTCCTTCGCCTCGAAGCCCGCTGCCGAGTGGCCTGACCTTTCCGGCAAGCCGACCATGCTGCAAATGGCAAAGCGTGCGGCAAAGGTTGAGGGTTTGACGGATCTTGACCTGAATTATCCTGACCATGTGGCCGATGATCCGGCGCTTCTTGCACGCCAGATCGGCGATCACGGCCTCGCGATCAATGGCTTTGCTATGCGTTATTATACCAATCCGGCTTTCAAGATCGGTGCTTTCACCAATCCTGATGCGACTGTTCGGCGTGAAGCGATTGATCTGACGAAGAAGGGTATCGATGCTGCACGTGCTGCTGGCACCAACCTGATGACGCTGTGGCTGGGGCAGGATGGCTTCGACTACGCCTTCCAGGCCGATTACCACACGCTGTGGCAACACGAGATTGATGGAATCCGTGAAGTTTGTGCGCATGACCCGGATTGTCTCATCAGCATCGAATACAAGCCGAACGAGCCGCGCTCCTACAGCCTGATGCCCGATTGCGCGACGACACTTCTGGCGATCAAGGATGTGGACATGCCCAATCTTGGCGTGACGCTGGACTTTGCCCACGTTCTCTACGCCGACGAGCAGCCTGCTTTCGCTGCCGCCCTGATTGCCCGTTACAGCCGCGTCCTCGGCGTCCACCTCAATGATGGTTACGCCAAGCGTGATGACGGTCTGATGGTCGGCGCTGTTCACACGCAGCAGACGATCGAGCTTCTGCGCCAGATCCGCAAGGATGGTTATGACGGCGCAATCTATTTTGACACATTCCCTGACATGACCGGCCTTGACCCCGTTCACGAATGTGAAGTGAACATACAGACCGTGAAGCGCATGCTGAAAATCGTGGACCGTATCGAGCAGGACAACCGTCTTTCTGGTGCGGTCGAGCGTCAGGATGCCGTTTCCGCGCAGGCCGTCATTCAGGAGCTGATGCTCGGCTGATCCGATACCGCCAACAGCCTCAATATCTCAACCTTTTCACCAAAAGGCGCGCCGAAGGTGTGCCGAAAACAACACCATCCGGGAGGAAACCGATGAAGACCTTTTTGAAGACGACACTGGCTGCGGGGCTTGCCGCCAGCTTCCTGTTCAGCGCAGCCTTTGCGCAGGAACTTGCGCCGCTCAATTCCGACACGGAAAAAGACCGCATGGATTGGTCGCAGCTTGAAGCCAAGCTTGGTCCATTCCCGAAATTGCCTGAAGGCACGAAGGCTGGCGCGGTTTCGAAGACGCTGACCAATGAATACTGGCGCTCGCTCGGTCTCGGATATGAGGCTTTCGGCAAGAAGGTCAGCGTTCCCGTTGCCTATCAGGCAGCTCAGAGCGAAGGCGACCAACTGGGCCAGCTGACGATTGCCGAAGGCATGATCACGCAGGGCTATAATGTTCTGCTCGTTTCGCCGCAGACGGATGCCAACTTACAGCCGGTGATCGAGCAGGCTAAGGCCGCCAATATTCCGGTCGTCAACGTCAATGATGCCGTCATTCCGCAGGCGGAACATTATGTCGGTAATGTCCAGCGCGATAATGGTGTGCGGGTTGCCAAGTGGTTCATCCAGAACCGCCCACAGGGCGGCAAGGTGGCGATCGTTGAAGGACAGGCCGGTGTTTATGCCGCCGTGCAGCGTACCGATGGCTTCAAGTCCACGATTACCCAGAACGACAAGTTCCAGGTCGTTGCCAGCGTTCCCGGCAATTGGGATCGTCAGACATCTTATGACGCTGCCACCAACATCCTCAACCAGCATCCTGACCTGATTGGCTTTTACGCCAACAATGACGGCATGGCGCTGGGTATTGTCGAGGCGGTCAAGGCTGCAGGTCTTGCTGGTAAAGTCGCAGTGTTCGGTACCGATGGCATTTCCGATGCCTATGCTTCGATCAAGGCTGGCGAACTCACCGGCACCGTGGACAGCTTCCCGGTTCTGACGGGCGAAGTCGCGCTCGAAACTGCACTGCGTCTGGTTGCCGGCCAGAAGTTGCCGCGCGTGGTTGCCACCCCGCAGGCGCTGATCACTGGAGATAACCTCAGCCGCTATCAGGGCGAGGGCGTCGATGTGCGCGCCGTTCTGATGGAAGACGCCAAGACTGCCAAGTAACCAACGCTCAAGGAGGTGCCGACGTATCCTCGGCATCTCCATCAGCCAAGAGGTGGAACGATGACGCCACGACTGAGATTCGAGACGATTTCCAAGAGCTTTCCCGGCGTCAACGCGCTGACGGACGTTTCGTTTGATGTGGCTCCCGGCGAAATCCACGGACTCCTCGGCGAAAATGGTGCCGGCAAGTCCACACTTCTGCGCATCCTGTCCGGCGTGTTTCGCCCGACATCCGGTACCGTCTTCGTGGATGGTGAAGCTGTCGCCTTCAAGAAGCCGATGGATGCCCGTGCCGCCGGTATCGCGATGATCCATCAAGAACTTCAGCAGGTGCCGCATTTGAGCGTCGCCCAGAATATGTTTCTCGGTCATTCGCTGACACATATGGGTGGCATGTTTGTATCCCGTCGCGAGCAGGAAGCCCGCGCTGCCGAAGCGCTGTCGATGATCGACAAAAGCATTGATCCTTCAGCTCCCATTTCGTCCCTGAAAGTCGCGCAGCGCCAGATCGTCGAGATCGGCCGCGCACTTCTCGACAAGGCGAAGGTCATCGCCATGGACGAGCCGACATCGAGCCTGACACCCAGCGAGTTCGACCGTCTGGCCGAGGTCATCGCCAGCCTGTCGCAAAGCGGCGTTTCCATTATCTATGTATCGCACAAGATGGATGAGGTGTTCCGCATCTGCCAACGCTCCAGCATCATGCGCGATGGCAAGCTGGTGGACATTGTCGATCTTGCCAAGGTTTCGGAAACCGACGTGATCGCCAAGATGGTCGGTCGTGAGCTGATGCAGGAAGAGCATAATTCCTTCGTCACCGATACCGTCAAGCTTGAAGCAAAAAACCTGTCCTCGGCCACGCGAATTCGCGACGTCTCATTCACGCTGCACAAGGGCGAAGTTCTCGGCATTGCCGGGCTCGTCGGATCTGGCCGCACGGAGCTTTTGCGCCTGCTGGCGGGTGTCGACCGTTTGAGCGCGGGATCGATCAGCATCGACGGCAAGGAGCAAAGCTTCGCCAATCCGCGTGATGCGATTGCAGCTGGCATCGGACTGGTGCCGGAAGAGCGCAAGCGGGAAGGCATCATTCCCTTGCGTCCCGTCGCCACCAATATGGCGCTGGCCTCCCTCGGCAGCTTTTCGTCTGGCGGTATGATCAACAATTCCAAGCTTCGTACTACCGCGAAGGATTTGCTGAAGCGCGTCAATCTGCGGCCTTTCCAACTGGATCGCCCGATCCGCCTGTTCAGCGGCGGTAACCAGCAAAAGGCGATTATCGCGCGCTGGCTGGCGGCCAAGTCGCAAATCCTGCTGTTCGATGAGCCGACCCGCGGCATCGACGTCGGGGCCAAGTCGGAAATCTATCACCTGATCGAAGACCTCGCCCGTGAGGGCCATTCCATCATCGTCGTGTCTTCCGAACTGCCGGAAGTCATCCGCCTGTCAGACCGCGTGCTGGTCATGCGCGAAGGGCGGATTGCCGCGACCATTGAACGTGATCAACTGAGCGAAAGCGCGATTGTCGCGCATGCCATTCCAGGGGCGAATGCCGATGCGGATGACGCACGCATTGCGCGACCCGTGTGAACCTACAGGACAACCAATGACCAGCACTTCCAATGCGCCCGCCACCTCCGCTCCGGCCTTCCGCCGCTTCTCGTTTTCTTTGCGCGATGCGGGAACGCTGATCGGTCTCATAGTCATCATGGCGGTGTTTGCCGCACTGGTTCCGGGCTTCATTTCTGAGCGAAACCTCGTCAATATTCTCCAGCAGTCCAGTATCAATGCGTGCCTTGCGCTTGGCATGACGCTCGTCATCATCTCTGGCGGCATTGATCTCTCGGTTGGCCCAACGGCTGCCATTTCCGCCGTCGTCACCGCCAGCCTGCTCGTCGCAGGCACGCCAATACCGCTAGCAATCCTCGCGGGCCTCGGCGTTGGCGTTCTCTGCGGCTTTATCAATGGCGGGCTCGTTGCCTATGTCGGCCTGCAACCCTTCATCGTCACACTGGGAACGCTCAGCACCTACCGCGCCATCGCGCTGATCTACACCGGCGGTAATCCTGTTCTCGGTATTCCTCCCGGCTTCCGCTCGCTGTTCAACGGCAATCTCTTCGGCATTCCGACACCTGTTCTGATCGTAGCGGTCGTTGCCATTGCCGCGTGGGTCTTGCTAAAGAAAACGCCGATTGGTGAATATCTGATGGCGGTCGGAGGTAACGAGGAAGCCGCTTATGTTGCAGGCGTTCCCATCGCCCGCACCAAGATTACGGCCTATGTCATTTCCGGTGGTCTGGCCGCATTGGCCTCGCTCATCCTCATCGGTCGGCTTGGTGCCGCCGAACCGATCCTTGGTAACCTTTGGGAACTCGATGCCATCGCGGCAGCGGCCATTGGTGGCGCATCTTTGATGGGCGGCAAGGGCAGCATTCTTGGCACAATTTTGGGTGCCATCATCTTAGGTGCAATGCGCAATGGTTTGACGTTGATGAATGTTCAGGCCTTCTATCAACTGCTCGCCACTGGCCTTATAATCCTCGTTGCCATGATGATTGATCGTGCGACAAGGGGAAGAGAATGAATTCCGAAAGCTTCGACACAAAGGCCGTCGGCCCGCGCATTCGCATGATGATGCCCTTGCTGACGCCGCTCGAAGCGAAGGTTGTCGATACCGTGTTTGCCTTGCGTGACTTCAGCGATGAGACATCGCTGAAGCAGATTGCAGACGATGCCGGTGTTTCCGAAGCCATGGTGGTTAAGATCACCAAGAAGCTTGGCTTTTCCGGCTACCGCGATTTCCGCACGGCCGTCAGCCAGTATAACCGCCAACCGACTGCCGAAATGCACCAGGAACTCTCGGTGGATGATACGTCGCTTGAGATCGTTCAGAAGGTTTTCCGCACCTCCATCAATGCCCTGGAGGAAACACTTTCCATTTTGGATATGGTTGCCTTCGACAAAGCAGCGGACCTCATCCATAGCGCGAAGCATCGGGATTTCTACGGTGTTGGCGGTTCGGCGCAGATCGCGCGGGACGTCTCGCACAAATTCCTGCGCATCGGCGTGCGCGCCAGCGTGTTCGATGATGTGCACATGATGCTGATGTCGGCAGCCCTGTTGTCCGAGGGCGATATCGCTATCGGCTTCTCCCATTCGGGCAATACGACGGCCATCATCGAGGCGCTTCAGCTCGCCAAACGCAATGGCGCGCAGACAATTGCCGTCACCAACTACAACTCGTCTGCTTTGGCACAGGCCGCTGACGTTGTCCTCTGTTCCACGGCTCAGGGCTCTCCCCTTATGGGGGAAAACGCAGCGGCACGTATTGCACAACTGAATATTCTCGACGCTGTCTTCATGGCGGTCGCGCAACGCGATTATCAATCAGCGGAACGAAATCTTGACCGGACCATGTCTGCGGTCAAATCCAAACGGAAAGATAAGCCTTCATGACATCCTCGCCTCTCGTCACCGTTTTCGGCAGTCTGCATTATGATATTGCCGTCATGGGGCCATCGCGGCCACGCAAGGGCGAGACGGTCACCGGTACCTCATGGCACCCCAAAAGCGGTGGCAAGGGCGGCAATCAGGCAGTCTCGGCAGCACGCACGGGTATCGCCACCTCTATGATCGGTGCGGTTGCCGATGACGATTTCGGACGCTTTCTTCTTGCCAATCTGGAACGCAAAGGCGTGGATCACACCTTCGTCCGGCGCGATGCGTCCCAATCCACCGGCATGAGCGTGGCCATCTTTGATGACGAGGGCGATTACGGTGCAGTGATTGTCTCCGGCATCAATCTCACTCTTGGCGATGCCGATATTGCAGCGGCTGGAGAACTGTTGTCGAAGACGACTGTGCTGGTGCTCCAGAATGAAATTTCCGATGTCGCCAATGTCGCGGCTGCAAAAGCTGTGAAGCAAGCCGGTGGCCGCGTTCTTATCAATGCAGCACCAGCGCGCGCACTCTCGGAGGATATCCAGCATCACATCGACATCCTCGTCGTCAACGCTATCGAGGCCGAGATGCTGGCCGCGACCCCTGTGGTGGAAACACTCGATGGGGCTCTTGCCGCCGCCAAAATTCTAGCGAAATCCTATCCGCAAGTCGTAGTCACGGCGGGCGGTGCCGGTGTTGCTTATGCAAGTCGCAGCGGCGAAGAGACGGTAATCCCGGCCATCAAGATAAGGGTTGAAAGTACACACGGTGCCGGAGATGAATTCATCGGCGTGCTAGCCTCCGAAATCGCCTTGGGAAAAGCCATGATCGATGCTTTGCACATGGCAAACAAGGCAGCGGCTGTTTTGGTCAGCACGCCTGAGAAAGATCGTGGCTGACGTAAAGACGCATCTTTCGACCGCGACAGTGGAACCAGATCGCGCCCATCCGGTTTGGGCTTGCTCTCCCACTGGAGCGCCGTATGACCATTCCCACAGCAACCTATCGCATTCAGTTTCGCAACGGCATGACCCTTGATCGCGCCGCAGAGATTACACCCTACCTCAAGAAACTCGGCATCAGCCATCTCTACGCATCGCCCATTTTTACCGCGACGTCGGGTTCGACACACGGATATGATGTCACGTATGCCAACGAGATAGACCCGGCAATCGGCGGTCGAGAGGGCTTCGACAGGCTGTCACAAGCGCTGAAGGGGGAAGGGCTTGGCCTCATTCTGGATATCGTGCCAAACCATATGGCAGCGTCGCTGGAAAACCCATGGTGGAGAGATGTCATCGAGCATGGCGCGGAAAGCCGCTATGCTCATCATTTCGATATAGACTGGTCCCGCCGGCTGACGCTGCCTTTTCTCGGCGCGGATTTTGCGGATGCACTAGAAGCGGACGAAATCCAGATCAAAGCTGACCCCACCACGGGCAAGCCCGCTCTGTGCTACCACGATGCCCATTATCCGCTGAACCCCGCCTCCTATGCCGGTAGAAACGCGGAACTGCTCGAAACGACCGATAAAAGACGCATCGCGGACCTTCACGATCAACAGCCTTACCGCCTCACATGCTGGCGTGATGCCAGCCACGATCTTTCCTATCGCCGGTTTTTCGAAGTCACTGGCTTGGCGGGCGTCAAGGTGGAAAACCCAAAAATCTTTGACGATACCCATCGCCTCACTCTGGAGCTGGTGCGCAGCGGCGCGGTCGATGGTCTTCGCGTCGATCATGTGGATGGCCTTGCAGACCCCAAGGCCTATCTGGAGCGCCTGCGCCTTGAAGCCGGGCCGGACTGCTATATCACCGTTGAAAAAATACTGGGCGCGGGCGAGTCTTTGCCTGCCGATTGGCCCGTTTCCGGCACCACCGGCTACGAATTCATCGCTGCCCTCAGCAATGTGTTCGTAGACAATGACAAGCTCGGTCAATTGCAGACGGCTTATGAGGCAGTCTCTGGCCAACCCGTCCACATGCCGTCGCAATTGCGAGACGCTAAACTGCTGATGGTTGACAAGAATTTCGCTGGCGAGTTCGCCACACTTGTCGCACAGGCAAAGAACATCCTCAATACAGAAACGGAAAAGCCGCGGCCGAGTGAAGAGGCCATCCGCGCCGCACTGCGCGAACTCGTCGTCTCGTTTCCGGTCTATCGAACCTACGGCACCCAAGATGGCCTGCCGCAGGAAAGCGATGCGGTGCTGGCAGAGGTGGTCAACACGATCAACTCCAGCTCTCACGTGCCGGATACAGATGCTTTGCACAGCTTGCAGCGGATTTTGCGCAGCGAGGAAGGGCAGGCGGCATACGAATTCCGAACCCGTTTCCAGCAACTTACCGGCCCGCTTATGGCGAAGTCGGTCGAAGATACGCTTTTCTACAGGCAGAACATGGCTCTCGCACTCAACGAAGTCGGCGCAGAACCATTACCCCACCCATATTCCGTTGAACGTTTCCACGCCGAAATGACCGAGAGGCGTGATAAACAACCAGACGCCCTGTCGGCCACGTCTACCCACGACACCAAAAGAGGTGAAGACGCTCGCGCCCGGCTCTATGCACTCACGGAGGCACCTGAACTTTGGGCCGGTGCCGTAAAGCGCTGGCAGGCTATGAATGCTGGTCTCAAACAGGCGCTGGACGATGGCCCCGCACCGGAGCCGGCAGTGGAATGGATGCTGTACCAAGCTCTTGCTGGTGCGTGGCCTTCCGACCTCGAAACGACGGATGAGCGAGCTCTGAAATCGCTGGAGGACCGCTTCGCCGCCTATGTAGAGAAGGCCTTGCGCGAAGCAAAGCTTCGCACCAATTGGGGCGATAGCAACGACGTCTACGAAGAAGCCGTCGTCGGTTACGCGCGCAAGCTTCTTTCACCGGAAAACGAAGCATTTCTGAAAGATTTCAGCGAAACCTTAGTCCCCTTTATTAAAGCCGGGTTGTCGAACAGCCTCGCTCAAACGCTCATCAAACTCACTGCGCCCGGCGTGCCAGACATTTACCAGGGAAGCGAAGGTCTCGATCTCAGCCTTGTTGATCCCGATAACCGGCGCGAGTCGGATTTCGAAGCGTTTGAGGCACAACTTGCAGCAATCGATAATTCTGACAAAAGCGATGAATGGGAGGCAAGTGGGGAGGCGAAACAGCGACTTATCGCGACCGTCCTTCATATGCGCCGCGAGCTTCCTGAACTGTTCAGCAAAGGACGCTATCTGCCTCTAGAAGTGACCGGCGATGATGCAAATCGCGTCGTGGCTTATGCGAGGACGACGGCTGAGGGTGCGCTAATCGTGATAGCACCGCGTTTGTCGACGCAAGACAACGGCAATCTTGCTTCACTGAAGGCCAAGATTTCGCTTCCGCAGGAGCTCTCTAAACGTGGCTATATCGATGTGATGACCCAAACAAAGCTTGAACTGGGCGACACGTTGGACGTTGAGCAGAGTTTTGCATTGCTTCGGTCAAGATAATCGCACGGCTTGCGATTTTCATAATCGTTGCTTGATCATAACCGGCGGCTATCACCGCCGGTTATTTTATCAGTTGAAATCGATATCGCCGATGACACGAACCCGCACGCGGCGTGCACCGCCCGGCAGGTAGGCGATCGGAATATCCTCGACTTCCAGGGTCTTGAGCGTACTGCGTCCCGCACCAGAGGCGACGGCAGCTTCTTGCGCATCGGCTTCCGCCTTTGCCAGCGCCTCATCGCGGCTCATGCCTGAAAACACTTGATCGACCTCGCCGGAAACCTGCGCCATGGCGGCACCCAGCGCATTGGCCACACCGGCATTTTCCACACGCAGCACTTCGGACGCGCCCGGAATTTCATCCGGTATCAGAAACGCGCCACCGCCCACGGCAATCAGCGGAACGCCATCAGCCGAGGTTTTCATCTGGTCGAAATTGTCGGCGACCATATCGCGGATGCGGGCAAGGCTTGCCTTCACGAAAGCGGGGTCGAGGTTTTTCACCCGGTCGCGGTCGCCTATGTCGATCAGTCCTGCCGCAACGGCGATGTCAGAGGTCGTCAATGTCTCGCCGCCAAAAACGCGCGCCTCAGTGAGAATGCGATAACCCACAGACCGCGGGCCGATCTTGCCGGTTTCCGGGTCGATGATCGTGCCGCCGCCCAGCGCTATCGGCAACAGATCAGGCATCCGGAACAGAGTACGCACGCCACCGATATGGACGATGTTGTTCGCCTCGCGTGGGAAGCCTCCCACCAGACAACCGATATCCGACGTTGTCCCACCAACATCGACAACCATGGCATCGGTCAGTCCGGTCAGGAAAGCCGCGCCGCGCATGGAGTTGGTTGGACCGGATGCGAAACTATGGACGGGACTGGCTGAGGCAACGTCCGCCAGCGCCACGGTGCCATCATTTTGCGTCAGGAAAAACGGGGCGGTAACGCCTGCATCGCGGAGCGCATCGGAAAATGCCTGAACGGTTGTCTTGCCGAGTGACTGCAAGGCAGCGTTCAGGATGGCGACGTTTTCGCGTTCCAGCAGGCCGATGCGACCGAGCGTATGCGAAAGCGTGATACGTGCCTGCGGGATGACCGAACGAACGATCTCGGCGGCCTTCACTTCGCATTCCGTCGTCAGGGGCGAGAATGTCGCAGAAATGGCGATGGAGGTGATGCCAGCGTCACGGATTTTCATCGCCGCTTCGCGAATTTCATCCGGTATCATCGGCACCAGCGGTGTGCCATCATATTCATGGCCGCCATGCACCATGAAGATCATCGGGCCGATAGCGGTGCGCAGGTCGTCCGGCCAGTCGCACATCGGCGGCAGGGAGGCACCTGTTGGTAGCGCGATGCGGATGGCCGCCACGCGCTCCAGCCGTGCTCGCTCCACCACGGCGTTGGTAAAATGGGTGGTCCCGATCATGACCGCATCGACCGGGCGACCAGCCGCCTGCGGGTGGGCAGACACATGCGCGAGTGCGGCGCGAACGCCCGATAGGACATCCGTTGTGGTTGGAACCTTGATGGAGGTGATGATCGTATCACCATCAATCAGGACGGCATCCGTGTTGGTGCCGCCTACGTCAATACCGATGCGTTTCATGAAAATACCGATCTGAAATCAATGTCGTAACCGAAGGCACGCGGCCCCACTGCGGCTATTCCGGCCGGTGTCGTCAGCAGTTCCGGTGCCGGCAGGGCAACGACGGTCACGCGTTGTCCGTAACGAACCGATTCCGTGCCGATGGCGCTGCCGGATACCGTATCGAGCAGGCATAAGAGGTCGGGCGTCATTGCCACGGGTTCACCATCGCGGAAGGCGACGGCCCATTCGTTCTGAAAGCCCAGTTCCATGCGTGAACCGCGGTCGGCATCACTGCCTTCGATAATGGTGCGTCCGCGCAAAAAGCCACCGGTCGTTTCGCGCGCCACGTCTATGACCTTGCCGCGGAAAAGCTGTTTGCCACCTTCATGATCGAGAACGGCTTTGACCGGATCGTCATGACGTGTGCGGGCGTCCATGACGGCACGACCAAGTTCAACCGCCTTGGTGACGGTGTAGTGGATGCCCCACTCTTTGACTTCCTTGCCGGTGCGGGGAGCCTTGCAGGTGGCAGCGGTCGAACCGACTTCGGTGCAGACTTTGCGGGAGATACGTTCCATCCACTTCCAGGATGCGGCGCGCGTCACGATCACTTCGTTGTCGCGGACATCGACCAGCGAAAGCGGAAACATCGGCAGGTTGCCGATGGCAAAAGAGGTCATCTGCGCTTCCGGATAGGCGCGGCCCATGGCATCGGCATTGACCACCGGACGGTCCAACATGGCTGCGGCGAGGAAGGACGAGATGGCGTTGGACCCACCGATTTCCACGCTCATGATGGCGCGGAACGGCTTGCCGAGAAAATCTTCCATGACCTCGACTGCACGGGCCAGATGGGCAGGATCGCCCAGACGTTCCTGGCTGACCAGCGGTGCACCCATCATCGAGACGACGGCGACCATATCGTCATCGTCAAGCGCCATCGGGTCCATGACCTGCACGCGCTTTCCCTCGGCGTAGAGCCGTCTGAGGTTCAGCGTCGAGATATAGGGATTGCCCCCGCCGCCCGTACCCAAAATCCACGCGCCTGTGGCCAGCGGCTCGATGTTTTCTTCTGCAAATTCCTGAAGCATGTGTCACCTTCGGCAATGGCATCTGTGGCCCCGCAACACTGCGGGACCAGCGTTCATCCGGCTATCACTTGGCCACGCAATCCCAGTGGAAGCGCGAGAAGTTCAAGTCCCAGCTTTGCATGGGAATGAACTCGTAGCCCTGAAGGCATTTGTTTGCGGCATAGCGACGGTTGGGCGAGACGGCCCACACATCAGGCTGAAGATCGGCAATCTTCGTCTGAAGTTCCTTGTATGTGGCGTTCTGTTCGTTGACGTCTGTCGTGCCGCGCGCCTTATCGATCAGCGCATCGATTTCGGGGTTTTGCAGCCATTCCATCGACATCCATGTGCCTGATGCCTTGGAATGATACTGGTTGTAGAACATCGCGTCCGGCGAAGGGTAGGTGGGCGAGATGTTGACCTGTGTCGAGGCAGGTGTCGTTTCTGCCTTGGAGGACAACTCAACGATGCGGTTCCATGGCTCAGGCTTGATGTCGAGCGTGATGCCGATCTGCTCGAGATTGGCCTGCAGCATCAGCGCCACTTCCGCTTCGAAAGCTAAGGATGCGACATAGCTGTTGACCAGCGTGATCTTCTGGCCAGCATATTTTGACTTCGCTAGTTCTTCCTTGGCCTTTTCGAGATCGAAGACGCCCGGCTGAATGCCGTCATTATGGGCATCCTTGAACGCCGTAGACAGCGGTCCCTGCATGTCGAATCCGGGATATATCACTTCCTGAATGGTTTTGTAGTCGGTCGCATAGGCAATGGCGCGGCGGACGTGGATGTCGTCGGTCGGGTAGGTCTTTGTGTTCAGCTTGATGACGAAGCCGCCAGAGATGCGGGTCTGGATCAACTTGTATTTGGGCATCTTGCCGATGGATTCATAAGTGTCGTTGCCGAGGCCATGCGAGCTGAGGCCGAGGTCACCCTTTTCCGCCAGCGCCTTGACCGTGGCATCGTCGCTGGTCTGGATGAAGCGGACTTCATCGATTGGTTTGCCCTTGGTCCAGCCACCGAAGTAATCGGGGTTGCGGGCAATGACCATGTCGGCAGAGCGGTTATAGCTGACAAGGCTATACGGGCCGGAGCCGGCAGAATGTTCGCCGACATAGGCCTCGCCCCATTTGTCATCTGGCTTGGCATTTGCCGTCACCAGCTTTTCGTTCAGCGCAACCATCAACGGCGTGATCGCCAGGAAGGGCGAGAATTTTCGGTCGAGCTTGATGACGACGGTCTTTTCGTCGGGCGCGGTGATGTTCTCCGGCTTGACGAGGCCGACGATGAGGTTCGACGGGCCTTTGTTGATGCCGATCAGACGCTGGATCGACCAAACCATATCGGCGGCCTTCAGCGCGGTGCCATCCTGAAACTTTACGTCATCGCGCAGGTGGAAGGTGTAAGTCAGACCATCGGATGAAATCTCCCAGGATTTCGCCAGATGTGGGATGACCTCTCCCGAGGGGCTGACCGTCGTCAGGCCGTCATACATATTCACCACGGCCATGTAGCCGGTGTAATCGGTGACCTTTGCCGGGTCGAGCGAGCTGAAAATCTGCATCGTGTTGACGGCGATGGACACCTTCTCATCCGCTGCATGAGCGGAAAAGCCGAAGTTCAGAGCCATTGCGGTGCCCAGCGCCAAGGCAGCCAGGCGGGAGTGTCTGGTATGTGATGTCATGGAAGTTCTCCTCTTTATATGCGGGAACGGAACGGCCCCGCTTGTTATCAGGCAGCTTTTCGCACCGGCGCGGGCAGCGGCGAGAAATTGATGTCCGGGTATCCGAAGGCCGTCGGCCCAACGACTTCAAGAGCGCGGGCACTGCGCAGTAGGTCGTGGCAGGGAATGGCAATTACCGCGACGCGCTGGCCATAGCGCAGCATTTCGGTGGTGATCGGATAGCCGGTATCCACATCCAGCAGAACGATAAGATCAGGCACGCAAACCTCGACCTGGCCGTTGCGGCGGAAGATCAGGAACTCGTTTTGAATGGCGACGCCAGCGGTCTGCCCGCTGAAATCATCAAAGCCTGCAAGCTCCAGATCGCCCACGGAAAAACCGCCGCGCAGGTGCCGTTTCAGGTCGGTGATCTTGCCATTGAAAATGCGTCGGCCACCTTCGAGCGTGCAGACAGCTGCAATCGGGTCTTCCTGCGCCTTGCGGGCATTGATAACCGCTTCACCCAGCGCGATGGCCTTGGTGTAGCTTTTGGGAATCCCATATTGATGCACGTAATGTGCCTGCATCGGCGCGGTCGCCAGCATAGCGCCACCGCCTTGCGCCACGACGCAGGCGCGCGCCATACGCTCATGCCAGACCTCGGAGACGGCGTGGCTGAAGATGACTGCGTTGCCGTGCAGGTCGCACATCACAGATGGTGTCGAGCTGTGGCCATAAATCGAAAATGTCGTCATCTGCATTTCCGGGAAAGCGCGGCCCATGCCGTCGCAATCTAGGATCGGCAGGCCGCCGAGTGCCGCGGTTACCAGCGGGTTCATGGAGTTCGCGCCGCCGATTTCTTCGCAGACGATGGCATCGATGGGTGTGCGGATCAGCTCTTCCATGGCGCGCAGGCAGCGTAGGCCCTCGCGACCCTCACGTATGCGCTCAACGCCGACCACCGGTGCGCCGATGCCGCCGAGAGACATGCAGAGCGCATCGGGTTCGATGGCGTCAGTCGCGAGTATCTTCATCTCGTAACCGGCCTTCATGGCTTCCAGAACCAGCAACTTGCCCTGGTAAGGATTGCCGCCGCCGCCGGTGCCGAGGATGCCCGCGCCGATTTCGAGAGCGTCGAGGTCTTCACGCGTCAATGTCCGCAGATCGGCCTCGTCATATTTCAGCTTGCGCGTTTCAGCCATGGTGGGCTCCCATTTCTCCGACGACTTTCACATGAATGCGGGTGGCATTGCCCGGCAGGTAGGCAAGCGGCATATCTTCGCGCTCGATAACCTCAAGCGTTTCGGCCATGGCACCTGCCGCAATTGCCTTTTCACGGGCCTCGGCTTCGGCCTCGGCCAGGGCGCTTTCGCGGGTACGACCATCGATCAGTGAAAAGACGCGGTCCGTCTCGCCGCTTATCTGGGCGATGGCGGCACCGACGGCATTGGCCACGGCGAAGTTCTCGGGACGGATCACCTCCAAATCGCCGATGCGGTCGGGCATCAGGATCGACCCGCCGCCCACTGCAATGACCGGCACCGGGCTGGAGGAAATGCGGCTGCGTTCGACACAGGCCTCAAGCATGGCATTGATCTTCGCTACGGCCGCTTCGACGAGCTTGGGGTCCAGCCCTTCCACGAGCTTCCTGTTGCCAATGTCAGCTTTCCCGGAAGCGACGGCGATATCGGTTGCGGTCAGGGTGGAACCTCCGAAGCACAGAGCGTCGCTACGGACGCGGTATCCAACGGACTTCGGGCCGACAGTGATGCCCTTGTCGCCATTCACCACCAGTGAGCCCCCACCGAGACCGATGGAGAACACATCCGGCATGCGGAAATTGGTGCGAACGCCACCAATATCGACGGTGGTCGAAGCCTGACGTGGAAATCCATGCGACAAGGAACCGACATCCGAAGTCGTGCCGCCGACATCGACCACGACCGCATCCTTCAGGCCAGTGAGGAAGGCGGCACCACGCATGGAGTTGGTGGGGCCAGAGGCGAAGGTCAGAACCGGGAAAGCACGCACGACATCGGCAGCCATCAGCGTACCGTCGTTCTGGGTGATGTAGAATGGGCAGGTCAAACCGGCGGCGGAGAGCGCCTTGCCGAAAGCCGTCACGGTGCGGTCAGCCAGTGACAACAGGCTGGCATTCATGATGGCGGCGCTTTCGCGCGCCAGCAGGCCATGTCGACCGATATCCTTGGACATCACTACAGGCAGGCCGGGGCAGCGCTCCTGTAGGATTTCCTTGGCGCGTTGCTCCATGGCGTCATTGATACCGCTGAACACGCAGGTCACGGCGGCAGCCTTGAGGCCCTTGGCGCGGATGTCTCCAGCAATGCGGATAATGGCATCTTCGTCCAGAGGCGAGATTTCGCGCCCGTCGAACTCATAGCCACCTTTAACCTGATAGCCGTGATTGCCCACGATTTCGCGCAGGTCGTCCGGCCAATCCACCATCGGAGGCAGTCCAGCTCCAGATGGCAGGCCAAGGCGGATCGCCGCGACCTCTTCCATATGACGACGCTCGATCACCGCATTGGTAAAGTGGGTGGTGCCGATCATCACGGCAGAGATGCCGCTGCGGTCGATGCCAGATGCGGCGATGACCTTTCCCAGCGCTTCGATAACGCCGGATGTCACATCCTCGGTGGTCGATGCCTTGACCCCGGCCAGAACGGTTTTATCCTTCAGCACAACGGCATCCGTATTGGTGCCGCCTACGTCGATTCCAACGCGATACACGTCAGTTCCTCCTCAATCAGTCTGTCGTTTTGACCAGGAAGCGCTGACGCTCCTCGGTGGTCACAATCGGTTTCAGGCGCTCTTCTTCGTCTGTTACGACGGGAATTGCGGCAATCAGAGCGCGGGTATAGGGGTGTTGTGGATTGGCAAAGACATCACCGGTTGGCCCGTCCTCGATGATTTCACCCCGCAGCATGATGGCGATGCGCGAGCAGAAATTGCGCATCAGCGACAGGTCGTGCGAAATCATCAGATAGGTCAGCCCGAGTTCCCGGCGCAGTTGCTCCAGCAATTCGATGACGGTCTTTTGCACGGACACATCGAGCGCGGCGGTCGGTTCGTCCAGGATGAGAATTTTCGGTTCGGCAGCCAGTGCACGGGCAATTGCCACGCGCTGTTTTTGCCCGCCAGAAAGCTCATGCGGATATTTCGCCAGATAGGCCTGCGGCAGTCGCACCAAATCCATCAGTTCCGACATCCGCGCTTCGCGCGCTGACGTGTCCATGCCGATGGATTTCAACGGCAACGACAGCGTCTGCCGAACCGAACGTTTGGGATTGAGCGACGTGCCGGGGTTTTGATAGACGATCTGCGTCAATCGCTTGCCGCGTTCCGGTTGCGGTGCATCGATGGCAAGCACGCCCGATGTAGGCGTCACCAACCCCATGATCATACGCGCCACGGTCGTCTTGCCAGAGCCGGATTCGCCCGCAAGCCCAAAAACCTCGCCCTCACGAAGGGTCAGGGAAACGTCCCGCACGGCATGATAGCCGTTACGCCTGCCGAAAATCTTGTTCAGGCCTCCGATGCGAACGATTGGCTGCCGGTCGCTTTGCTGCGCATCCTTGACCTTTGATCCGTAAAGCGGCGGAACGGCATCCAGCAATGCGTTGGTGTAAGCGTCCTTTGGGCTGTGAAGAATGTCCGCACAGGCACCCGTTTCAACGATGTCGCCATGGTGCATCACCACCACACGATCCGCCACTTTGCGCACGACACCCAGATTATGGGTGATCATCAGCAGCGCCATGTTTTCTTCGATCACCAGCCGGTTGATGAGATTGAGAATCTCATCCTGCGTGGTCACGTCGAGCGCCGTGCCGGGCTCATCGGCGATCAGCAGTTTCGGGCGGTGCAACAGTGCCAGACCAATCAGCACCCGTTGGCGCATGCCGCCGGACAGTTCGGACGGATAGGCATTCATGATGCGGTCGGTATCGGCAAGCTGTACCCGGCGTAGAACCTCGGCAATACGGATCCGGCGCTCGGCCTTTGGTGATGAGATGCCATTGCGGCGATCTGCAAACCGCATGACGTCATCGAGATGGGTGCCGATTTTGAACACCGGATTGAAGGATGACAGCGGGTCCTGCATGATCAGCGAGAAGGCGATGCCTTTCAGTGCTTCTCTTTCAGCAGACCGCATGTCCAGAATGTTCTTGCCGCCGACAATGATCGAACCGGAGGTGATTGCAGCGTTTTTCGGCAACGTGCCGATGATCGCCTTGGCCGTGACCGACTTGCCTGAACCGGTTTCGCCAATCAATGCCACGCGCTCACCTGCGGCAACGGTAAAGCTGACATTGCGTAAAACCTGGCGGGTGCGGCCATAGGTGGTGAAGGAAACATCAAGACCTTCGACTTTGAGAAGCGCTTCGCTCATCGATCAGTTCTCCACGTCAAACATGTCGCGAAGGCCATCGCCCAGCAGGTTGAAGCCCAAGGTGACGTAGAACACCGCAGCACCCGGGCAGAGAACCTCCCACCAGAAGTCAGGCATGAACTGGCGACCGTCTGCGACCATCGAGCCGAGATCCGGTGTCGGTGGTTTCACGCCAAAACCGAGGAAGCTGAGTGTTGCCCCGAACAGGATGACGAAGGCCGCGTCCAAGGTGGTCTTGACCGAGATGACCGACACGCAGTTCGGCAAAATCTCGCGAAACAGAATGTGCATAGGTCCTGCACCGGCCAGACGAGCAGCTTCGATGTAATCTTCCGAGGCGATGGATTTCGAGACGGAGTAAATGAGCCGTGCGTGCCAGGTCCACCATAACAACGTAATCGCGACCATGGCGTTGGTCAGTGTCGGTTCCAGAAGGTTGGAAACGGCAAGCGCCATGACCAGCGGCGGCATGGCCAGCATGACATTCGTCAGCCCGGTGATGAGCTTTTCCGTCCAGCCACCAAAATAACCGGCGATCAGACCCAAAACAGTGCCAATCGGCACCGAAATGCCAAGAACGCCGATGACCAGAAGCAGCGACACCCGCAAACCGAACACGGTGCGTGAAAAGATGTCGCGTCCGGCCTTGTCCGTGCCGAACCAGTGCAGGGCATCGGGAGCCAGGTGCCGGGCACGGAAATCCACCACCGCACCCACATGTTTGGGGTAGGGCGTAAGCCAGGGTGCGAAGACGGCGAGAATGACAACGGAAAGCAGGATCAGCGCGCCGATGACCGCCGTCGGATTATGGCTGAAGCGGTACCACATGATATAGCCGGCACTCAGTGCCCTGTCGGATGTATCGAGCATTTTCATAGCGGTCATCAACGTGCCTCCTTGCGACCCAGGCGCGGGTCGATGATCGATATCAGGATGTCGACGATCATGTTCGCAACGATGAAAAACAGGCCTGCGACCAGCACCACGGCGGTCACGGCATTGAGATCTTTTTGCAGGATCGAGGTCAGCCCGTAGGATGCAAAGCCACCCCAGGCGAACACCATTTCGATCACGAAGGCATTTCCAATCAGCGAGGCAAATTCCAACCCCATGATCGTCAAAGGCGCGATGGAGGACAGCTTGAGCAGATAACGGAAAATGATGACACGCTCAGGCACACCGAAACTCTGGAGCGTCAGAACATGGTCCTTGCGCTGGTTTTCGATCATCGAGGAACGGGTGATGCGGGTGATCTGCCCGATACCCGCCATGGAGAGCGCGAAAGCCGGTAGTGCCAGATGTTTCAGTGCATCGAGCACGACATCGAATCTTCCAGCCAGCAAGCCATCCAGTATCAGAAAGCCCGTCGGCCCGCCCTGCCATCCCAAAGAATGATCAAGCCTGCCGATGATAGGCCAGCCGGATATGAACTTTGCTGCCAGCAATTGAAGGGTTATGGCGAAGAGGAAGCTCGGGATGGTGACGCCGGTCAGCGACAGAATACGACCAATATGATCGAGGCCTCTGTCCCGGTAGTGCGCGGTGATCACGCCAAGCGGTATCGCGACCAGAAACATGAAGATGACGGAGACGAGAACCAGTTCGACCGTGGCCGGAACTGTCTGGGCAAGGTCTGTCGTTACAGGCCGCTGAGAGACCAGCGATTGGCCGAGATCACCTTGCAACGCATGGCCAACATAATCGAAATATTGCAGCGCCAGCGGCTTGTCCAAGCCCATTTGAAGGCGCAGCGACTCCACCTGTTCCGGTGTCGCTGCAGGGCCTAGCGCCATGCGCGCCGGGTCGCCGGGCACCACGCGTGCCAGCGTAAAGATCATGATCGACAGAGCAACCATACCCAGCACGAAGGTGCCAAGCCGGGTCATGACTGCCAACAAAGGATGTTGCTGCATCGGGGAGGCTTTCTTGGTTGTCGCTTCCTGATAAGCGAACATCCTCCTCAGACCGGATGACAGCAATCCGGAAAAGGTATAGTTTTTTTGCTATATGGTATAGGTTTTCAACGCGGTTTCGCCTATTCCGATTTCATGACCTCGATCATCCAACGCCCGGTTTTGAGCGCACGTATTCTCTACAACGACGCAGGCGTCATCTTTCTGCGCGCCCCGGCGGGTGCTGGTAAGACAGTGCTGCTGAGCATGGTGGCAGAGCAGGCGGAACGAAATGTTTGCACGTCTCGGCAGCCGGGCGCGGTGGATGTGCAGGACGGCTGGCTGTTATGGGATATTCCCGTCTCTGCACGGACCGCGCGGTTGCCCGCTGCTATCCTTGAAACCGTCCGCACGCTTGTCATCGCCTGCCGTCCTGAACAGCGCATTAGCGGTCTGGCACGGCAGATACTGCATTTGGGGTACGATACGATCAATGCGGACGATCTGACGTTGAGCGATTTGGAGCTGTCTGCTCTGACAGCTTCAACAGCCACTCGAATGCGTCAGGGATATGCGGGTTGGCCAGCTTTTCTGTGTATTGATGAGGGCGTGGATGAGCCGACGCGTGTCGACTATCTGCGAGAGGCTTTCCTCGGTCACCTTTCGCCATCGCAGACCATGATGCTTGCCATATGGCTCGAAGCGCCGGTCGCCGCCGCCAATGAACCTTGGGCCAGTCAGTTGCCGCCCTTCCTAACGCGTGAGCCGCAAAATCATACCGAACTTCTGCGGCTTCTATCCATTGCCGTTCAGGAACGCCTCACCGCCTTTAAAACCGGCAGCGCCGTGGTCGAACTGGCATCGGCACTGGAAGCATCAGGGCAGTCACTTCGCGCCATGGCTCTCTTGCTCGATCACGGATACGAGACCCATGCAGCGCAGATACTTGAGCGGGCCCAGGGACGGGAGCTGATCTATCGCACCAGTGTCAACGCGTTTCAGGACATTATCACGCGCTTTTCGCATGAGATGATTGCCACGAATGAGACGGTGCTGTTTGCCGTCTGCCGATCTCTTCTCAAGCAGGGCGAACTTCAACGCGTTCGCCATCTCGTCAGTAAACATCTCGGTTCGGATTATCTCGATCCGCTTAAAGTGCTGTCGCTCGGATCAAGATTTTCCTTCGCCGCCCGCACCTTCCGGCTCAATTTGATGATCAGCGAGGATTTGACCCCCAATGATACCGTGATCAACCGGCTTGGGGAATTCATGGCTGACTATCCGATGGGGGACCATGGCAAATGGGCGAGCTATTACAACGCGCTTCTCGAGTTCGAAATTCGTCGCCGCAATTTCCGTGAGGCGGAGGCCGCCGCTGCCCGCGCTCTCATCTATCTCCGAAAAATGGGTGGTCAGCCGCTTCTCGAGTTCTTCATCCACCTGCACCAGATCGTTTTGCGTCTGATGAGCGGCGATGTGCTGATGGCAAGGCGTGCAGCACAGGACGCCCGCAACCGGCTGGAACAAGTCAACCACGAGTCCGAAACGGAGTTCCGGATGTTGCGGCTTGCGGATGCATGCATTACCTACGAAGCAGGCCGATCTCACGATCTTCTGCAATTCGTTCAGAATGATTTCGAACAATTCGCCGCTTCCGAGGTCTGGCCGAGCCTCATGCAATTCGGCTTGCATTATGCCACGCAGGTCGTGATCGACCATTTCCCAACGACGATAAGGCCGGGGTTTCTGGATGGCCTCTGGATTCATCTGTCAGAAGGGCTGCAATTCCATGCGATGATGGAAATCCGCACGGCCATTGCCTATCAAAACACCAACCGTTGGGCTGAGGCTGCGGCGACGCTCACGTCGATCCGCATGCCGATGGGCAAAAACTGGGTGGAGAGCGCGCAGGATGAGCTTTCGCGCCTTACGCGCCGGGACGAGATTGCCTATGTCATGGCATGGCTGCGGGACGCGGTTCACCTCTGGACGCCGCGCCCGTATCTTTCCCGCCAGCTTGATGCCCTGATAGCCAATCCGAAAGTCACCAATCGCGAAAGGGTCGCGCTGCACATATGGCAAAGCTATACGGCCCATCAACGCCGCGATAATGCAGCGGCTCGCTCACATATTCTTCTGGCGCTGGAATCGGCCAAGCGTCTCGGCTGTCACGGCGTACTATCCGAAGAGCGGATATTCCTGTCTCCCATCCTGGAAAATCGCCGCATCTGCGCTTTCATCGAGACCTCATCCGATGTGCGTGCGGCGCTGGCGATCTTCGCATCCTCGATCAACTCGCCGCAGGCGCGTGCTTTGCACGGTGGGTTGTCTCAGCGAGAGGTTCAGATGCTACAATTCCTGGCTGGTGGCATGTCGAACAAACGCATCGCCCAAGCGCTCAATATCTCCGAAGTGACGGTCAAGTTCCACTTGGGAAACTTGTACAGAAAAATCGATTGCAAACGCCGCTCTGAAGCCATCAGGGCCGGTATTGCGCTTGGCTGGCTGTAGGTCAGCTTTGAAGGGCGTGAAGTCCTAATGTCCCGCCACTTCGCTCCGCTGAAGTTTCGGCTTTCTGAGGAGGCAGGCTGCAAGAATTGCAGCAAGCGAGATCAGCGCACCACAGAGAAAGGCAGCTTTGGCCCCTCCTGTCGTGGCAGCAAGAGCATCGCCACCCGCAGAGGTGAGAGATGAAGCCCTCGACGTCAAAATCGCCACGAACAAAGCCGTGCCGGCCGCTCCTGCAACCTGTTGGGTGGTGCCAATCATGGCACTGCCATGGGCATAAAGGTGCTGCGGCAACGACCCAAGGCTGACGGTGAAAAGTGGCGTGAACATCAGCGCCAGCCCGATACTAAGAACGACGTGGGCGGCGAGCAGCATCCAGACGGATGTGTTTGTCTCGATAAACACCAGGCTCCACATCGACAGGCTGAACAGGAGCGCGCCCGGGATGACCAGTGGTGCGGGACCGACTTTGTCGAACACCCGACCGACGACCGGTGCGCACAGGCCCATGATCAATCCACCCGGCAGGAGAAGCAGTCCAGTCTGTAGCGTCGTCAGCCCCAATACGGTCTGCAGATAGATTGGCAAGAGGATAAACACGCCCAACATCGACATCATCATGATAGCCATGAGGACAGCCGCGATCGTAAAGGGTTTAGAGGTCAATGTCCTCAGATCGAGCAGTGCGCGGTCTCGTTTCTGTAGTGACAGCTGGCGCAAGACAAAGAACGCGATGACGGCGGCTCCGAGTAGAAGAGGCACCCAAGGGGAGACTGCGGATGGGTTAACAGCGGCCTCTCCCAGAGCATTCAGTCCATAAACGAAACTACCGAAGCCGATGGCTGAAAGGACAACAGAGAGGACATCGATGGGTGCATTTGTGGGTACGGTGACGTTCTCAATTCGTTTTGCTCCAAGCGCCAGCGCCGCCAGCGCAATGGGCAGCACGAGAAAGAACATCCAACGCCAGTCAAGGAAGGAGAGTATCAGTCCAGATAATGTCGGCCCGATTGCCGGGGCAACCGAGATGACGATCGAGATATTCCCCATCGTCTTGCCACGCGTTTCCGGCGGGACAAGATTCATGACGGTCGTCATCAGAAGCGGCATCATGATGGCCGTGCCGGAGGCCTGCACAATGCGACCGGCGACCAGCACTGGAAATCCGGGTGCCAGACCGCAGATCAGTGTACCTGCGCTGAACAACGACATCGCAAGGATGAAAACAGGCCGTGTGTTCAAACGCTGCAGCAGAAAACCGGTGACCGGGATCACGACGGCCATGGTCAGCATGAATGCCGTCGTCAGCCATTGCGCGGCACTGGCGGTAATTTTGAGATCGGCCATGAGATGCGGCAATGCCACGCCCATGATGGTTTCGTTGAGAATGACGACGAAAGCCGACACCAGCAACAGGGTGATGACAAGCCTGTTGCGCGCTGTGTGATCCTCGGAAATCTTGCCTTCTGCCTCGGGTACTGACGAGATCTCGCGTGTCATTTGATCGCCTCGAAATGGAGTGGCGATCACGATCTCGCCGTCCTGGTTTCAATGTTGCTTCATTATGACGTGCGAGACGCTATAGTTCCGACAACCGCGCCGAATTATTCGCAAATCTACCCGTTGTGATTTGTGCGCGGTTAGCAGGAAACTCATCTTCGCGGTAGCTTATGAGCAGACTGAACAGGTCGTTGCGTAGACATTTGCGGGGCGTGAGCATGGCCTCGATACGTCGGGTGATGATCGTCTGAACCTCAGACAGTGCCTCGACCGAACCACCCTCGATGATGACCACGACATTAACCGTGTCCAGATCGGTCGTTTCTTCCTGCGTGAAAACTTCATAGCTCTGGTTGGGCTCGGCAACGGCTATTCGGAAGCGAACAATGCGGGCTTCGGTGATGAGCTGTTGTATTGTCGTTTCCAGCTGCTGCACCGAATCCCGGGCTTTGTTGCGTTCTACCGAATAAGCCTGAACGATTGCGGCCCCGCCTATTCCGTTTCCGCCAAAGGTCGCGATCTCGCCAGGAATTCTAAGGACGCTCGAGAAATGCTGACGCATCTTCAGCGACCAAGGGGTCGGGTTGCGCACGAGGTCAAGATAGGCGTGGTGCTGGATCACGCTGAGGTCTTCAAGCTCGTAGAGGGTGAAATAGCTTTCACTGTTGGCTGAAGACACGTAACGGCACGCGGCGCGCATGCCGGGCACGGTCAGGCGCTCTGGCACATGCTCGAACGTGTGCCAGGCTTCGTATTCCTCAGCCAGCTTGGACGGATAATCGTTCCAGAGTGCTAGAATGGCAGCAGCCATCAGACATCTCCCATGCGTAAGATGACTTTAGAGGCGACATGGTCATGCGCAGCATCAAAGCCGGCGAGAGCGTCCGTCAACGGCAGGGTGTGCGAAATCAGGTGTCGCATCAAATCCTGATGACCATCGAGAAAGGCGATCACTGCGTCCCATTCGGTAGCCGGCGCTCGATAAGATCCGCGTATCTGCTGGTGCATGCGGACCAGTGAGGTCAGATCGATCTCTGCGGGTTTGGGGTGGATGCCGACGATGGTGAAAATACCGCGCTTCTTCAGAAATGGCAGCGTAGCCGCAACCAGCGTTGGCACGCCCGCCGCTTCGATGATTGCATCGAAAGGCTCGAATTTGGAGAGCGCAGTTTTCATATCGACGACGGCAGTATCGATCAGATGGTCGAAGCCAACAGCGGCAAGGCGCTTGAGGCGCGGCCCATCATCGCGTCCCATGACAACGACATTTGCACCTCTGGAGCGCGCCAGAATTGCGATACCTTGGCCTATAAAGCCCGGGCCGATGACCAGAATGTTCTGGCCTGCCTGAATCTCGGCTGTCGCGACAGCCTCTGCGCAGACCGTCATCGGTTCGGTCAAAGCAGCGACATCCATGTCGAGACTGTCGGGTAGGGCGTGACAGTTCTTGTAGGGAACGCAGACATAGGAGGTGAAGGCACCGCTTCGGCCAATGCCGACCCCTTTGCGTCGCGTGCAATTGTCTTCGTCTCCCGCCAGACAAGCGTTGCAGCTTCCGCATGTGGTGGAGGGCCTGGCGGTCACACGGGTTCCGATTGCGTCAGCAGGAACGTCGGTGCCAGCTTGTTCTATCATGCCGGAAAACTCATGGCCGAGTGTGATGGGCATGACGCTTTCCATCGACTCGTAGCCCGGCGTCCACTGCGCGATATGCAGGTCGGTACCGCAAATGCCAGCGGAATGCACACGGATCAATACCTCGCCAGCGGCTACGTTGTCGGGCTGCGCAATCGTGTTGAACTGCACGCCGCTGCCGGGCCGGACCTTTTGCAATGCCAGCATATGGAAATCTCCGTTCTTAAGTTCTGCTTTCAGCCGCGCCAGCTCAGGAAGCGCTTCTCGACCTGTCCGATCGCAAAATTCACAATCAGACCCATGACTGAGAGGATCGCGACCCCAGCGAAAAGCTTTTCGAGATCGTAGAGCGAGCCTGCCTCAAGGATGTAAGAACCCACACCATATTGTGCCCCCAGCATTTCCGCCGCAACCAGAAGGATGATGGCGATCGAAATCGATACGCGCAGACCGGAAAGGATGGCCGGGAAAGCACCGGGCAGGACGATCTTGCGGATGATCGACCACCAGCTCAGCCCGAAACTCTGGCCCATTCTGATGAGCGTGCGATCAACATTGTCGACTGCGCCATAGGTTGCCACCACCGTCGGCGTGAAGGTTCCGAAGGCGATCAACGCGTATTTCGATGTTTCATCGATGCCGAACCAAATAACGAAGAGTGGCAGAAGCGCGATCTTCGGGATTGGAAACAGCGCCGCGACCAATGGCACCAGGCCTGCGCGAACGTAGCTGAACAGGCCGATCATCACACCCACCGATATGCCGACCGCAATGCCCAAGAAAGCGCCGACGAACAAACGCTGTAACGAGGGCAGCAGGTGTTTCCACAAAAGACCGGTCTGCCAGAGTTGTACGAAAGTATCGAGCACGGCGGAAGGCCGTGGCAAAGTGAGGTTGGAAATGAAGCCGCTACGTGTGCCAATTTCGGCAAGTGCGATCAAAATGATAAAGACGGCGATGCCCATGCCGCGCACCGGGATAGGTGCAAAGCCACCGCCGCGAAAGGTCACCGGACGCACCGGCACGGTCTTGCTGTCAGTGCTTTTGTTGCTGGCCGTTTCGGCAGCATTGGCATGCATGGTTACGTCAGACATTGACCAACTCCTTGTCGGCGGCCATGGCCTCATCGCGCATCAGGTCCCAAAGCTGTTTCTGTTTTTCTTCCAGCACGGGATCACCGAGATGACGGTCGGATAGAGGGATGTCGATATCGACGATTTCCCGGATCTGGCCCGGGCGGCGGGACAGCACCACGACACGGTGGCCCAGCCGGACCGCTTCGTTGAGGTTGTGAGTGACATAGACGGATGTAAACGGCTGCCTTGTCCACAGCGAAATCAGGTCATCCATTAAAAGCTCGCGTGTCTGGCTGTCGAGTGCCGAAAGCGGCTCGTCCATCAGCATCACGGCGGGACGAACTGCGAGCGCTCGACTGATTGCGACGCGTTGGCGCATGCCACCCGAAAGCTGTTTCGGAAGGGCCTTTCGGAAGTCCGACAGGCGGGTTCGGTCGAGAACATCCGTGACGATCTCGTCCATCTCTCGCCGACTGATACCATGGTCTTCAAGCACAAGCCGGATGTTGCCTTCAACCGTACGCCACGGCAGAAGTGCAAAATGCTGAAAGACATAGGTAAGGGGATTGAGGGAGCCCGGCGGCGGGTTTCCGATCTGCAAAACCTCGCCTGAACTTGGGCGCTCCAGGCCGCCGAGAAAGCGGAGCAAGGTTGATTTGCCGCAACCGGACGGTCCGATCAGACAGATGATCTGCCCCTGCGGGATATCGAGCGATATATCTTTCAGAACCTCTACGGCTCCGTAGGAATGGCTGATGTTCTTCAGCTTCAGGTCCATGGGTCCTCCATGCGAAGGCCGTGAGGCCTTCGCGAAAATAGCAGGCTGATCAAATCGTCTTGACGTAGGACGCGTCGAAGAGCTGTTCGTGGGTAATTGCGTCCTTGACCATGCCTTCGGCCTTGAACCAGTCTAGCTGTTCAACGCAGCTGCCAAGCGACAGCGCCAGATCGGTATTGATGCGCATCGCACCATCGACCAGGTTCTGCTTGGCGTCTTCGAACGGACTGTCGCTTTCGACGTACTTATGGACGATTTTCGCCAGAGCATCGCGCTCGGCGTCGTCAGCCTTGTTGTCCACGAACGCAGCATTGTAATCCGCAATTGCCCGCGAATAGGCTTTGACGAATGCTGTTGTCATCTCGCGTTCACTGGCTGCATTCTTGGTTGAGGTAAAGGCTGTCGTGACCTGATAATCCGGTGCGTAGTCGGAGACCAGACCGATCTGTTTGGCAGCGCCCTCGCGGATCATTTTCTTGGCCACATTCGGCTGGATCGCCCAGGCATCGATCTGACCTGTCGTCAGTGCACCAACGATGGCACCCAGCTTTTGCAACGGACGCAACTGCATGTCGGACAGCTTGATGTTGTTGGCGACGGCAATCTTGTGGGCCATGAAATGGAAGGAGGAGCCTGCCGTGGTGATGCCGAAGCTTTTGCCGGAGAGCTTGGAGGGGTCTGTGAGGCCAGCGTCATAGGCCTTGTTCGATGCGAGGATGATTGCGCCCGTGACGCCCTTCTCCTCGGTCAGTGCGCCGCCGATAACTTTGATGGCATCTTTTTGGGCGAGGCTGATGAGACCACCGCTCATGGAGGTCACGCCGAAATCCGCATCCCCGGAAGCGATCGCTACGGCCATCGGCTGAGCGGCCTCGAAGAATTTCAGCTCGATATCAAGTCCGGCCTCCTTGTAGTAGCCGCGCTCAAAAGCGATGAAGCTTGGAGCATGGCTGGCAAGATGAAGGACCGCGAGATTACGTGTGGCGGCCCGTGCGGGCAAGCCGAAGGCTGCTGCGCTGCCGAGTGCGCCCATGCCGATAAGCGCCTGACGGCGGTTCAAAAATACATTCATTCCAATTCTCCTCCCAAGGATGACGTGTCTGACGCGTCTTATGCTTTCATTGCCACCGACTGAAAAGGAAGACAACGAACAATGATTATGTCTCCCATGCCTTTAAGGCATGTCGATGGAGTTTTGCAATCGGTCGAGTGGTGGCAGATCGGCCAATCGTCGCGTAAGAATCTCAACGAGTTTGCGCAAATTGGCGGAATGCGAGCGGCGACGGTTCCACAGAACAGATATCGAGAATTGCGGCGCGTTCTCGATGGGCCGAACAACGAGGTTGCTGCCGACTGGGCCGAGCGTCGTGACGTAGTCAACAAGCACGATGCCCATCGCCTCGTTCGCCAGCGCCAATGCGGTATCAGAAAACCGTGCGACAGCCCGCGTGTTGACCTTCAATTTTTCCCGGCTGAGAAAGTGATCAACGACGGTTTGGTGAGCGCCACCTGCGGCAAAGGCAATGAAATCCATATCAGCGAGATTAGCCGCACGAATGATGGATTTACTGGCAAGGTCGTGGCTCTTGTGAATAACGGCCACCAGATCGACCCGCCCGACATGTTCGACGGCAATCAACGGATGGTCGGGCGAGGCAATCGTCACCACCGCTTCACCACGTCCGGTAATCAGATATTCCTCGATTTGGTCGACTGGCAACACGTCGAAGAACAACTCGATCCCTGGCACTTCGACGGATAAGGTGCGCAAAGCCTGCGGTACTAGAGCACGCGCCACGCTTGCTGTCGAGCCGACGCGGAATACCGCCGTTTCGCCACGGGCTATGCGGCCGATCTGCGTTCCGACACCGGTCAATTGCCGGATCAGCGGATCGATCTCGGCATATATCTCCAGTGCTTCAGAGGTCGGTACAAGACCGTTGCGGTCGCGCGTGAAGAGCGGAATACCAAGCAGGTCCTCGATGCGACGGATCGTGCGGCTGAGCGCTGGCTGGGAAACGTTGAGAACCTTGGACGCACCCGTGATGGAGCGCGCCTGCATTACCGCGTAGAAAACTTCCATTTGCCGCAGGCTCAGCAACCCATCGCCAGAGCCTTGGGAGACCAGCTCTTTATCATCTTCATCATGGGGCATTAGCGGTCTTCCTAAGAAATGGCCGCAGTTCTTCGAGCACTTCGACAGCCGCGGTCTCGGGCAGCAGATGGCCGCCACCAATGCCCTTTCCTTCGATCTCGGTTGCCCAATCAGCCCATATGTCGAGTGGCTTGCGGCCTCCGCCATAGAGCCGGTCTTTTTCCCACAACACCAGAACCGGCACCTGGATTTTCCGGCCCGAAGTGCGGTCGGCAAGATCGTCAGCTTCGTCAACCGTTGCACCAGCACGGTAGTCCTCGCACATGGCGTGGCGAACGTCGGGATTGTCGAAGGCGAGCCTGTAGTCTTCCAGCGCCAGCGGATCGATCAATTCAATATTCTCTGCCATTTTCCCAAGCGTCAGGTCGATGAGGAAACGCGGATCTGCCGCCATCAGCGTTTCCGGCAGCGGTGCCGGTTGGGCCATCATGAACCAGTGCCAGGCACCCATGCCGAAAGCCTTGCTGGCACCTTCCCACATTTCCGGCGTCGGAACGACGGTGACAGAAACGAATGCCGTGACGGCATTGGTGAAGTCCAACGCCATCCGATAGGCAACCCGGCCACCGCGATCGTGACCGATGACGACGAAGCGGCGATGTCCCAGCGCGAACATCATCTCATGCAGGTTTTTTGCCATGTGGCGTTTGGAGCCCATGCCTTGCGCGTTGCCAGTCGTGCGGCTGTCGCCATAGCCCGGCAGGTCTGGAATGACCACGGTATACGCGTCAGCCAGCGCGGGCGCGATCCGATGCCACGCTGTGCGGGTCTCGGGATAGCCGTGTAGCAAGAGGATTGCGGGGCCAGTTCCAGCAGTCAGGACAGCAAAATCAACGTCTGGAGTCTCGATACGTGTCTCTTTGAAACCGGGGAATAGGTCGTTTGCGCGTCTATGCATCGATTTTCGGTCCTGCTTGCGTGTTGATCGTCACTGCAGCGATGTCCCGCAATGCGTTGATCAGGCTGTCGACGCCCCTTTGTCGCGGACGAAGATGGCAGATATGGACGTAACCGGAAACAGTGACACTGTTTTCGACAGGTATTGCCACGAGCCCATTTACTTCGCAATCTATCGCCGAGAAGGCGTCGAGAATTGTGATGCCGATGCGCTCGGTCACGAAAGACAGGGCAGCCTCGACAAAGTGTACATAGACCGCCGTTGTCCGGGACACGCCCCAGCGTCGATAGGTTTCATCGATCAGAAGACCATGCGTCGTGGTAGTGCCGAAAGAGATGAGCGATTCGTTTGCAAGTGCCAGCGGCGTTACTGATTTGCGGCCAGCCAGAGCATGGTCATTTGGTACCACGCAGACGAGGCCAGCACTGGCTATTCGTGCCGTTTCGATAACGGGATCGTTGACTTCCGCTATCGTCGCGACGCAGGCACCCTGACCGAACAGCAGGTAATCGCGGACGTCCCGCTGCGATAGAGAGTCGCTATAATAGGTGCCAGCCGCTCCCTCCTGTTGCAGACGTTTCAGCGCTTTCGGGATCAGCCGCATGCCAAGGCTCGGCGTCGACCCGAAGCGAAAAGTCGAGGTATCCCCACGGGCAATCGAATAGATGGCCTCTGACAACATCTCGGATTGTTGATGGACGCGCTCGACTTCGGCAAGAATAAGCTCTGCTTCCTGCGTCGGCACAAGCCTGCCGGAAATGCGTGCAAACAATGCAATTCCAAGCTGATCTTCCAGCCGTTTGATGGCGGTAGACAGGCTTGGCTGCGACACGCCAAGGTGACGGGCCGCCGCCGTCAGCGAATTCGTGGCCATGATCGTGCGAAAAATCTCTATCTGCCGCTCTTTGAGCTTGGGATTATTCATCCGTGCGAGCGCCTCCATCCTATAAGTTGAAGTTATGTCATCAGCCTAAATTTGTATTGGCGTCAATAGCCGGCGCTTCCTATCGTCGTTGCGAAACAGGGAGCGAGCGTCGTGATTGGTAGCGAAACACGTCTGGTGGCGATCATCGGATCACCTATATCCCAGGTGAAATCACCCGATAATTTCAACCGCTACTTTGCCGATGAGGGAGCGGATAGGGCCATGATCGCCATTGATCTCCTTCCCGATCGTGTGGCCGATTTCGTATCAACTGTGCGTGGCTGGCAGAATCTTGACGGCTTCGTCGTTACCATTCCGCACAAGGGGGCAGTCGCAGGCTTGGTCGATGAACTCAGCGCCACGGCGCAGTTCCTCGGCGTCGCAAATGTGGTGAGACGACATGCCGATGGTCGCCTTTCCGGGGACATGACCGACGGGGAGGGTTTTCTCAAGGCTTCCGAAACACATGGTTTTGAACCGGCAGGCAAAACCATATTGATGGTCGGGGCAGGGGCTGCGGGCAGCGCGATTGGTTATGCGCTTGCAACGGCCGGCGTTTCGCATCTTGCTATTTCCGATCGCCACGAAGATCGTGCCGCCAATCTGGCCGCTCGCTTGGCCACTGCGTTCCCAGCCGTCACGGTTTCTGGCGGAGCGATGCCCCAGCACGGCTTCGATCTCGTCGTCAACGCTTCATCTTCCGGCATGCATCCGGACGATCCTCTGCCGGTGCCGGACTCCATTCTATCAATGATGCCCTCGCACGGGCTGGTGGCAGATGTCGTGACCAGTCCAGACATTACGCCGTTACTGATGCTGGCAAGGCGGCGTGGCCTGAAAATCCAGACGGGTAAAGAAATGGCCAAAGCACAGCTTTTTGCGCTCGCTAAAGCGATGGGTCTGATCGAAGAGGGATCATCGGATGTTTAACGCGCGGGGTGGTCGATATGACGTCGTGGTCGTCGGAGGTGGGGCGGCTGGAATGAGTGCGGCGGTGGCTTCCGTCCGGATGGGTGCGAAAGTCGCGCTGATAGAGCGCTACGGTTTCCTTGGGGGCGCTGCGGCCAATTCGCTGGTGCTTGCCTATTGCGGGTTCTTCCTGAAGGGTCCTGAGCCTATTTTTGCAGTGGGCGGGATCGGTGCGGATCTGCTGGCCACGCTTGATGGGATCAGTCAGGACATCACCCCGATCAGATCGAGCAGTGGGAACTGGATCGTCATGCTAGACCCGGAGGCGGTTAAATTCGCCTTCGACCGGATGACAGATGTCTCTGGTTTGGATGTCCTGCTGCACAGTCGTGTCACCGCTGTCGCTACCGAACCGAACGGTATTTCCGCCATCACGTTGACCGATCATGCTGGCAGCTACGAGATCACAGCCGACGCATTTGTCGATGCCAGTGGTGATGCCGTATTGGCGTCGCTGGCGGGACTTGAGATGACGACCGACAGCATGGCAGGCGATCATGTCCAGCCTGCATCGATGCCGGTTCGCATTGGCGGGGTTGCGGCTGACGTGCCGTTTGACCGGGCGCGAATGGCACAGCTGATTGCGCAGCACAATGCCAGCTCCGATGCCCCGATCCACCGTCTGGACGGCGGTGTGATGCTGCGGCTGCCAACATCGAACGATTATTGGTGGATGACGATCGATCTTGAGACCGACGGTCTCAGCGGTGCCAGTTTAGGGGCGGCCGAGCGCCAAGCGCGGCTGGAAGCGTGGAGGAACCTGCAATTGCTGCGACAGATGTCGGGGTTTGAAAGTGCATTCATAGCAGCTACGGGACCGCAGATTGGTATTCGTGAAACACGTCGGCCACGCTCGCGTGAAGATTTGACGGGTACGGCGCTAAAAAACGGGGAGCGTCGCGACGATGGCATCGGTCGTGCCGCTTGGCCGATGGAGGTTCACGAAGCGCCTGGACGGGCGCGCTTCATTCATCTTGGCGGCGAGGGTTTTGCCGATATACCGATGGGGTCCGTTGAGGCTGCTGGCGCGGACAATCTTTTTCTCGCCGGCCGAGTTGCGGGCGCAGATGCCTCCGCCTACGGCTCCCTGCGGGTGATGGGTACAGCCTTCGTGACCGGTCATGCGGCTGGCACGGCAGCGGCCTTGCGGGCTCAATCGGCCTCCGCTTGGGCGTCCGATGTTCGGAAGCAGCTCGCTCTCCAAAATGCTTTGATCTGAGAGCCTCGAGAAGAAAGCGATATTGAGAACTTTTTAGTGTGACTGTAATCTCACAAAGTGTACTAACGCCGGTAAATTCGTTCGGCGTTAGCGTGCCTGAGTTTTTCCCGGTCGGCTGGTGCCAGAAATAGGATTGCGGCTTCGAATGTATCGACGAGCCTTTCCGCTCTTGAAAAAAGCAGATCGACCGGCAGGCTCGAGCCGAACACGACGCGGTCGGGGCCGAATGTGCGGATTGTGTCTTGAAGGATGGGGATTGTGTCTGCTTTTAACCAGTTCGGATGGCCAAGACCATAGCCCGAAAGTTTGACGAAGACATTGTCTGCTGATGCGAGGCGTTCCATGGCCGTGGACCAGTGGCGAAGCGCGGATGCCGAGCGATTGATCGGCATGCCGAAATGATTGAGAACGATCTGCGTCTGCGGAAAATCCTGCGCCAGTTCGAGCGCCATTTCCATCTGCGGCCAGTAAATTTGCAGATCGAATGACAAATGATGTCCCGCGAGGGAGGAAAAACCGCGTCTCCATTCCGGCTGCTCCATCATATCAGGTGCGGAGGCAACGCGCAGATGCGGGTTATCATGCCAGTTCAGTATCTGACGGATTCCCCTGAACGCAGGAAAGGCGATGTGATCGGTCAGAACTCGGTCGATGTCAGGGGCAGAAAGGTTTGCATAGCCGACAAAGACAGTGGCGAGGTTTTCGGTTTCGATGAGAGAGGAAAGCCAACGTGTCTCTCCCTCCGGATCGTCGGACCTCCAGCCATTTTGAACATGCACGGTCGAGCCTATGATCGAGCGCGGCATGTTGACTTCACCCGAAGCCCGCACCATGCCTTAGAATTGGGCTCCTATGGATGATGGCAGCGAGCGGCTGATCCCGCGCCAATATGTCAAGAATATCGACTGGGAGGCGCAGGGCCGCACTTTGATGCATGTTTACCCGGCGACGCATGGGCCGCATAACCCCATCGGCCACTCGGTCGGCATGGCCGGCGGCCAAAACAGTTTCAACATCTTCTCCCACAACTATGATCGGATGGAAGAGGGCATGGTGTTCGTACTGCACACGCAATGGCTTGAGCCGTTGTCGGCGGGCTGTAATGTCGGCGACATGTATGTCGTCACGAGGGACGGGTTCGAAAACCTTTCCCGCCACACCCAGCTTGAAACCCACTGCATCGCTGCCGAGGCCTGATATGACCGAACACACCCATTTTGATTTCGCCAAGCTCAGTGAGCGGGAACGCTACAAAATCCTTATAGGCACCGTCATCCCACGCCCTATTGCGCTGGTCACAACGGTCAGCAAGGACGGAACACCCAACGCTGGCCCGTTCAGCTTTACGACCCTCCAGGTCGGTCCGGCCCGCGAATCATTCTCGGAGAAGTCGTTGGCGTCTTCGTTCGCAGTGATGCTGTCAACGCGGCCAACCTTCATATCGACCAACAGCTCATGGATGCCGTCGGCCGCATGGGTGGACGCACTTATACCCGCACCCGCGATCAGTTCGATATCAAGACGCTGACGCCGCAGGAATGGGAAAGCCGGACGGCGGCTGAGAAGGTGGCGGCCGAGTGACGAGCGGGAGGTAATTCTCTCGGTTGGTAGCGTGCAGCTGGAAAGAGCGCACGCAGCGATTTCCTGATCGAAGGTGAAGTCGCGATCACCTAAGCGGACACGCAACCGCTCCTGCTTTCAGGTTCCACTGGGTGCGGAGCCTTAATATTTCTTTTTTCGAACGACCTTGTTGCCACGCGGTCCGCTCATAACGGGCGTCCTGTCACGGTTTTCGGACACAAGGCTTCGCCAGCGTTCAAGGCGGTTGGGTGCCAAAGTGCCGCTTTTCACAGCCGCCTGAACGACGCAGCCCGGTTCGTGTGCATGGGTACAATCACGAAATCGGCAGAGGGCTGCCATTTCCGTTATGTCGGCAAAAAGCGTGTCGATCCCGTCGGTGACATCGCTGACGAGGAGGGTTCTTATGCCTGGCGTATCGATAACCCAGCCGCCACCAGGAATAGCATGTAATGATCGCGCGGTCGTGGTGTGACGCCCTTGCGCGTCATGTTCGCGAATGGTCCCGGTTTTCTGCTGTGAATCGGATTCAAGTCCCGTCAAAGTGTTTACCAGCGTCGACTTTCCAACACCGGAGGAACCGACCAGGGCGATTGTCTGGCCTATGCCGCACCAGGACTTCAAGAGAGTGCTTGCATCGGCAGAGCGCCCATTCAAGGCAACGACGGGCAGGTCACGCTGCAAAGCCTCTGCTTGCGCCTGAAATAAGCCGATGTCGTCGGCAGTGTCAGCTTTCGTCAACACGATCACCGGCTTGCTGCCTGCTTGGTTGGCCATGATCAGGTAACGTTCTAGACGGTCGATGTTAAAATCGGCATTGCACGATGTTACGATAAAAAGTGTGTCGATGTTGGCAGCGACAAGCTGCTGGGCACGACCCAATTCCGGGCGTCGCTGAAACACGGTCTTCCTGTCGAGCCGGCTGACAAGCATGTCGGACAGGGGGTCGACAAGCACCCAATCTCCCACCGCGAAGTCAGCCACGTTGGCATGGGCTGGAAGCTCCAGCTTCACAGGCCCCGCGACGCTGATCGCCTCGATGCGCGCCCGGTGAACCGAGGCAACGCGCGTTGGTATGAGGTCCGCTTCGGTCGGCTTGATCTGATCGGCGAAAAAGTCAGACCAACCAAGCAATTCCAAGGCTGAGGGAAGATGTGAGTGTGTCAAATTTTACTTCGCATTCGCTGACAGAGTTCGCCCATTTTTTAAAAGGCTTCCTGCCTAGTTGCGTTGATGATCTCGTTTAGGCAAAGATTTTGCATAAGCTGCAGCTTCGCCGGAGTAGGGGAATTGGTCTCCGATTAGACGGTCGCCATCGTAAACTTCGAAGGCAGGCCCGTCGATTTCGACGATCTTATAACCATTCACATACTCAAACTTTGGTGTTTTCCAACCCATGAATATTCTCCAGTTTCGGTCCAATGTTTCCAAATTCTGAAGATGATGTCCGACCGTCACTCTCAGTAATCAATGCTTCTATCAGGTGTTCGTACAAAAGACGAACTGGCCGATAAGCGACTTGCGTTTTCCGGGTCGAGGTTCCTGATCCCGTCACGGCGATAACCTAAGAGATACGGATTGATGGGGCGCGTCGTTTATTTAGGTCCAGCTGTCATTCGCTGACGTGACGGTCAAGCAAATACGCGGCATTATCTGCATCGGTAATCAATGTTGTTGCAAGGCCTGCAACGATGCAACCTCTCAAGATTTCATGCTTGTGATGCCCCCCGGACGCAATGATGCGCGTGGGAATTTTTCGATATTCCTCGATGGATGGCGAGATGACCTGCCGGTTGAGGGGATGATCGATCTCCATGCCGCTTTTGTCCAGATAACGGCCCAAAAGATCGCCCACTGCGCCGGCTGCTCTAATGTCTCCGATATCTGTGTCGGGCGGCAGGCCGTAGCGGACCTGGAGTGATTCTGATGATACGTCGCCGACACTGAGGATTGATATATCTACTGATGTCGCCTCCTGCAGCAGGATGTCGAAAACAGGTTGAGCCACGATCGTGTCACGTGACTGCGGGCTATCGGCATAGATCGGGGCCGCTAGATAGTGGCATTCTGCGCTCATCACCTTTGCAAAACGCTGCACGATTTCGAATGTGTTGATCTCAGAGCCACGGGTGAGGCCACCCATCATAGATCGAACCTTTACATTGGGCACGTTTGTCGGAGCCATGTGGTGCACGGTTTCCCGTAGCGTCGCGCCCCAGCCCACGCCCAGTGCGTTTGGCTCGCTTGCTTGTATCAATCGCTCAAGATACATCGCAGCGGCGCGACCGATGACGGTCGCCGTCTGGCCTTCGTCGGCCGGTGTTGGAACGATGACGACATCCGTCAGGCCGAAGCGCTGCCTTAGCTCGGCTTCCAGCTCCACGTTTTCCGTCAGCGGAGAATTGAAGCTGATCCTCACCACCCCCTGATCCAGAGCGGCAGCCAGAAGCTCGTTCACCCTGCGGCGTGTCAACAACATGCGCTCGGCTATCTGAGCCTGAGTCAGCCCCTCCACGTGGTACAGCCACGAAGCGCGCACCATGCTCTGCTGATAAGGCATATGCTTCTCCTCCCAAATGTCACAACAGCGTAACATTTGTAACCTAGAGGTAATCGAAGTCGAGAGGCCGGTAAAGAGGTTTAGATTTACCCGTCGCTCAACACGAAATCGACAGTCGAATTGAACGGAACCTGACGTGGTGCCTGCGGCACCGCGCTTGTCTCTGCGCGTCCGTATCGTCCTTTGTTCATACAGGAGTGATCCATGCTTTCCATCAATCGCCGCCACGCGCTGGGGCTCATGTCCGCTGCTGCTGGCAGCATCATCCTGCCGCGCATGTCATTCAGCCAGGGTGCTCGTCCTTCGGTCACGATCGCTGTTCAGAAGATAACCAACAACAACACATTGGATATCTGGAACGAGCAGTCGAACGTCGGTGAGCGCGTTTTCTTCCCGAACCTTTGGGAAGGTCTGATCAACCGCAACTGGATGGGCGATCAAGGCCCGGTGCCGGGTCTGGCAACAGAATGGAAGCGCATCGACGACAAGACGCTGGAGCTGAAACTGCGCCAGGGCGTGAAGTTCCACAATGGCGATGAACTGACGGCAGAAGACGTGGCCTTTTCCTTCTCCAAGGAACGTCTGTTCGGCAATACCGAGCCGAAGGGCGGCAAGACGGTTTTCGAGGACGACAACAAGCCTGTGACCGCCAAGGAACTGCCCGCCATCGTTCCCGGTGTCGGCCGTCGTCTGTGGCCTGCCCTGGCTGGTGTCGAAGTTGTTAATAAATATACCGTTCGTTTCCACAACGCGACGCCTGATGTGACGCTTGAAGGCCGCCTCTACTCCTTCGGCAGCCAGATCACCAGCCGCCGCTCCTGGGACGAAGCCAAGACCTATATCGATTGGGCGCGTAAGCCTGTAACGACCGGTCCCTATATGGTCGCTGACTACAGACCGGACGTTTCGCTGACGCTTGCGGCTTTCGATGAATATTGGGGTGGTCGTCCGCCGCTTCAGCAAATCCGCTTCGTCGAAGTCCCGGAAGTCGCCTCTCGCGTCAACGGTCTGCTCTCAGGTGAATATGATTTTGCCTGCGACCTTCCACCTGACCAGATTTCCGCCATTCAGGGCGCGCCAGGCCTCGAAGTGCAGAACTCCACCATCTGGAACCACCGCATTTCAACGTTCAACACTCAGAACCCGATCCTCAAAAGCCCACTGGTTCGCCGCGCCATGACGCATTCGATCGATCGCCAGGCGATCGTTGACGCGCTCTGGGCGGGTCAGACCGTCGTTCCCGCCGGTTTGCAATTTGAATCCTTCAAGGCCACCAACATGTTTGTGGATGGTTGGACGACACCCGAGTTCAATCCGGAACTGGCCCAGAAACTGCTGAAGGAAGCGGGTTACAAGGGCGATCCGATCCCTTACCGCCTGCTCAACAACTACTACACCAACCAGACTGCGACGGCGCAGATCATGGTGGAGATGTGGAAGCAGGTTGGCCTGAACGTTGAGATACAGATGAAGGAAAACTGGGCGCAGATCCACGATCCCGAAGGCGTCAAGGGCGTTCGCGACTGGTCTGCCGGCAACTCGATCAACGATCCGATCACACCTCTGGTCGTGCAGTTCGGACCTAACGGTGAAGCTCAGCAGAAGAAGGACTGGACTAACGAAGAGATGAACACGCTCTCCGTGGTCATGGAAACCTCCACGGACCGCGCTTTGCGCAAGAAGGCCATCACCCGCATGCTGGAAATCTGCGAGCGCGAAGACCCGGCCTATCAGGTTCTGCACCAGAACGCCGTCTTCACCGGCATGAAGTCCTCACTGAAATGGAAGGCAGCACCTGCCTTTGCCATGGATTTCCGCACCGCCAACTGGAATTCTTGATCCTTTTACCCTTTTGCGCCGGCCGTCTCTGTACGGCCGGCGTCTTTTATTTATGAAAATGGAGAGGAGCTCCCATGGCTTCCAATCTCGTGGAACTGCGCGGCCTCAAAGTCGCTTTCGATGGTATTCAGGTTCTGCACGGTATCGATCTCGATGTTGCCCCCGGTGAGGCGATCGGTCTCGTTGGCGAATCCGGTTGCGGCAAGTCTGTCACATGGCTGGCAGCGTTGGGCCTTCTTCCGGGCAAGGCGACGGTCACTGGTTCAGTCAAAATCGACGGAAAAGAAATCCTCGGCGCACCGCGTTCTGTGCTGGAAGGTGTGCGCGGCAAACGGATCGCCATGATCTTTCAGGACCCCTCAAGCTCGCTCAACCCGGTTCTCAAGGTTGGCAGGCAGATTACCGAGACGCTTGCCATTCATCGCGGACTGATGGGCGATGCCGCGAAAAAAGAGGCGCTGCGCCTTCTCGATATGGTTGGCATTCCCGATGCCCGCAATCGCTTCGATCTTTTTCCGCATGAGTTTTCCGGCGGACAATGTCAGCGTCTGATGATCGCGATGGCCTTGGCCGGAGAGCCCGACCTTCTGGTAGCCGACGAGCCGACCACGGCACTCGATGCCACCATCCAGGCGCAAATCCTCGATCTCTTGATCGCCCTTCGGGCTGAAACCGGCATGGCGACCATCTTCATTAGCCATGATCTGGGTGCGGTTAGCCAGGTCTGCGAACGCGCCTGCGTCATGTACGCCGGTCGCATCGTGGAGCAGGGGCCGATTGCGACACTGTTTGAAAATCCCAGACATCCCTACACGCGCGGCCTGTTCGATGCCATTCCGCGGCTGGACGGCCCGCGCGCGAGGCTTATCCCTATTCCTGGCACCGTCCCGCATCCACGCGATCTGCCACACGGTTGTTCATTCTCACCGCGCTGTTCCAACGTGGCGTTGGATTGCCGCATCCGCCAGCCGGACCTGACCGCGCTGGATGATCACCGCCTGCTCTCCTGCCACCACCCGGTTGGCACCAGGTCGGCGTCGGAAACCCGTGTTCTGGAGGCCGTATCGTGACCGCGCCTCTCCTTCAGGTCAAAGACTTCGTCAGAACCTATGAAGTTCGTCAGGGCATGTTCGGAAAAGCCACGCCGGTCCGCGCCGTCGATGGCATAGACCTGACAGTCATGCCCGGTGAAACGCTTGGCATTGTCGGCGAATCCGGCTCCGGTAAATCGACGCTAGGCCGCATGCTTCTCGGCATCGATCCGCCGCAATGGGGCGAGACATTTTTCGAGGGCCAGCCGATGCCGAAGCTCGGCACGGCGGAATGGCGGGCGCTGCGGGCCAAGATGCAGCTTGTCTATCAGGACCCGCTGGCGGCGCTTGACCGGCGACTGACCATTGCCGAACAGATCGGCGAACCGCTCGCCATACACAATCTTGTTCCTAAGGAACATCGCGCAACCCGCGTGGCCGAACTGATGTCTGCGGTGGGCTTGAGGCCGGATCAGGCGGGTTGTTATCCGCATGAGCTATCCGGCGGCCAGCGTCAGCGTGTCGTCATCGCCCGGGCTCTCGCTTCGCGGCCAAAGCTTCTGGTCTGCGATGAGCCTGTATCGGCGCTCGACGTTTCCATCCAGGCGCAGGTGGTCAACATGCTGCGCGACCTGCAAGAGAAAAACCACATCGCCATGGTCTTCATCAGCCATGACCTCAAGGTCGTGCGCAACATCGCGGATCGTGTCGCCGTCATGTATCTGGGCCGCATCGTTGAAGAGGCGTCGTCCGACGTCATCTTCGCCACGCCGCTGCATCCCTACACCAAGGCGCTGGTCTCCAGCGTTCCGGTGCCCGGCAAGCCCCTTCAGGGGCGCACGATATTGCAGGGAGAGCCGCCGAACCCTGCAAATCGCCCACCCGGCTGCGCCTTCCATCCGCGCTGTCCTGTTGCCGTCGATCTTTGCCGCACAAGCGTTCCGGCACTGCGGCCGGTGTCTGGTGGCCGCACCGCTGCTTGCCATCTGGTGGCCGGTGCCGATCAGCCGGTTGCGGCGTAAGGAACATCCCATGCTGCGTTACATATCCGTCCGCTTTCTCCGCGCATTTGTCACCATCATCGCGGTGATGACCTTTGCCTTCATCGTTCTGCGCATGTCGGGAGATCCCGCCCAGATCATGCTCGGCCCCGATGTGCCGCAAGAGGCAGTCGATGCTTTCCGCAAGGCCTGGGGCCTCGATCAACCGCTTTGGGTGCAGTATTTCGCCTATATGAAGTCGATCCTGACAGGCGATTTCGGCGTCTCCATGCGCGACAAGGCATCCGCCATGCAACTCGTCATCGAACGCATTCCCGCCACCTTGCAACTGACGATCCCCGCGCTTTTCCTCAAGGTTCTGATCGGTATACCCGCAGGCGTCTATGCAGCTCTTCACCGCCAAAGCGCGGTTGATCGAGGCGTCATTCTGGCGGCAATCTTCGGCTTTACCATTCCCTCCTTCGTTATGGGCCTGTTGCTGGTGCTGATCTTCTCGATCACGCTCGGATTGTTGCCATCCGGCGGCCACGATACTTGGCAGCACGGCGTTCTGCCGACGCTGACCATGAGCATTGGCGGCATCGGCATCCTCGCCCGTTTTTCGCGCAGCGCCATGATCGAGGTCATGGGCCAGCCCTATATCCGCGCGGCCTCCGCCAAGGGCATGAAGTGGCAGGATGTGGTCTGGCGGCACGCGCTGCCCAACGCCGCCGTGCCGATCGTCACCATCGTCGGCTTCATGGTCGGCACGCTGATTGCCGGTGCCGTCGTCGTGGAATCGATCTTCTCCTGGCCGGGAATCGGTCGCCTGTTGGTGGTGTCGGTCACCAACCGGGACCTCGCCGTCGTGCAATGCATCCTGCTGTTGATCGCTGCCACCATGGTCGTGTCGAACCTGATCGTGGACCTGCTCTACGGCTGGCTGGACCCGCGCCTTCGCAGCCAGACAGCCCATTGAGGATTTGAGTGATGACCATCGCAGACACAACCCGTCAGCCCGCACCCGAAGCCTCCATCTTCAGCCGTTTCATCCGGCAGCTGCGCAAAATTCCGTTCTCCGTCACCTTCGGCATCTGTTGGCTTGCGGCCATGATCCTGGTTGCCCTCTTCGCAGACATGATCCGTCCCTATGGCATCACCGCTATGGATTTGCGGGCCCGCCTGTCGCTGCCGGGCAACCCGGCGCATTTTCTCGGCACCGATGAGCTTGGCCGCGATGTGCTGTCGCGTCTCATCCAGTCCATCCGGGTGTCCTTCACCATCGCCTTCGGAGCAACGATCATCTCAGCCGTTTTCGGAACGACGCTCGGTTTCCTGGCCGCCAAGTTCCGTGGCGCGGTCGAGCAATTCGTCCTCATGCTGGCCGATTTCCAGGCCGCTTTGCCCTTCCTGGTTATGTCCCTGGCGGTGCTGGCCTTTTTCGGATCGTCCATGCCACTGCTCATCGGCCTGATGGGGTTTTATGGCTGGGAGCGCTACGCCCGTATTGCTCGTGGTCTGGCCATCTCGGCAAGTGCTCAGGGCTATGCCTCGGCTGTCGTGCAGCTGGGTGCCACGCCGGCGCGCGTCTACATGCGCCACATCCTGCCCAATGTCGCCGCAACGCTGATCGTCTCCATGACGCTGACCTTCCCCGAAATCATCCTGATGGAAAGCGGGCTTTCCTTCCTCGGCCTTGGCGTACAGCCACCGGAAACCAGCCTCGGCAACATGGTCGGATTCGGTCGTGAATATCTGACCCGCGCGCCCTGGATCATGCTCGCCCCTGCCTTCGTCATCATGATGACGACGCTCTCCATCTCGCTGGTCGGTGATTGGCTGCGTGACAAGCTCGACCCGACCCTGCGTTAATCAAGGATAGTCAAATGACAAAAATTGTCGGCCATCGCGGCGCGCGCGACATCTGGCCTGAAAATTCGCTCACCGGTTTCCGCAACGTGCTGGCGCTGGATGTCGATGCCGTCGAGTTCGACGTGCACCTGACCGACGCTGGCGAACTGGTGGTCATCCACGATGCCACGCTTGATCGCACGACAGACAAGACGGGACCCGTCCGTGCGCTGACGCCGCAAGACCGCGCGACAGCGCATTTGGAATGCTCCTCGGACACCGTGCTGACGCTCGCAGAAGTTCTCGCCGTTCTGGCGAAAGCCGATGGCAAGCGGCTCCATGTCGAGATCAAATCCGATGAGGCTGACCAGCCCTATCTTGGTATTACAGGAAAGGTGGTCGCAGAGATCGAGCGCTTCGGTCTCGCAGACCGCTGCCACCTCACATCGTTTGACGTTTCGGTGCTGGAGGAGTGCCGCCGCGTTGCCCCGAACATCGCACGTCTGGTTTCTGTCAATGCCGAATGGGCGCAACAGCAGGGCGGTCTTGAGGCCTTTCTGAAAAGCGTCGAAGGCCTCGTCGATATCGTCGCCATCCATCATGAGCTGATGGCTGCGGAGTGGACGCTGATCACGCAAATGCTGCCGCTCCACCGGCTCGGCGTCTGGACGCTCAACGACGAGGCGCTGATCCGACCTTGGCTGGAGCGTGGCATAGGCCACCTCACATCCGACAGCCCTGACCTTGCGCTGCGGCTGCACCGCGACATCCAACTCCAAACGCAACCGGCCTGAGAGGGACTACGACCATGGGTAACATCATCGGCACCGGCTTTAACGCTGGCTCCACAGACGGCGAGTTGGCAAGCCTCGAGCAGGAATTGCGCGTCCTCGCAGATATCGGCGTCGATACCGTCGAACTGGGTCTCACCAGTCTCGACCTCATCGCCGGTGGGCGCATTATCGAGGAGCGTGCCGAAAGGCTCGTCGCCATCACAAAGCAGTTCGGTTTCCGCTACACCGTCCACGGTCTCGTCTCGTCCAATTTCATGGACCCGGCAACGTGCCGATACCAGATCGATGCCGCCAAAGCGCTCGCCGTTGTTTGCGACCGTATCGGTGCTCGCATACTCGTCCAGCACGGCGGATGCCTGCGTGCCGACCAACTGGCGGAACGCGCCGATGCCGACAGCCGCGAACGCGAAGCCCTGTTTGAACTGACGGAGTTCTGCAAGCCTTATGGCGTGCGCATCGCGTTCGAAAACATCTTTACCACGGAACTCGGCCAATATCGCCAGACACCAACGCAGATCGCTGAGACCGTCAAAACAGTTGGTCACCCCAATCTCGTGGCGCTGATCGATTTCAGCCATGCCTATATCGAATCCACCTATCGCGGCCTGAATTTCCGCGAGGAGTTGCGCGCCATGGCACCGGTTGCCGGACATCTGCATGTGCACGATAGCTTCGGCCGCCCACAGGCTTTCTATAAGCCGTATCATCTTCAAGAGAACACAGCGCTCGGCATTGGTGATCTCCATATGCCACTCGGTTGGGGCGACATCGATTGGGAAGACATTTTTTCGGAGCTGACGTTCCTGCCCGAAACGGTCATGATGATGGAAATAGGTCGCCGTTATCACGCCGAACAACCTGCAAGCTTGAATCGCGCTAAAAACTTGATTGCCGAATATAATCGGAACAGATCCTGAATACTCGCCGCTTCTAAGCGTTTATCTGTTGTTCGCGAACCCGCTTGCCGATCACGACGCGTTAAGCCTATAGGCGGCACATCCGTGTAGCTATCCCACGCAAAATTTAGAATGACGACCAATCATAGTCATGACGTCGTCATTCTTAGCGATAAATGCGTGATGTTGGGCCACCAGAACATCAGCCTGGCTGTGATTAAGGACAGGAGCGGTCGTACACCAAAGCCGAAATCGGTCGCAGATATGTTCGCCATCCTCGCTTCCGAGAGCAAACCAACACCAGTCAAAAATGATGACGTATCGAGTGCAGAGCTTGATCACGTGCGACGTTCGACGTGAGCGACAAGCCGATTGACACATTGGCGCTTTCGGTTATTCTGTTATAACAATCTAAATAACATAATAATGGAACAAGTGAAAACCGGGAGCTCTGCATGAAACTCAAGTTAGCATTTCTGATTGCCACGGCTATTGTCGCAACACCTTCGCTTCTGTTCGCTCAGGAAAAGGGCGGCGTGATCAATGTAGCGACGATTGGCGAGCCGCCTACACTGGACCCGATGGCTTCGACTGCGGATTTGGTCGGGATCGTGACGCAGCATATGTTTGAGACGCTCTACACGTTCGACAAGGACTGGAAGGCAACGCCTCTGCTGGCTGAAAGCCTTCCGGAGATCAGCGCTGATGGTAAGACTTATGCCATCAAGCTGCGCTCCGGCATCAAGTTTCATGACGGCTCGGACATGGCGTCTGATGATGTTGTGGCCTCACTGAACCGCTGGATCAAGGTTGCATCGCGCGGCAAGCAGGCGGCTTCCTTTATCGACAAGATCGAAGCAACAGATCCATCCACGGTGACGATTTCGCTGAAGCAGCCCTATGCGCCGCTTGTTTCACTGCTCGCCTTCAACAATTCTGCGGCAATCATTCTACCCGCGGAAAAGCAGGATGAGCCGATGAAAGAATTCATCGGCACCGGGCCCTATATGCTGAAAGAGCGTAAAGCCGACCAGTATATTCAGCTCGTGCGCTTCGATGGTTACACCCCACGGTCCGGCGAAAGCAACGGATATGGTGGTGCGCGCCATCAGTATTTGGATGAGATCCGCTTCGTGCCGGTGCCGGACGCGAATACGCGTGTGGAAGCGGCAGTTTCCGGACAGTATGACTATATCGACAGTCTCCCGGTCGAATCCTTTGACAAGATCAAGTCGTCTTCCGTCACAGAGCCAGTAGTCCTCAAGCCCTTCGGCTATCCTGTTTTCGTGTTCAACACAGCAGAAGGCATTGCCAAGGATGTCGCCATTCGTAAGGCCATTCGCCAAGCGCTCAGCATGGAAGACATGATGGCTGCGGCCTTCGGCAGCACCGACTTCTATGCGCTGGATGGCGATATCTATCCGAAGAATTTTGTCTGGAATACCAATGCAGGTGTCGAGGGCAATTATAATCTTGCCGACCCCGAAGGCGCTGCCGCAGCTGCCAAGGCAGCTGGTTATGACGGCGAAAAGCCGATCCGTATTCTGACCAGCCGTCAGTATGAATTCCATTACAAGATGGCGCAGGTCGCAGCCGAATATCTGAAGCTCGCCGGTTTCAAGGTGGATATGCAGGTCGTCGACTGGGCAACGCTGACACAGCGCCGCGCCGACAAGGGGCTTTGGGATATCTACATTACCCACAGCCCGTTTTTGCCGGAACCGGCATTGATCGGTTCGCTCGCCCCAACATCTCCCGGCTGGTGGGATACGCCGCTGCGCAAGCAGACGGTCGAAGCCTTCTCGGCCGAATCCGACCCTGAAAAGCGCGTTGCGCTGTGGGCTGATGTACAAAAGGCCATGTATGCGGAAATTCCTTACATGAAGATCGGCGATTTCAACGGTCTGACCGCCAAGGCCAAGAAGGTCGAGGGTGTCGACCCCGCTCCATGGCCGTATTTCTGGAATGCATCAATCAAGAAGTAACGCTTTTTCGATCGGCCGGATACCGCCTTGCCGCGGCTCCGGTTTCGAAATTGGTTCCGTCTTGGAGCATGAAGAGAGACATCTATGATCCGTTATATTCTCCAGCGCCTGTTCGGCATGATCGTCGTGATGTTTCTCGTCGTGACCATCGTCTTCGTCATTGTGCGCGTCACGCCGGGTGATCCCGCTGCTGTCATGCTGGGTCCAGATGCGTCCGCGCAGGACATTGCCGATTTGCGCATGCGGCTGGGGCTGGATCAGTCCCTTATCGTGCAATATCTGATCTATATCGGCCAGATGCTAAAGGGCGATCTCGGCCAGTCGATCTTTCTCAACATGCCCGTCACCTCTGCGCTGATGGCGCGGGCTGAGCCAACCTTCTTTCTCACGCTGTTCTCGCTTCTGATCGCCAGCGTCATAGCGCTGCCCATCGGTATCTATGCAGCCTATCGCCGCGGCTCATTTATCGATCAGGCGGCAACGACCATTGCCATGCTGGCGGCCAGCATACCAAGCTTCTGGCTCGGCCTCATTCTCATGCAATTTTTTGCGGTAAGGCTGAACCTGTTTCCGGTATCCGGTTATGGCGGGCCGGGATCTAGCTTCATGGAACGGATGTATCATCTGACACTTCCCGCTTTTGCGCTCGGCATTGTCTCTTCAGCGCTTATCCTGCGCTTCACGCGCGCTTCCATGCTCGATGTCCTCGGCGACGACTATATTCGCACCGCTCGGGCCAAAGGCCTGATTGAGCGCCGCGTCATTCTCAAACACGCGTTGAAGAACGCGTTGATCCCTATCTTGACCGTCATCGGCCTGACGGCTGCCGTGCTGATTTCTGGCGCCGTCGTTAGCGAAACGGTGTTTGGTCTCCCGGGCGTGGGCAGTCTGGTGGTGTCGGCTGTTTTGCGACGGGACTATCCGGTCATTCAGGGGGCTTTGCTGGTCATTGCGGCGCTCTACGTCCTCATCAATTTCGCAATCGATATGCTGTACTTGGCAATCGATCCGCGTGTGCGTTATTAGGGGGGCGCGACGGATGGTCGATATTTCAGCAACCACGCCGAAACCCGCCGCCAGCGAAGGCTCCAAGTTCCTGCGGCGGTTCCTGAAGCGCAAGACTGTGGCCTTTGGCCTCATCATATTGGTCGTCTTCGTTGTGCTGGCGGCGCTTGCGCCCTGGATCGCGCCTTACTCGCCATCGAAGCTTTCCATCGTCAACCGGCTGAAACCTCCAAGTGAAATCTTCTGGTTTGGCACAGACGAGTTCGGTCGCGATGTTTTCTCTCGCACGATCTATTCCGCGCGGTTGTCATTGCTGATTGGTGCCTCAGTCGTCGTGCTGTCGGCGGCTATCGGTGTGACGCTCGGACTTCTGGCTGGTTTCTTCCAGAAACTCGATACGCCAATTGCCCGGCTGATCGATGCGATGATGGCCTTTCCGGATATTCTTCTTGCCATCGCGCTGGTGGCCGCGCTGGGCCCATCACTCACCACCGTCATCATCGCACTGTCGATTGTGTACTCACCGCGTCTTGCCCGCATCGTCCGCGCCTCGACGTTGGTGATCCGTGAACTACCTTATGTGGAAGCCGCGCAGGCGCTTGGCATCTCCACCTTCCACATCATGACGCGGCATGTGCTGCGCAATCTGCTCTCGCCGATCCTCGTGCAGGCAACGTTCCTGTTTGCCAGCGCCATGCTGGCCGAGGCTGGTCTTTCCTTTCTCGGGCTCGGTGTAAGCCCTGAAATTCCAACCTGGGGAACCATGATCGCCAGCGGTCGCCAATATATCGGGCAGGCCGACTGGATGACCTATTTCCCCGGCTTTGCCATCATTCTTTCCGTTCTATCGCTGCAAATGGTCGGCGATGGCTTGCGGGACATGCTCGATCCAAGACTGCGAAGGGATTTGTAATATGACAGGGGAAACCGCAAAACCGCTCCTCCTCACCAACGTCAAGCCGATGGCTTTTGGCGATAGCGCACAGACTGGCACGACCGATATTCTGGTCGGCGGTGACGGCAAGATTGCCGCCATCGGTCAGTCCATCGCTGCTCCCGCAGATGCCACCCGTATTGACGGCAAGGGCGCATGGATTTCCCCCGGATGGGTGGATTTGCACGTCCACATCTGGCACGGCGGCACAGACATATCGATCCGTCCTTCGGAATGCGGTGCGGAACGCGGCGTTACCACGTTGGTCGATGCAGGTTCTGCCGGTGAAGCCAATTTTCATGGCTTCCGTGAATATATCATCGAGCCATCCAAGGAGCGCATCAAAGCCTTCCTCAATCTCGGTTCCATTGGGCTTGTCGCCTGCAACCGTGTGGCGGAACTGCGTGACATTAGAGACATCGATCTTGATCGTATCATCGAATGTTATGCTGAAAACAGCGAACACATCGTTGGGCTGAAGGTGCGTGCGAGCCACGTTATCACCGGCTCATGGGGCGTGACGCCGGTCAAACTCGGCAAGAAGATCGCCAAAATCCTGAAGATACCGATGATGGTGCATGTCGGTGAACCGCCTGCGCTATATGACGAAGTGCTGGAAATCCTCGGCCCCGGCGATGTCGTCACGCACTGCTTCAACGGCAAGGCGGGGTCATCCATTTTGGAAGACGAAGACCTGTTCAACCTCGCTGAACGCTGCGCATCGGAAGGCGTGCGGCTGGATATCGGCCATGGCGGCGCGTCCTTTTCGTTCAAAGTTGCGGAAGCGGCGATTGCGCGCGGCTTGCTGCCACATTCCATCTCCACCGATCTCCACGGCCATTCCATGAACTTCCCGGTTTGGGATCTGGCGACGACCATGTCGAAGCTTTTGTCGGTCGGCATGCCTTTCGACAAGGTTGTCAACGCCGTCACACATGCACCTGCCGAAGTCATCAAGCTCGATATGGCAGACCGCCTGTCGGTTGGCGCGCGCGCCGATTTCACCATTTTCGATGTTATCGATTCCGATCTCGAAGCGACGGATTCCAATGGCGACGTCTCGCAACTGAAGCAGCTGTTCGAGCCGAGTTATGCTGTCATTGGCGCGGAGGCCACTGTTGCCAGCCGTTACATTCCGCGCGCGCGCAAACTGGTTCGCCACAGCCACGGTTATTCCTATCGCTGAGTGCTGCCAGACATGAACAACGAATTTCGCATGACACAGGAGTTTGCGTGACCCAGTCCCCGATCAAGTCAGAAGCAAAGGCTGAAACGCCCTATGACCGGCTTGCCGCGCTCGGCATCAAACTGCCGCCGCCAGCGCCGCCCATTGCCAACTTCGTAACGCATGTCATCGAAGGCAACATGCTGTATCTTTCCGGCCAAGGCCCGCGCGAGGCCGATGGTTTCATGCACACCGGCAAGGTCGGAACGGACGTTTCAGCGGAAAAGGCCTATGCCGATGCGCGGCTGACTGGCGTCAACCTGCTGGCGGTCATGCACGACGCGCTGGGCGATTTGTCCCGCGTGCGCCGTGTCGTGAAACTGCTCGGCATGGTCAATGCCGCTCCTGATTTTCTGGATCATCCGCAGGTCATCAACGGCTGCTCCGATCTTTTCAATGCCGTGTTTGGCGAGGCGGGGCAGCATGCCCGCTCCGCGGTCGGTTTTGGTTCGCTTCCGGGCAACATCACGGTCGAGATCGAAGCCATCGTGGCATTGCACGGGTAACGTCAAGGGAGACGGTCAGTGGTTGCGCCAGCCCATCAGCTTTTCGATCCGCGCTGCCGACGCCTTAACGCGGTCGGCATAGCCGGACTTGTCGGCAAGGACTTTCTGTTCGGGAAGCACGATGGAAATCGTCGCCACGCAGTCGCCTCTGCTGTCGACAATTGGCGAGGCGATGCAGGCCACGGAGTAATCGGACTCACCCGCTTGGATCGACAACCGCTCTTCGAAAGCCTTGCGCGCCGCATCCGACAGCGTGGCCGCATCAATGGTCGCACGACCGGTCGGCGATATGCGCGCGCCACGTTTGAACAACTCAATACGCTCGGCCTCCGGCATATGGCCGACAAGAAGACGACCGGACGCCGTCCAGTTGAGCGGAACACGGGTGCCGACACGGGATGCCACCTGAAAATGGCTGGGGCCATCCGCCATGGCCAGCACCAGCATATGTTCGGCATCACGGCCACAGACCTGAACGGTCTCGCCCGCCTCGCGGCAAAGATCGTGCATTTCGTGGGTGGCAACACTCATGAAGTCCAGCGAGCGGGCGTAAGCGAGACCGTAATGATAAAGCCGTGCGCCAAGCCAAATCATGCCGTCCGCATTGCGGGCCAGCATGTTCTTTTCCACGAGATCATCAATGATGACATAGACCGTGGAAAGCGGAGCCTTTACGGCCTTGGCAATGGCGTAAGCTCCGGCGGGCGCACCGGTTTCGTAGAGATAATCGATCACCTGCAAGGCGCGGTCGATGCCGCTGACGCGCGAACGGCGGACTTTGCCTTCGGCTTCAGCGGTCTCTTCGGAAAGAGCTTCCGATGATGTCTTCAAATCCAAAATCACGCTCCTGCGCCTTAAAGAACCTATTGCATTACTATGGCATAGGTGCGTGCAGGGCAACCGAAATCAAAGGCGGGATCACCTGCTTACAGACTGGAGAATGACAATGTCCGATGATATCCGCACGAAGCTTGGCCTACGCCCTGTGATCAACGTATCCGGCACGATGACAAGCCTCGGGGCTTCCATCGTGCTGCCGGAAGCGGTTGCCGCAATAGCGGCGATCCTGCCGCAATTCGTGGAAATCAACGATTTGCAGCGCAAGGCGAGCACGATCATTGCGCGTTTGACGGGTGGTGAAGCCGGGTTCGTCACCGCCTCTTGTTCGTCGGGCATCACCCTTGCAGTCGCAGGAACGATTACCGGTCCAGACCTTCTCGCCATTGAACGGCTGCCCGAAACATTCACGCCCAAGAACGAGGTTCTTGTGCAAATGGGACACGTAGTGAGCTATGGCGCGCCGGTGGACCAGTCCATTCGGCTCGCAGGTGGTAAGGTGGTGACGATCGGGCAGGCAACCTCGACACATCGCTATCACATGGAAAATGCGATTACCGATAGGACAGCCGCCGCGGTCTATGTCGTTTCTCATCATGTCGTGGATTACGGTCTCCTCAATCTCAAGGAATTTGTTGAGATCGCTCATGCAAAGGGCGTTCCGGTCATTGTCGATGCAGCATCGGAATATGACCTGAAGCTGTTTCTTGAACAGGGTGCCGATATTGTCCTGTACTCCGGCCACAAGTTTCTTGGCGGCCCGACCTCGGGTGTCGTCGCCGGCAAGAAAGACCTTGTGCGCAATGCCTTCCTGCAAAACATGGGTGTTGGCCGCGGCATGAAAGTCGGCAAGGAAAGCATCTATGGTGTCATGGCGGCTTTGGAAGCGTGGGAAAAGCGGGATCATGTTGGCATCCGCGAGCGCGAAACTGGTTATCTGAACCTGTGGGCGAAGACACTTGCCAACCGCCCCGGCGTCACCGCACTGATCGAGCCCGACCCAACGAACAACCCGCTTGATCGTATGCGCGTTATCATCTCACCGGAAGAAGCGCATATCACCGCCTGGGACCTTGCGGCGGCCCTGCGCCAAGGCCCGCAGCCGATCATCGTGCGGGATCATGAGGTCGAGCATCACTACTTCTATCTCGACCCCTGCAATCTGCATCCCGGACAGGAAACCATCGTGGCGTCGCGACTGGCGAAGGAACTCGACAAGGCTCGTGCCTCTAATGAAATCATCGCGACACCATTCGAGGATTTATCGCGTCATCGTTTCGATGGCGCGTTGCGCTGGCCCGATTGAGCATCTGATACAGCGGAAGACCGAAAAAAAGGGAACGACCATGACCAATCTTGCCCAGACCATGCCCAGTGTGCCGCTATCCTCCGACCCGGTTCTGTCGGTTGAAAAGCTGCGCACGTCCTTCATAGTCGATGGTGTTTGGAAGCCGGTCGTTCGCGATATTTCCTTCACGGTTGCGCCCGGTGAAACGGTCGCGATCGTGGGCGAAAGCGGCTCAGGCAAGTCGGTCACATCGCTGTCGATCATGCGGTTGTTGCAGCCGGATACCAGCCGCATCGAGGGCAAAGTCATGCTGGGTGGTCGCAATCTGCTAGCATTGCCGGAACACGAGATGCGCAAGGTGCGCGGCAATGACGTCGCGATGATCTTCCAAGAGCCGATGACGAGCCTCAACCCGCTCTTCACCATTGGCGACCAGATTTCCGAGGCGTTGCTGTGCCACGCGCCGATGAGCAAGCGGGAAGCAAGGGTGGAAACCATCCGCATTCTTGAGAAGGTCCGCATTCCCTCAGCCGCTTCCCGCTTCGATGAATATCCGCACCGTTTTTCCGGCGGTATGCGCCAACGCGTGATGATCGCCATGGCGCTTGCCACAAAGCCGAAGTTGCTGATCGCCGACGAGCCGACGACGGCGCTTGACGTTACTATCCAGGGCCAAATCCTCGATCTCATCAAGACCTTGCAGGAAGAGGAGGGGACTTCGGTTCTCTTCATCACCCACGACATGGGTGTCGTCGCTGAAATCGCGGACCGGACTGTCGTCATGTATCAAGGTGAGCAGGTGGAAACAGGTGCGACCGCTGACATCTTCCATCGCGGCCAGCATCCTTACACACGCGCATTGCTCTCAGCCGTGCCGGTGCTTGGCTCGATGCAGGATTATCAACGACCGCGCCGTTTTCCCGTCGTCAACGTCGCCACAGGCGAATCCGATGTCCCTGTGGAGGTCAGTGATACGGTCGCCAAAGGCCAGCCGGTGTTGGATGTCAAGAATCTCACCAAGCACTTTGATATTCATTCCGGTCTGTTCGGTGCGGTAAGCGGGCGTGTTCACGCAGTGGAAAATGTTTCTTTTGACCTGCATGCAGGCGAAACGCTGTCGCTGGTTGGCGAATCCGGTTGCGGTAAGTCCACGACCGGACGTGCCATCATGCGGTTGATAGAGCCGGGAAGCGGCTCGGTGCTAGTCGATGGTCGTGAGGTTTTGACGCTGGATAAACGGGAAATGCGTGAGATGCGCAAAACCGTGCAGATGATCTTTCAGGATCCGTTCGCATCGCTCAATCCGCGTATGACGGTGGGTGCTGCCATCGCCGAACCCTTCCTCGAACACAAGATGGGCGACAAGAAACAAGCAAAAGACGTGGTTGCCGATATGCTGGTGAAAGTCGGGCTAACACCTGACATGGCAAAACGCTACCCGCATGAATTCTCCGGCGGTCAGCGCCAGCGTGTTTGCATTGCCCGTGCACTGGCGCTCAAGCCGAAGGTGATCGTAGCGGATGAAAGCGTGTCGGCGCTCGATGTCTCGATCAAGGCCCAGGTGATCAACCTCATGCTGGATTTACAGCAAAGTCTCGATCTCGCTTTTCTTTTCATTTCCCACGATATGGCCGTCGTGGAGCGTGTCAGCCATCGGGTCGCAGTCATGTATCTCGGGGCAATTGTCGAAATCGGGCCACGTGCCGCCGTCTTCGGCAACCCTCAACATGCCTATACGAAACGCCTTATGTCTGCGGTGCCAGTACCAGATCCTAATCGACGCAGGACCAAAAGTGGGGCCGCAGCGGAAGAGCTGACTAGTCCGATACGGCCAGTCGATTACGAAGTCTCGGTACCATTGTTCAGGGAAGTCTCGCCCGGCCATCTCGTTTCCGAGTCGTGATCAAAAAATTTAGAAAAACATGATGGCTAGACCAGTGACGCGTTTTCTTTGAGGCAGTGAGACTGTAGGCCAAGGTACAGAGGCTATCGACCTACAGTCACATGCTGGTGACGAATTACAGAGAAATTTGCCCTTCGTCCTTCCCGTCCCAATAACGGATTGACTTCGCCTGGACACGGATCATCACGACACCGGGGGTGTCAATTCCGTCCGGAAAGTAGTGATCGAGATCCTTGGTCCAATGATCTGCGAAGGTTGGCTTGTCGGTGATGAGCGATGCCACCCCCTCGACGGCGACAAAAAGCGGTGATCCACCAAGCATACCGATTGCACCGGTATAAGTAAGGCTGACTTCACTGTCGGCACGAATGTCGGCAATCTTACGGGAGGTCTCGTAAGCGAAGAAGTAGCTGTCCCCGTCGTACTCGACGTCGCCATTGTTGCTCATAGGGCGAGAGGTGAGGTTGCCTGAGGGGGAGCGCGTGTTCAGCATTGCGAAGTCCAGCTTCGCCATTTTCTTTGACAGATCGTGCAGGGTAAGTTCGGACATGTTTTGCTCCAGAGGCCTGTGCGAGAGGGTCTATACAAAACTGTCCGTTCAGGCATTCGTTCCGTTGTGAAGTTGAGATTGGGGAAAGCGGCACTGGCCTTGCAGCACAATCACCGCACCCACTGCATTCCATCGATCTGAATATCCTGACCCGTCAGAAAATTAGGCTCGGACGTTGCGAGGAACGTGACTACGCTCGCAACATCTTTTGGCGTGCCGACCCGTTTCATCGCAATGCCAGCTGCGAGCTGCGCTTCGCGTGCGTCGATCATGGCGTTCGAGCGCTCGGTCTTGATGACGCCGGGGCAGACGGCGTTGACGACGATCTCAGGCGCGAGTTCTTTTGCCAGCGCCTTCGTCATTCCCAGAATGCCTGCCTTGGCCGCGGTGTAGGAAAATTTGCTGACCGCACTGGTGACGCCGCCTGTGTGTGCGTTCATCGAGGACATATTGATGATGCGCCCGCCGCCGTTGCGGCGCATGACGGGAACTGTCGGCTGGATATAGTTGAAAGCGCCCTTGAGGTTGATGTCGATGGTGGCGTCGAACTCTTCCTCGGAGATATCCTCGATCCCTTTCGGCATCGGTCGACCGGCATTGTTGAAGAGAACGTCGATCCGCCCCCATGCTGCATCGACATCCGCCACGATCTTAGCGGCACGCTTGTGTTCACGCACATCGGCAACGAAGGTAAGTGCTTCGCGCGACAGGTCGCGGATTTCTGCGGCGGTGCGCGCCAGATCGTCCTCGATCAGATCGACAAGAACGGTATCGAACCCGTGCTTTGCGAGATCCAGCGCACAGGCGCGACCAATGCCTCGACCGCCGCCGGTAACGAGAGCCACTTTGCGGGTTACGTCAGACATCAGCATTCTCCTTGGCGTAGCGGGCGATGTCTGCGTGTGTGCCGAACCACACGTCGTCATGGCTCTGGATATGCCGGATCAGTTCTTCGAGGATGAAGATGCGCGAGCGGTAACCGGACACATGCGGATGCATGGTCAAAAGAAACAGGCCGCCCTCCTGATAGGCACGATCAAATTCGCGCTTGAAAATGTCGAGCACGGCAGGTGGCGGGGTGTAGGGTCGATGGGCGGTGAAGCGGTTCATGTTGAAATAGACCGCATCGTCTCTGATCCATTCCACCGGCAGCTCGACCATGCCGGTCGGCTCACCGTCTTCGACCAGCTCATAGGGATCATCGTCGGCCATCAGCGAGCTATCATAGAGCAGCCCGAGTTCGCGCTCGATCTCCAGCGTGACGGCGGAAAAATCCCAGGAAGGGGTGCGCATGCCCACGGCGCGCACGCCGGTGATCTTCTCGATCGTATCGGCGGCGCGCAGATGCAGTTCGCGCTCCTTTTCCGGCGGCACTTTCGTATTCACCTCGTGGATCCAGCCATGTAGGCCGATCTCATGGCCTTCGGCGATCACTCGTTTCTGCTCATCGGGATAGAGAAGGGCGGCAACGGCTGGCACGAAAAATGTGGCGGGCACGTCGGCTTGCTTCAAAGTTTCTAAAATGCGCGGCACGCCCTTGCGATTGCCATATTGCCCCTGCGACAGTCGACCGATAGATTCACCGCCGTCACGCAATTCATTGGTCTCGTGGTCGCTATCGAAAGAGAGGGCAACCGCACAGCGTGCACCATTCTTCCAGACCTTAGGCTTCAAAGAACGGCCAGCCCGCACCTTCTCGACCCTGCCACGCCATGTGGCCTCATCCCATTCCCACGGTTCCATATAACGTTCTCCCTCGTATTTTATTCGGCAGCTTGCGGCAAAACCGGAACGGCAGCGAGCAATCGCTTCGTGTAGTCATGCTGCGGATTTGCGTAGATTGCGCTCGTTTCGCCCTCTTCAACGATCCGGCCTTGATACATGATGGCCACACGGTCGCAGAGGTGGCGAACCACGGACAGATCATGGCTGATGAACAGCAGCGACAGATCAAGCTCTGTCCGTAACCGGATCAAGAGGTTGATGATCTGCGCCTGTATCGAGACATCCAGCGATGCGACGGGTTCATCGCACACAATCACATCAGGCTGCATGGCGAGCGCACGGGCAATGGCGATGCGCTGCCGCTGGCCACCGGAGAACTGGTGCGGAAAACGGTTGGCAAATGTCGGGTCCAATCCCACCGCAGCCAGCCATTTTCTGACGTAATCGGGTGCCTCCGCGCGGCTGACCAAACGGTGCGCGAGCGGTCCTTCGGCGACGATATCGCCAATGCGCATGCGGCCATTGAGAGATGCGAACGGGTCCTGAAAAATGGTCTGAATCCGCGTCGTGATCTTGGACGGGCTACGTCCGGCACTCATGACAGGCTGACCGTTGAGACGGATCGCGCCCGATGTCGGCACGGTGATACCGGCTGCCATGCGCCCAAGCGTCGATTTGCCAGAACCGGATTCGCCGACCAGACCCAGCACTTCGCCGCGATTGACAGTGATCGAGACACCATCAACTGCTTTGACGACAGCTACGGGCTGCGACACGCCTGACCGGATGGCCAACCCATGCAGAAACCCGACCGGCTTTTCGAAGCGTTTTACCGCGTTATCGATAACAAGATATGGGCTGCCAAGCGGAGGCAGATTGGCGGTCGCTGTTTTTCGCGGCGGCGGTGCCGCATCTGCAATACCACTGCCGCGCAACAGCAACTCTCCCGGTTTGGCGCGCGATGGCAGCGCTTCAAGCAGGGCCTTGGTGTACTCGTGCTGCGGCTTCGTCAACACACCCAGCGCCGGGCCAATTTCAACGATCTTGCCGGACCTCATCACGGCCACGCGGTCGGCAATGGAGGAGACGACCGCGAGGTCGTGGCTGATCCAGATCAGTGCGGTGCCGAGGTCAGCGACCAGTTCCTTCATCTCAGCCAGAATTTCTGCCTGGATCGAGACGTCGAGCGCGGTCGTCGGCTCATCGCAGATAATCAATTTGGGCCGGTGTAGAAGCGCAATGGCGATTGCCACGCGCTGGCGCATGCCGCCGGAAAACTGATGCGGGAAGAAATCGACCTTCCGTTCGGGATCGCTGATCCTAACCTGAGCCAGAGCCTTGATCGCCCGTTCACGTGCGTCCGAACTGCTGATGTTTTCGTGGGCTTCCAGCGCCAGCTTGATCTGCGTCCCGATACTCAGCACCGGGTTCAGCGTCATCATCGGGTCCTGAAAGACCATGGATATGACTTTACCGCGAATAGCGCGCAATTCGTGGGCAGGCAGGCCGACCAGCTCCCGGCCTTCCAGTTTGATGGAGCCCTCAACGATACGGCCGGGTTCATCGATAAGGCCGATGATGGAGAAACCGGTGATCGATTTGCCGGAACCGGATTCACCGACGAGACCCAGAACTTCGCCGGGCGCGACGGAAAAGGAGATACCATCGACGGCCTTCACTTCGCCTCGTCCATTTGGGAACCAGGTCTTCAGATTGGTGACGTCAAGAAGCGGTGTCGCAGATGTTGCAGATGTTGTTGGGGTCATCTGCGAAGCCTCGGGTTGAGCTGGTCGCGGATCTGGTCACCGACGATGTTGAGCGAGACGATAAAGAGGATCAGCGCCACGCCGGGATAGATCGAAATCCAGTAGCGACCCGACAGCAGGTACTGGAAGCCGTTGGCGATCAGCATGCCCAGCGATGGTTCGGTTGGTGGCAAGCCTACACCGAGGAAGGATAATGTCGCTTCTAGTGAAATGGCGCTGGCCACCTGAACGGTCGCGACCACAATGAGCGGCGGCAGAGAATTTGGCAGGATGTGTTTCAGCACCACGCGCCAAGGCGACAATGGGATGGACAGCGCGGCCTCGACATAATCCTTCTGCCGTTCAGCCGCTGCGGCCCCATGGGCGGTGCGGGCGAAATAGGCGTATTGCGCAAAGATCAGCGCGAGGATCAGCTGGTAACGACCTTGTCCCAGCACGGCAGCGATAACAAAAGCGAGTAGAATGGCCGGAAACGAAAGCTGCAAATCCACGATGCGCATGACGAGGCTTTCGAAACGCCCGCCAATATATGCCGCAGCGCAGCCGACGACGGCCCCGATGACGAAGGCAACGCCACCGGCAATAATGCCCATTTGCAGCGAAATGCGCAGGCCGTAGATGATGGCAGACAGCAGATCGCGGCCTTGCGAATCCGTGCCGAGCCAGTGGGTGTAACCGCCGGTGCCGACATAGCCGGGCGGACGGCGAGCATCGCGCAGCACCAGATGCGCAAGGTCGTATGGGTCTTGCGGCGTGACCAGCGGTGCGATCAGGGCGACCAGCACGATGATGAACACCATGACCGCAGCACCAAGAGCGACCTTGTTGCCGCGAAATTCCTCCAGAAACCGGTAGAACGGAGTGTCGCGCATCAGGCACGTCCCTTTCTCAAGCGCGGGTCAAGCAGCGCATAAACGAGATCGACCACGAGATTGATGACGATGAACAGAAGGGCGACGAACATCAGGTAAGCGACCATCACGGGCCGATCGAGCGAGGTGATGCTGTCGATGATGAGTTTGCCGAGCCCCGGCCACGAAAAGATCGTCTCGGTCACCACCGCAAATGCCAGCGTCGAGCCGAGTTCCAGACCGAAAACGGTCACAAGCGGGATAGAGATCAGCCGCAGAACATGACGGCTCAGCACCGTGAATTCAGAAAGACCGGCGGCACGCGCAAATTTCACGGTATCGCTCAGCATCAGTTCACGGGTTCCGGCCCGCGCGAGGCGGATCATCAGCGAGAACTTGAACAGCGCGAGATTTAGCGCAGGCAATATCAGATGGGCGAGCCCATCCCCGGTCAGGAAACTGAAATCGACACCGAACAGGCTGACCGTTTCCCCGCGTCCACCGGCGGGCATGCAACCGCATTGAACCGCAAAGACCATGATCAGCATCAGCCCGAACCAGAAGGTCGGCACGGAAAAGCCAAGGATGGATAGCGTCATGATGGCGCGCGATATCGGACTATGTGGGCGGTATCCGGCATACATGCCGATGGGTATGCCGACGAGGCTGGCAAACAGCACCGCCGCCAGCGTCAGTTCCAGCGTCGCGGGAAGGCGTGTCAGGATTAATTCGCTGACGGGCATATTGTAGACGAAAGACCGCCCAAAATCGCCGTGCAGGATGCGGCCGACGAAGGTGAAATATTGCTGCCACAGCGGCTGGTCCAGACCATATTGCGCAATCACGGCGGCGCGAATGTCCTGCGTCGCATCGGGAGAAATCAGCACGTCGATCGGATTGCCGACGGCATAGACGCCGCAGAACACGAGCGCCGACATGGCTATGACCACGATGAGCGCCTGCCACAGTCTTTGCAGGATAAAACCAAACATGCGTTCCCAGTTCTCCCGTCTTGTGCGGGTTTGCCCGTCTTTTTACGATATGCGTGTGGTGGTCAGTGCCAGTCGGTTTCCAGAAGCGCGCGCGTTTCCTTCACGGCCACATCCCAGATATCAAGCATGTCTTCGTCCGGTCGCTGGTAGAGTCCATGATAATTGCCATCGCCCAGCAGTTCGCGTTTGCGGGCAGCGCCGACGCGCGCCAAAGCAGCGTAGTCGATCTGCGGTTTGGAGGCGTCCGGCTGGCGTTGGTCCGTCGTGCGTGTCCATGGAAAGTTTTCCATCCATGAGGCATGCGAAGCGGCAGGATCGATCTCCTGCACCCTGGCCAGCGTCTTGGGTGCTCGCCACCAGTCATGGAATTTGACGGATGCATCCGGGTGCGTGTTCAGCCACTCGGAAATGACGGTCGTGGCTGGCACGTTGCCACCGTGGCCGTTGACGACGAGGATGCGGCGGAAGCCGGAACGGTACATGCTGTCGAGCAGATCTTTGATCACGCCGATATAGGTGGAAAGCGACAGGGTCAGCGTTCCCGGAAAGGTCGCAAAGGACGACGCCAAGCCATAGGGCATGACCGGGAAAACCGGAATGCCCAGCGGCTCGGCGGCATCGATCGCGATCTTCTCGGCAAGGATCATGTCGGTGGCGAGACTGAGATAAGCGTGCTGTTCGACGCTGCCGATGGGTAAAATGCAGCAATCGTTTTCCGCGACGCGCTCTTCAACCCGCATCCAATTCATGTCGGCTATCTTCAACTCGCTATCCTCATTCTCATTTGCGACGCAAACGCGCAAAGAACGTCTACCATTTGGCGTTTCAGCACAATATTTGTGCTTTTTGCCTATCTGCGCCTCATCAAACAAAGTTCTAAATGGAACTAAAAAAAGAAATTGACAGCCATTTAATCCCGCGTCAAGTTCCATACGGGACTAAAATGAATTTCAGCGAAGCGAGGGTGGATTGCGACAATCACGGGGACCAACACTGGATGCTCTGCTGCGGGAAGGTGGCAAAGTCGCTGCCGGAAGCCATGGCGTGGAGGACCTTGTCTCCGTCAAGCTCTGGCAAAATCCCTGTTGGCTGTCGTTTCGCTTCAACTTTCTGGCGCTGCAATTCAACGAGCCGATTTATCGGCTGATCGAAAAGGAACACGGCATTCCGCGACCGGAATTCGTCGTTCTCTATTCGCTCGGCCTGTCCGACGGGCTGACCGCCAGCGCCATTTGCAGTTCCTCCGGCTTTCCCAAGAATACGATCAGCCGGGCCATCCAGAAGCTTATCGACAAGAACATCATCCGCCGCGAAATCGACCAGACGGATTTGAGAAGTTTTGTCCTCTACATCACCGACGAAGGCAAACGTATCGTCGAACAGGCGATGCAGCCGATGGTCGAGCGCGAGAAGGCGATGGTCTCATCGCTGACGCCCGCCGAACAGCTGATGCTGTCGGAGCTGCTCGCCAAGGTCGTCGTGGATTCACCGAACTGGCCCCCTATGACAACGACAGAGGAGAACGAAGAATGATAATCTCGAAAACATTCCGCACAGCCGTGCTTGCAACGGCATTGCTCGGCGGCTTTTCAAGTGCCGCCCTTGCCGCGGATCTGACAATCGGCGTACGCGCCGGACCGCTGTCGATCGACCCGGACTTCACCGCCGCCGGCACCCACGCCGAAGCGATGAAGCATATCTACGACTCGCTGATCAAATCCGGCAACAACCTCGAACTCGAGCCTGGCCTTGCCACCAGCTGGACCGCGATTGACGACAGCACCTGGGAATTCAAATTGCGCCCAGGCGTCAAATTCCATGACGGATCTGACTTCACCGCCGAGGACGTGAAATTCTCCATCGAGCGCATTCCGCGTGTTGCTGGCCCGAACCCGACCACGATCTATGTTCGCCGCGTGAAGGGTGTCGAAATTGTCGATCCGTTGACTATCCGCGTCAAGACAGACGGCCCGGCTCCGAACCTACCGAATGATTTCATCCGTCTGTTCGTCGTCTCCCACATCGCCGCCAAGGATTATTCCGACAGCGCCGAAAAGGCGTCCGAAGGCTTCAATTCCGGCAAAGCTGCCATTGGCACCGGCCCTTACAAGTTCGTCTCGTGGACGCCGAAGGAACAGCTCGTTCTGGAACGGTTCGATGGTTACTGGGGCGGCAAGGAGCCATGGGATAAGATCATCCGCAAGGAACTGCCGAACGATGCTGCCCGCGTGGCACAGCTGAAGGCCGGTCAGGTCGATCTCATCGCCCGTATTCCGGCCTCCGACGTGCCGACGCTGGAGCAGGATTCGAAGCTCACCATCGTTCGTCAGGACAGCGTCTACCTGTTCAACATCGCCTTCGACTTCCGCGACAAGTCACCGCAGATCAGTGCCAAGGACGGCTCTCCGCTACCGAAGAACCCTTTTACCGATCCAAAAGTGCGTGAAGCTTTCGATCTGGCCATCGACAGGGAAACCATCACCGAAATCGCCATGGAAGGCATGGGCACGGTCCAGTCGCAGCTCGTAACGCCGAACATCTTCGGCTACAATCCGGATGTTAAGCCGACAAAGTCTGACGTGGATAAGGCGAAGGCTCTGCTTGCTGAGGCGGGTTATCCCGACGGTTTCAAGGTGACCTTCTCCTTCACCAATGACCGTCTTCCCGGAGACAAGGATGCCGGTACCACGATTGCGCAGATGTTGACCGCGATCGGCATTCAGGTCGAAGCCAATGCCCAGCCCGGGGCTGTCTATTTCCCCGCCAACACGCGCGGCGATTATTCGCTGACCATGTCCGGCTGGGGAACACTGACAGGTGAAGCCAACTATACGCTGTCATCGCTGGTTCACACCAATGAGCCTGCCAAGAAGCTGGGTGCCTTCAACATCCGCGGTTACTCGAACCCAGCACTAGATAAGCTGATCGAGCAGGCCGGTGTCGAAATGGACGCTGGCAAGCGCGAGCAGTATCTCAAAGATGCCAACGCAATCGTGGCCTCTGACCGCCCCAACCTGTCGATTGCCTCGATCATTTCGGCCTGGGGCATGAAGAAGGCAATCACCATCGTGCCGCGTTCGGATGAGGACACGCTGGCGATGAACATTCGTCCTGCGAAGTAAGCTGCACAGACTTTACAGACCCGGCCGGGCAAGATTTTGCCCGGCTGATTTCGTTGAAGGTAAGGAAAGATAATGGGCAAGATCGCACTGGCAATTCACGGTGGTTGCGGCGTCATGGCAAAGCTCGGTCTGACTGACGCGGAGTGGGAAGCCGCCCGCGTCGATCTTGGCCATGCCTTGAATGCCGGGTGGGCCGTGCTCCAGGCCAATGGTTCGGCGCTTGATGCTGTGCAAGCAGCGGTCGTGGTGATGGAAGACAGCCCGCATTTCAATGCTGGTTATGGAGCTGCACTCAATGCCGCTGGCGAGCATGAACTCGATGCCTCGATCATGGACGGTGCGACGCTGGAAGCCGGTGCCGTGACGTTGGTCAGACGCATCCGCAATCCCGTCAAAGCTGCGCGACGCGTTATGGAGAAAGGTGATGCCGTGTTGATGGGCGGAAGCGCCGCCGATGATTTTGCCGAGGCAGAAGGTCTCGATATCGTAGAACCGACCTATTTCACCACCGAAAAGCGCGTCAAAGCGCTGGCCGCGATGAAAGCCCATGCGGCGGCTGGCACCGCAGCGGCGGCCAGCGAATCCGAAAAACATGGCACCGTTGGTGCTGTTGCACTCGATGCGGCAGGGCATCTGGCGGCTGCGACCTCGACGGGCGGTTACAACAACAAGCCGGTCGGTCGCATTGGTGACACCCCGATTGTGGGTGCAGGCACCTATGCCAGAGATGGCCTTTGTGCGGTATCCGGAACCGGCAAGGGTGAGTTCTTCATCCGCTACGCGGTTGGCCACGAAGTTGCGAGCCGTATTGGATATTTGAACGAAACCTTGGAACAGGCAGCCTCCGAGGTCATCCAGCACGATCTAAAGCCCCACGGCATCGGTGCCGGGCTGGTCGCCGTCGGTGCTGACGGTTCGATTGCCGCACCTTACAATACGGATGGCATGTTCCGTGGCTGGGTCACGCCGGAGGGCAATTTCTTTGTCGCCACTCATGATGAGGTGTTTTCGCTTGGGGCAGCACGCGGTGGAGTCTCAAGCTGAAAATGGGAAGGTCCAACAATCGTCAGGATGTATGCATCTTACCTATCACCAACTTTCACTGCGTGTTCGCGTTAGAAACGTGTCGTAAGAAACTGGCATCATCCATATTTTAAGGTTTCAATAAGTGCCCGCAGTGCCGGTGGGGATTGTCGCCGGCTTGGATGGTAGAGATAGAACCCCGGGAAAGTTGGGCACCATTCTTTCAGGACCTGAACAAGAGTACCGGAGGCGATTTCCTCTGCGACATCACATTCCATGATATATCCAAGGCCTGCTCCTGCACGTACGGCGGCGGCAGGAATATCTCCGTCGTTTGCCACCAGTGGGCCATTCGTGTGAATCTTGATCTCCTTCCCGTCCTTTTCGAACTCCCATGGCAAAAGCCCACCAGACGTCGTTAGTCGGTAACCTATGCAGGCGTGACGCTGGAGATCATAGGGTGTCAATGGTGGCGGGTAGCGTTCGAAATAGCTTGGCGTACCAACCACGACCGTGCGCATGTCTGGCCCTAGCTTCACCGCAATCATATCCTTGGCCACGGATTCACCGAACCGAATTCCAGCGTCAAAGCCCGAAGCGACAATATCCGTCAGTCCATCATCGATGTTGATCTCGACCTGCACCTCCGGATGAGCCAGCAAGAAGCTCGGTAGTTTTGGCAGCAGCACCATTCGCGCAGCGTAGGCGAATGTCGTTATCCGCACTGTTCCGGAGGGGCTATCGCGCCACTCGGCCAATGCTTCCAGTCCGTCCCTGATCCCTTCCAAGGCTGGATTGAGCGATTGAAGTAACCGCTCTCCTGCCTCTGTCGGGGCAACGCTTCGGGTCGTTCGCGCCAGAAGTCGAACACCAAGCCGTTCCTCTAATCCGCGTACCGCATGACTGAGCGCCGATGGCGACATTCCTAGAATGGCTGCGGCACGCGTAAAGCTGCGCTCACGTGCGACCGCTGCAAACGTCAGAAGATCATTGAGTTCACCGCGTTCCATTGTTGCTTCTGCTCATAAGTTCATGCGTTTCGCAACGGCTAATCCTGTCGGCTCCGAACCGCTACATCATCTGGCAGCAAACATAAAGGAGACCGAAGATGGACCTCACCAGTCACCGAACACTTGGAAAATCCGGATTGATCGTCAGTCCGTTGGCACTTGGTACGATGACGTTTGGTGCCGGCCGATGGGGTGCCAACGAAGAAACGTCGCGGGCACTTTTCGACGCTTATGTCGATGCGGGCGGCAATTTCATCGATACGGCCGATATCTATTCCGGTGGCGAAAGCGAAAAGATGCTGGGCCGTTTTCTTTCCAATAGCGGTATTCGTGACCGGCTGGTGATTGCCACCAAATCCGGTTTTCCGCGCGGGCAAGGTACCCCATTATGGGGCGGCAATGGTGCCAAGAATATCCGGCTTGGGATAGAAGGTTCGCTGAAACGTTTGCAGACAGATTATATCGACATGTACTGGATGCATGTCTGGGATCGTACGACGCCTGCTGAAGAGGTTCTACAAACGCTAGCCGATGCGGTACGCGCCGGGAAAATATTACATTACGGCTTTTCCAACACACCATCCTGGTACGTGGCGAAGGTCGCGACGCTGGCCGAAGCGCATGGATTGCCCAAGCCTATTGGCTTGCAATACGCGTATTCGCTCATCGACCGCGGCGTGGAACTCGATCTTTTGCCGGCTGGGCAGGAATTTGGCCTTGGTATGGTGCCGTGGAGCCCGCTTGCGGCTGGCCTGTTGACCGGGAAATACGGCCGGGACAAAATCGCTGATACAGAGCGCGCGACTGCCCTTCCGGATCGCGGTTCTGAGGTCCTGGAAACTGGTAGCGATGGACGATTGAACGGCGACAATCCGTTCGGTGGCATGTTGTTTACCGAACGAAATTTCGACGTTGTCGATGCCTTGAAAGCCGTGGCATCAGAAATCGGTCGATCACCAGCGGAAGTCGCATTGAATTGGGTGGCGAACCGACTAGGCGTTTCCTCCGTCCTGATCGGTGCCAGCCGCGTTGACAGCTGCATCAAAACATCGCGTCTCTTGATCTGACTATAAGTGATGATCAGCTTGCAAGCTTGGAAAAGGCCACAAGTTTGCCGTTGCTCAACCCGTACTTCATATTTCAGATGCCAACAGAAATGATTTTCGGCGGCCACCAAGTAAGGGAATGGCCGAGGCACGGTTAACTCTAGCGCGGAGTGAGTTTCATGCTGAGCGGCTGGTTTGGCCGTAAGGTCACCTTCATAATTGGTGTCGGCGCTTTCGGCTCAAGTGCGGCTAGCCGAACCTTTTGAAGCACGACAGCAAGAATGACGACGGCTTCCATGACTGCGAAGGCATTTCCGATACACACACGGGGCCCAGCACCAAACGGCATGTAGGCGTAGCGATGTCGTGTCTTGGAAGCCTCCTGACAAAACCGATCCGGATCAAACACGTCTGGATCGGACCAAAGCGATGCGTGGCGATGAACAGCGTAGATCGGCACGATCAACACTGTACCTTCTGGAATGAGGTATTCACCAAGCTGGAAATCTCTGAGAGCCGTTCTGGTTATGATGGGAGCAGGCGGATAAAGGCGCATCGCTTCAGAAAACACTTGGCGCGTATAAACCAGTTTCGATACGTCGTCCGCGGTAACTGATCGACCCTCCGTCACCGTGTCGATCTCGGCTAGAACTTTCTTCTCCACCTTTGGATGCCGGGCAAGAAGGTCGAATGTCCACGCAAGCCCAAGCGCTGTCGTCTCATGCCCTGCTGTGATGAAGGTCATGAGATTGTCGACAATCTCGGCATTGGTCATTGCCCTTCCAGTCTCAGGGTCTGATGCCGCTAGAAGCATATTCACGAGATCGTGGCGGTCGTCGGGATTTTCTCTCCTCTTTTCGATGACGCTGCCGAGGCTTGAGCGCAGGAATTCGACGGCTGCCTGCGCCTTGCGCCTTCCAGGGTAAGGAATCCATTCCGGTGCATGCAAAAGGCCCAGCGCAAAATTCCATCCGGTGGGCTCGAGGAAGTCGGAGATACCCTTCTCAACCTTTGCCACGTCGATACCATGGCCGCCTGACATCATCGTTTCAACGATAATGTCGAAGGTCGTGCGCATCATCTCGTGGCTGATGTCGAGTGTGCCGTTGCCTTTCTCAAGCCACCTGTCGCGGGTGCGCTCAGCCGCCGTAATCATCGTGGGCTGTAGCTCGAGAAGCTTGTCGTGTCGAAACGCGCCTGCGACCGACTGCCGCTGCCACTTCCAGTGCGCCCCGTCTGCGGTCAGCAGCCCCTCGCCAAGCGCCGACCCAAGCGCGCGTCGGACCTGATCGCCTTTGCCCAAAGCATCTGCATTCTTGACCAAGGCCTCGTGGATCAATGCCGGATCGGCCAAATAGACCTTCAACTCCCCGGCTGTCTTGGAGAAAACGAGCGGCTCGTTGAAGACAGATGGAGGCAGCGCATCAAGCGGGTTGCGTAGAATAGCCACCAGCGCGCCAAGCGTGGATTGTGACGTTAAAGGAAAGTCCGTCTTCAGATTGCTATCGGTGTGAGACGCTGTGTCCATGACGTGGGTCCTTGATTGCAAGCGGACGATAAAGTACCAGCCTAAGGTATTCGCATTATTTTGATGTAAGGTGTTCACCTTAAAATTACAATGGGCGGGATATAAAATGGCGGCGGACGCTGTGAAGGGAAAGACAAAGGGCGTCAGTACGCGTGAGCGGATTTTGGAAGCCACTCTAACACTGTTTAACGAAAGGAGCCCCGACCGGGTAACGACCGCCGAAATCGCACGCACGGTCGGCATCAACGAGGGTAATCTCTATTACCACTTCAAAACAAAGGAAGCGCTTCTACGAGCGCTGTTCGAAAAGTTGGAAAGAGATGCGACGGCCTTCATGATGGACGCGGGTTCGAACACCATCACCGAACCCGGCATCTATTCGATTTTCATGCGGCGCTGGTTTTCCATCGTATGGGCACACCGGTATATCTTCCGAGATCTGCCTGGCATAATCGCCATTGCACCGTCCCTCCGTGATCCGACGCGTGAACTCAGCATGAGGATGCGGCTTGTGGTCGAAGGGACGCTTCATCAGATGGCGGATGCGCGTCTGATCGTCGTTCCAGAGGACGATGCCCCACAATTGCTGGCAAATGTCTGGATCGTTTCAACCTACTGGGCTGTATACCTCAGTCTACAGGAGGGGATTGACGATCTTGGACCGGAACATCTTGATTGGGGTCTGAACCAGGTGGCGAGTCTGTTCAGACCCTATTTGTCGGAGGTAGCTAAAACCGAGCTCAAGTCTATGCTCGGTCGCTCCTTTACGCAGACTGAGGTGTCCTGACGCTCCGTGCCTTCAGCTGCGAAGACGGCAGTATCTTTCACCCTCGCTGTTCACTGACGATCAAAACTTTACTCGTGCCGTCAACGTCGCGTTGAAGGGTTCGCCAATCTGGTTGCCGAGCGCCGTGCTACCGATGGATGACGTGTAGTAGGTGCGATCGAAAATATTCTTGAGATTGAGTTGCAGGGTGATTGGGCGCTCAAGCTCGAACGTATATGTCGCAAAAGCATCCACGACGGCGTACCCAGGCAGATCATAGGAGTTATTGTTGATGCCGGCGCGATCACCCACCGCGCGAATACCGCCACCGATTTTCAGGCTGTTGCCTGATGGGCCGACTTCTCCCACATCATAGGCGAGATAAAGCGAGCCGGTGTGGCGGGCAACGTTGACAGGGCGTTTCCCGGCATTTTCACCCTCCAAAACCTCGGCGTCGGTGAAGGCATAACTTGCGATGAAATCGAGGTCATCCGTCAGAGACCCGGCGACATCCACCTCCAAGCCCCGTGCTCTTACCAAGCCTGCGGTTTTGACAATATTGTTAGCGTCGGTATAGGCGACGTTCTCCTTGTCGGATGTGTAGAGCGCAACATTCGCTGTCAGTCCGGAGGGAAGTTCGAATTTTGAACCGACTTCATAGGACACACCCTCTTCCGGCTCCAGATTGCCATAGAGGCTTGCAATGGAGGATTGTGGACGGAAGGTCTTGGCGGCATTAGCATACAGCGAAACGTCAGGCGTCAGCTTGTAGACAATTCCCGCATTTGGAACGAGCGCATCGCCAAAGCTGTCGGTATTATTATTAAAGGGGCGACCTTTGCCGGCCAGCAAATCGTAATATTGATAACGCAGTCCACCGACAACGATCCATTGATCGTTGAGGTGAATCGAATCCTGCACGTAAAGGGAGGCAGTCGACAGTTTTTCTGTCTGGTCGCTATCGTTGTTGGAAACAGTCGTGCACTCCGGCATGTTGCCGTAGACGGGATTGTAAATGTTGAAATTTACAGAAGGAAGGCACCGGATCATATTCGTGCGTAGCGTGTCGCTGTAGTCATAGGATGCCCCGATCAATAGATCGTGTTGCATTCCGCCGATCTCGACGTCGCCTGTCAAATCCGCGCGGACGGCGTGGTTGTAGATCGTCGAGTAGTCAGTTGCATCCGCCCTGCGCGTTACGTTGCCGTTGGTAGCGTTGTAAGCCGTGACACGCGCCTGATTGTCCGAGTAGACATTGCGGCTGTAGCTGTAGTCGATGCCTAGCTTCCAGTTTTCTGATAATTCATGATCAATCTCGACTTGGAAAAGGTCTGATTTCCCGTCGGTGATATTGTACGGCTCATCGAAGCGAATTTTCCTATCAACATTGACCGGACGGCCTGTGGTGTCATCGAAGATGGTGCCGCGATCGAACGGCACGCTGTAATCCTCGTGCATGTAGGTCGCCGTAATTTCGGTATCTTCGCCGGTCCATTTTAGCGACGGAGAAATCAGCCAGTTCTTGGTCTCACCGAAGTTGCGCCAATAATCGACGTCCTTGTACTCACCAATCAGGCGATAGGAGAAGTCTGTTCCTTCTATCGGACCGGTCAGATCCAATCCCGTTGTGCCACCGCCAAAACTGGAGAGACTGCCGTAAATTTCGCCGCCGAACGTATCCTCCGGCTTCTTGGTAACGACATTGACCATACCGCCGGGGTCAAGAATACCGTAAAGCGTGGAAGAGGGCCCCTTGAGAACCTCGACCCGTTCCGTCATGGCATTGAACGAGCGCGGCAGAGCGGTTTTCAAGCCATTTGTCAGGATGGAACCGTCGCGATTATCACCAAAGCCTCGGCGGATGACGGAATCCTGCGTGCCGCCCAGCGTATTCGTCTGCGTCACGCCGCTGACATTGCCCAGCGCTTCATCCAGATTGCTCGCATTCTGGTCTTTAAGAACCTGTTCGCTGACGACATTGACCGCCTGTGGAATGTCGATCAGCGGAGTATCCGTACGTGTGGCGGTACTGGTCGATTTGGGCTGATAACCTTGCGTTGCGCCGGCACCATCTATCACGATAGGCGCGAGCACGGTGGACGTTTCCGATGGATTGGACTGAGCCGCATCAGACTGACGCGAGGTCTTCTTGACCTCGACGGTTTCCTGCGCATTTACAGGCAGGGCGAACATCACACCCGTCAGCGCAATCATGGCTAAAGCCACCGGCCTGTCAAATCTGTCAAATTCCATCGTTATCTAGTCCCCATCAACACGCGTGACATCACCCCAATGCTGGCCTTCTGTATTTCATGAATGTAGTAGTCAACTTTGATTTTCTGTTCTGTGCTATTGGACCTCCCCATTTTCGAGCGAGAGCAGCGTTTTTGACCGAAAAACCTGCTTTCATGGCATGGAAAGGTATCTGGCGAAGAAAATTTTGATACGTTAATTGTTGACTACTACATTCATAAAATACAAATGAACATGCGATTTAAAGGGAAGAAAACGGTTGGTTTGATGCGATCGGATGGCAGAGACAATGCGCTGGATGCCGAACAGGTAACGGCGGGCTATGGCCGCTCTAACGTGCTTGTCGATATCTCCATGGTTGTCCCCAAAGGAAAGTTCACCGTTCTCGCTGGTCCAAACGGTTCGGGAAAATCAACGTTGCTGGCCGTGCTCTCACGCATCCTCAAGCCATCTGGTGGAACGGTACTTGTTGACGGACAGGATGTGCACCGGCTGCCAACCAAGGAGGTGGCACGCAAGCTCGCCTTGCTTGCGCAGGCCCCGATCGCGCCTGAAGGCCTCAGCGTCTATGATCTGGTGTCGCGCGGACGTTATCCGCATCGAGGCATTCTCAAATCCTGGGACGAAGGCGACGAAGACGCCGTGAACGAGGCGCTGCACATTACCGGCATGAGCGACCTATCGTCGAGACCGGTGGATAGTCTGTCCGGCGGGCAGCGCCAACGTTGCTTCATAGCCCTTGCTCTTGCGCAGGACACGGCAACGATACTGTTCGATGAGCCGACGACGTTTCTCGATCTGCGCTATCAGGTCGAGGTCATGGAGCTTCTTTCAAGCCTCAGCCGCACGGCCAACCGAACCGTTGTCGCCGTTCTGCACGATCTGAACGCCGCCCTGCAATATGCGGATCGCATTGTCTTCCTCAAAGGCGGTGCGATTCATCACGTGGTGGAAACCATCGATGAATGCTCCGCCGCCCATATCGAAAGCGTCTTTGATACCAAGGTCATCGCCGTGAGACATCCGACCACCGGCAAACCGGTGTTCTTGCCCGATACTTTTTCCGGGACATCCGTGCAGTGACGCATGTTTGGAATACAGAACCATCGCGAAAGGAAGTGGTCTGGCTTTGGCTTCCTGCTTGCTTCGCTCTGCTATTATTTCTTGGACTTGTGCATCTCAGCGTCGGTGCAAGACCCGTGTCACCTCAATTCCTCATCGACGCTCTGACGGCCCGTGACCATACCAGTTTCGAGCAACAGATACTTCTCAAGCTTCGTCTTCCGCGCCTGCTTGCCGCCATCCTGTGCGGCGCATCGCTCGGCATTGCCGGCAGATTGCTTCAATCGATCCTCCGTAATCCTCTTGCAGAGCCCCATATTCTGGGCCTCAATGCAGGAGCAAGCCTTGCCATAGTGGCAACAACCGCGTTGCCTGCGGGCTTGATGATGTTTCCAGTCAGTCGTCCGCTCATTGCCGCGGCTGGAAGCGGCGTTCTTTTTGCGCTTGTTCTGTTTCTATCATCGGCAGGACGCACCGGCCTGTCGATGATCAAAGTCACATTCTGCGGTATCGCGCTGTCTGCCCTAGCGTCGGCCTGCGTTTCGGCGATCCTTATTCTCGATCAGGAAACGCTCGAGCAGATGCGTTTTTGGCTTGCGGGCGATCTTTCGGGCATTTCGTTGTCGGAACTTCAGGCTGTGTTGCCGATCACAGGTGTCGCCGTCATCGCCGCTGCAATGATCACGTCGCGATTGGATATCATGTCTCTGGGAGACAAAACCGCAAAGGGTCTTGGTGTGCCGGTTCGTCAGACAAGGATGATCGGGCTGATAGCCACGGCACTGTTTTGCGGTTCCGCCGTATCACTTTGCGGCCCAATCGGCTTTATCGGCCTCATCGTCGGCGGTTTTGCTCACCGTATGGTTGGTGGGCGGCACATGATCTCGATTCCACTAGCGGCAATGCTCGGCGCAAATCTCATGCTCGCTGCCGATATCGCCGCAAGAACCATTGCCGCCCCTCATGACTTGGCAACGGGAGTTCTGACCGCTTTCATCGGCGCTCCAGTCTTCATCGCAGCCGTTACGCGGGTATTGCGATGAAAGCCAAAATGATCGGCGGCGGCTATCGCCTGCTTCAGTTTCTTGATGTGAGTCTGAAGCTACATCCCAAAAGACTGGCCATGACAATGGCTTTTCTGGCGGTTGTTATCATTCTGGTACTGCTGGCGCTCGTATCCGGAAGTGGGAGCGCTGGGATCCGTGACCTCGTGGCATTCATCACCGGTCCTGCGTCTTCGGGCGACTTATCTGTCATCGGAGACCTTCGGCTGCCGCGCATCATCATGGCGCTGAGTTGCGGAGCAATGCTCGGGCTTTCCGGTGCGGCGTTGCAATCCCTGACGCGAAACGGGCTGGCCGATCCGGGTCTTCTGGGTGTGCGAGAGGGAGCAGCACTTGCAATCGTTACCGTCATCATCGCTTTTCCGCAAACCCCTCTGGTGCTGCGGCCATTCATCGGCATGGCTGGAGGATTTGCGGTCGCTGCCGCGGTCGCACTCCTGGCAGGATCGCTGTCTCGCCTGCGTTTCGTGCTGATCGGCATCGGATTTTCCTGGGCTTTGTCCTCGGCCATCACTCTGCTGCTGACGATTTCCGACATTGACCGCATTCAGGTCGCTTTGACGTGGATGGCAGGCAGCCTTGCCACCGTAACGCTGGACATGGTCCCAATTGCCGTTACGGGGTTATGCGTGGGTGCCACCCTTTTATTCGCGACTGCGCGCTCCGCAGATGTTGCGATGCTGGGAGACAGCGCAACGATCGGGCTGGGCGTTCGAGCCAAAGCATTTGCGATTATAAGCCTTTTGGCACCCGTTCTGATGACCGCAACCGCTGTTTCCTGCGTCGGCAGTATCGGTTTCGTCGGGCTCATCGCGCCGCATGCGGCACGGATGACGATTGGCGGTGGCCAGACTGCGCTGCTCGCTGCAAGCATGCTGATCGGTGCAGCACTCGTCGTCCTGGCAGATACGATCGGACGGACCGCGTTCGCGCCGTTGCAAATCCCTGCGGGCATCGTGCTCGCGCTTGTGGGCGTCCCGATTTTACTTCTGCTCCTCTGGCACCGTCGCGATCAACTGTGAAAGGTTTCCCATGATGCGAATGCTTGTTTTTACGCTTCTCCTTCTCGTCGTTCCGAGTGTTGTGGCAGCACAGGATACGCGAACATTCCAGGATGATGCGGGACGCACTGTCGTCGTCCCCAACAGGCCGCCGCGCATTGCATCGCTCCACGATATCGACGTCACCATTCCGCTGATCGAACTTGGCATCATCCCGATTGCCAGCCATGGCAGGAACGGGATCGACGGCAAGCCTTACCTGCGCTCCAGTGCAATCCTGACCGGTGTCGATTTTGGAAACTCCGGCATGGTCTTTCTTGGCGCAGTCGATATCGACCTGGAGACGCTGGCCGAACAAAAGCCGGATGTCATCATAACCTCGACGGGACGGCCCACCCCCATCGCGACGCTGGAGAAAATAGCACCAACCATCGTCATCGATCCGACCAAGTTGGGAACAGCGCATGCCTATCGTCAACTGGCCAAACTGACCGGAACCGAAAACCGGCTTGCCATTCTCAATCATCGATACCGTGCGGGAATTGAGGAGCTGAAAACTGCTATCAATACCAAAGACGTCTCTGTCTCGGTCATCCAGCCACTGAATGGAAAGATCAGTCTTTATCATACCTACCGCGCACTCGGTCAGGTGCTGAGAGATGCAGGCTTCAAGTTTCCCGAGATTATCGACAATATCCCCGACGGTGGGCGCATAGAGGTTAGCGGTGAGCGCCTTCCAGATGTCGATGCAGACTTTATCTTCGATCCATACCGCTCGGACACCGGCGGCACGTCAAAAGAGGAGATCGATGCGATGGAGAAGGTCGTGCCTGATTTTTGTGGCTTCCTGAAAGCCTGTGTCGAGGGCCGTTACATCATGGTCTCTAGAGAAGAAGCCATTTCAAACAGTTATGCGGCCATGGCGCTTATGACGGCGGTCGTCAAATCCTCTATCTCACCACGCCCTGGTGCGAAATAAGCTTTCGACTTTAAAAAACGCACCGTGTCAGGCATTGTGCCCAAATTGACATTCACATGAACGACAATGGTCTCAATGGGCAATTCATTTCCGAAGAAACGTCACTTAGATCGCTTCGGAGAGCGACTGAAGAAAAAGCGGGACGCACTCTCGCCAGGGCTCTTGGCCGTTGCAGAATACATAGACAAACATCGCCATGCGGTGCTGGCGAAATCTGCGCTTGAGATAGGTCGCGAGATTGGGACATCGGACGCCACGGTCATAAGGGCAATCCAAGCCCTCGGTTTCGAGGGGCTAGTCGACCTCAAGGATACGCTGGAAAGCCATCTTGGAGAGACGGATTCACCGTCCGAGAAAATGGCAGCCACCACGAACGAACTTCAGGACGATACCAATTCCGCCATTGACTTCGTAATAGCAGATATGGGTCATGCCATGGAAGCACTATCGTCTGACGAAAACAGGCGAGCGATGGCAAACGTTGTCAGTCTGTTGTCCACCGCCAAAAAGATCGGCGTCTTCGGGATCGGCGCATCGGGCATTATCGGAACCTATGCGTCGCGCAACTTCGTCAGAGCGGGCTATCCCTCCTATGCGTTGAATCAAACAGGCATCATGCTCGCCGAACAACTTCTCCAAATGGAGACTGGCGATGTCCTGCTTGTTCTTGCGCAGGGCCGCCCCCATCGTGAGGTGATGACGGCGATTACGGAAGCGGGACGCCTTTCGATCCCAATCGTTGCCATTGTGGGTAAGGAAGAGACCGCTCTCACTCAACATGCAATGGCCGCGATCGTTCTACCCCGCGCCAAGAATGAAAAGGTTGCCATGCACGGGGCTTCACTAGTTTGCGTAGAAGCTCTGACCCTTGGCCTTGCCGGCAAAACTAGAGATCGGACCCTATCCACCCTTGACCGTCTGGTCGAACTGCGCCAGCAGATCAGACCCAACAAGCGGTGAGTTCATACCTTTGTTGCCTCAGATGACAGACGCCACTTTCTTGAGCGCACTTTCTCGAATTCCAGACGGCTATGTGCGGGGCAAATTTGATGGTCATCTATGGGGCGCTACGATCAAACGGTCTGCAGATGGTAGACGCATCTGGCTGTTCGCAGAGAAACTTGCCGGGACAGATATTGTCAGCTTTAATCTCTACAGGATAAAATCTGGTGCTGCGATACTGAAGCCTTGCGAAATGTCCTCCGAGAAAGTCATCGAGTTCGTGTTGGGTTTCTCCATCACTCCAGAACTCTGAGCTGACCTGTCAGCGTAGAAGGAGTGGCCATTGCCAGCTTCGTCAGTGACAATCAGCCCCCCAGTGCGGTTTCCGTTCGAGGATATTTTGAAGCGTCACCGGCTTGAGCCACTGGGCATCCACGCCCACATCGAACTGGCGGGGGAGGGGCTTTAGCCGCCCGTGCGAGTGACCGTGCAGATTGATCGATTTTTCCCCCATCTGGTTCCACGTGCGAAACGCATAGTGGCACATGATCAGGCGATGACCCTCAAGCGTGAGTTCCGCGTATTGCTGGACGCTCGCCCATCCCGGCGCAGTGGTGGTGCTTTCTGGGTCGTTGTTTCCCACGATGAGATGCTTGTGGCCGTTTAATCTGGAGAGAAGTTCGTCGCAGTCTCCATTGCCGCTAGTCGGAAATCCCCAAGATGCCAGACCTCGTCCTGCGGGCCGACAACATTGTTCCAATTCGCGATCAGCGCCTCATCGTGATCTGCCATGTTGGAAAAGGGCCTACGATCAATTCGAAGAACGCGGGGGTCGCTGAAATGCGTATCGGACGTGAAGAAGATCATAGGCTCTAAATAGCGACCGGAACCTTCGTTTCCAACATCAATCCGGTCTTTTTGCAGTGCGATTGACGATGACCCCGAAGATTTCGTTAGGTTTTTCTTATATTTCTTCGGAACGGATGTGGCGCAGCCTCCGTTGGACCTTGCAGTTACATCAGTGTGAGGAGAAAACATCATGAGCATTTTCAACAAGATCAGGGACGCCATATTTGGAGGTTCTGCACATGCAGCACCTGCGTCGCCTTCAGCGGCAGAGCCTACCCCGGCACCATCGTCTATCTCCGAACCAGCTGCGACAACCGCGCCGCCAGTGGGGGGAACCGGGCAGACTGTGCCCTCGACAGCAGGCGCTTCGCCTTCGATGCCATCGGCACCCACGGCATCCGGCTCTCATTCCGTTGACGTTGCATCCCAGCTTGACGCCGCGGTCAAGCACAGCGGCCAGAAGCTGGACTGGAAGCACTCCATTACCGACCTTATGAAAGCTTTGGGCATGGATGCAAGCCTCTCCGAACGCAAAGAGCTTGCGCAGGAGCTAGGATACACGGGCGAGCTCAATGGCTCGGCAGAAATGAACACCTGGCTTCACAAGGCACTCCTCAAGAAGCTTTCGGAAAACGGTGGCAAGGTGCCAGCAGAACTGCTTGATTGATCTGAGGGCGTAACTTTCCTCAGAAGTGCAGAATTTAGATGGGTGGAAACGACGTCAGCTTTGACGGGCATTTCCACCCTTTTCTACGCGGCGTTCCCAAAATATCAGAATGAGGCTTGAGGTGATTATGAGGAGCGCGCCTACAAAGACGTTCGCGGTCGGTATCTCCGCCCAGAAAATGTACCCGTAAAAGAATGCCCATATCAGGCCTGTATATTCCACAGGTGCCAAGGCAGAAGCCGGTGCGTGACGAAAACCTTCGTAAAGCAGATACTGACCAAGAGCTGCGACCAAGCCAAGGGCCGTCATCAGTGCCCATCCCGTTGCGTCCGGTGTTTTCCATATCCACGGAAAAGATGCTGCGCAGGCAAGTCCGAATAAAAGGCTCGTGGCGAACATCTGCGTGAGCGTTGTTTCGGTTCTGCTCACAAGGCGAATGTAAATCGTACTCAATGCCCAGCAGAAACCGGCGGCGAGGGACATTGCTGCGGGTATCAAGTTGGGCGAGTGGGTTGGGTTCGCTGCGACGCAAACGCCGATGAACCCGGCGACACAGGCGACCCAGCGTCCTATTTTGACCTTTTCTCCCAGCATTGCTATCGAAAGGAATATGGCAATGATAGGCGCTGAAAAGTAAAGCGTTGTCAGCTCAGCAAGCCCCAGATCTCTGGCCGCGTTGTAGAAAAGCATCCAAGCCACAAGCATTAAAATCGCTCGCAAAACCACCGTTCCGCGGTATTTGCTTTTCAATATGGATGGGTGTTTCCTGTACCAGGCGAGCGAACCAGCGATTAAGACGATGACGAGACTTCGGAAAAAGAGAATTTCCGGTACACTGTAATCTGCAACCAACCATTTAACGATTGCATCCTGCAATGAAAAACAGGCGTAGCCTGCCGATGCGAGGGCAATGCCTCTCATCGGTCTCGTCTCACCTTGATTGGAAGTCATCAGTGCCTCGCGTCGATTCTCGAAGCGTGGATAAGGCCAAGCTGATGCGAAGTCACCGTGTCCTACAACCTTTCTGTCATCTGAAGATGTCCGGCACATACATTTCTGCCGGAACCGGAGCGCGATTGTAATCGGAGTTGCGGGCGCGTTCCGGAAGATGGATGGATGGTTTGGGAACATCCTCATAGGGAATCTGCTGAAGCAGATGTGAGATGCAGTTCAAGCGCGCTTTGCGCTTGTCGACGGCATCGACGACCCACCAAGGCGATTCCGGTTTGTGGGTCCGCTCCAGCATTTCCTCCTTGGCTTTCGTATAGGATTCCCAGTGGACGCGGCTTTCCAGATCCATCGGCGACAGCTTCCACTGCTTTAACGGGTCCTGAATGCGCATGTTAAAGCGAAATTCCTGTTCTTCATCGGTGATGGAGAACCAATATTTGATCAGGATGATGCCCGAGCGAACCAGCATGTTTTCAAACTGCGGAACCGATTGAAAGAAATCCTCCAGCTCATCTGCCGTACAAAAGCCCATGACGCGTTCGACGCCTGCGCGATTATACCAACTCCGATCGAACAGGACGATCTCACCTGCGGTTGGCAGGTGTTGCACATAACGCTGGAAATACCATTGATGCCGCTCGCGCTCTGAAGGAGCCGGCAGGGCAACCACGCGGCAAACGCGTGGATTGAGCCGTTGGGTTACACGCTTGATGGCACCACCCTTGCCGGCAGAGTCTCGCCCTTCGAAAATGACCACGACCTTGAGCTTTTGGTGCTGAACCCAATCCTGCAATCTGACGAGTTCGTGCTGAAGACGAAACAGTTCCTGGAAGTAGACCTTGCGGTCGAGAAGCCTGCCGGGGGCGGATTTCATGCTCTCAGCAGCTAGGTCATCCAGCCGGTCCTCATCCATCTGTAGTTCCAGCTCTTCGTCAAAACTGTCGACGATCTCCGCTTTGATACGGTCAAGTTGGCTTGGGTCACTGATATTCATGCGCCGTCTCTCCTGAGATTGCGTTGTCCACATTGAACATGTTGTAATGCGAGACTTGTGTCAGCCGGATGACGCCTCCTGTCGATGAATACGTAACGTTCACAAACATGAGCCATTGCGTGTGTGGAAAGCTCTTTGGCGCTCAAACCCGTTTCGTAGATAAAACGTCAAAAGTCTTGGCGATGGTTTGCACGGACCGCTCATAGTCGGCCAATGCGAGGCAGGCGATCAGCGCATCGACGATCGCAAGCTGGGCGATGCGGCTGGTCATTGCTTCGGCGCGGAACTGGGTCTCTCGCGCCAATGTGTTCAAAACAATGTCGCTAAAGGCAAGCAGTGGTGACTTGCCGAAATTGGTGATCGCGATTGTCGTCGCACCGGCTTCCTTGGCCAGTCGCGTTGCGGTCAAAGTTTCAACTGTGGCACCGGAATGTGAAATGGTGATCACTGCTGTGTCTTTATCAGCCAGTGCGGCGGTGATTGCCTGCACGTGGCTGTCGACGCTTGCACGGGACAGAATGCCAATGCGCAGCAAACGGTAATTGGTGTCTTCGGCAACCGTCGCCGCGCTGCCGATACCAAAAACCTCAACGCGCTTTGCTTTGCGTATGGCCTCGACGGCTTTTGCAAGGGCGCGGACATCAAGTGCTTTTTGCGTGTCACGCAACGCTTGCATGTCAGACTGGAACACTTTTTCGATGACCGATGCCGTGTCGTCCTCCAGCGTCAGGTCTTCGTGGATGAACTGAACGGGCTGCACCAATTCACGGGCCAGCGAGATTTTCACCTGCTGGAAGCCGCGCGCGCCGATCGTCTGACAAAAACCGATAACGCTGCCTTCGCTGGCTTCAGTGCGCTCCGCGACTTCCGTTACTGACATATGCACGACTTCTGCCGCATTCAGCGTGATGAAATCCGCGATACGACCGGCGGTGGGGGCCAGATCCTTGCGCACCGCGTGAATGCGGTCGACGACGCCTGCGAAGTCCTGGCTATTCATTGTCTTATCCGATGCCATGAGAATTCCCGTTACTCTGCTGCTTGACGCATGGGACGTCGCAACAATCCGTTATCCACTTGCCAGAACTGCATGCCGACGCGACTTGCACCAAGGCCATCCGTCTGCGGGTTATCACCAATCATGACCGCATCAGCAGGCGTCACGCCCAGTCGCTTACAGGCCATCTCGAACAATATCCTTTCCGGCTTGCCGATAACTGTGTATTCGCGCGGGCCTGCACACGCAAGGATAGCAGCCGCCAACGCCCCGGTTTCCGGAACGGGCTTTCCAGTGGGCCCGGGGTGACTGAGATCCGGGGCGGCTACGAACAACGCGGCACCATCACAAAGAGCCTCCGCAGCAGTCGCAATCTTGATGTAGGAAAAGTTGCGGTCGCGCGTAACGAGCACGATGTCGGGCCGTTCCTGATGCAGCCTAAGTCCCTTGCGTCGGGCATAATTGCGCAAGCCAGCACTGCCTAACAGCAAAACGGATGCGCCGGGATGTCTTTGCGCGATGCAGTCAATGGCCGTGGTGCCAGCGAGAATGATCCGGTCGCTGGCAAGTGGCAGGCCAAGGCTACGTAACATGCGAGACAGTTGGTCCGGCGTATGCTCGGCATTGTTGGAAACGACCATATAGTGGTCTTCCACCTGTTTCAGCAGCCACCGTGCATCCGGCAGAACCACTCGCCCGCTGATGAGCGTACCATCAAGATCGATCAGATAACCACCGGCATCAAAAGCAAATTCAGACACGTTAATCCCTCGTTTTCATGTCTGATGTGAATTGAGATAAGCTCAATGTCAACCGTAAATAAAAATGAGACTAATTCATAATAGTGTCATGCAAGAGGTTTAATCCTGCCGATCAGGACGGGCCAGAAGCCCTGACATCAGGAGCAAGCCATGAAGATCGCCATCATCACAGATATCCATCACGGACCTCAGTCGCATACCAAGGACGCAGCTTGGAACGGCCTGCCAGTGCTGCAGCAATTCATTGATCGCGCGACGGCAGACAATGTCGATCTGGTGCTGGATCTGGGCGATCATATCTCCGATACGACCCATGCCGATGATTACCGCGTGGCTTCCGAAGTGGCCGAAATCTTCAAGACATTCCCCGGAAAAAGGGTGCATGTGATCGGCAATCACGACGTCGAAAACTTGAGCATTGCTGACAACGAAGCTATTTTCGGACAATCGATGGCCAGCAGTGTGACCGATCTGGGCGATGTTCGCCTCATCGCATGGCAGCCAAACGTCAAAATCACCATGGGCACCGGTTTTAACAGGGCATCGGAGCATCTCGACTGGCTGGTAGAGGCTCTGAACGCCGACGAGCGTCCGGCCATCATTGCCACACATGTGCCGCTGTCGGGTCATTCCCAGATCGGCAACTATTACTTCCAGCGTAATGCGCAATATTCGACCTATCCCGACCATGACGTGGTGCGCGCCGCCGTGGAAGTGACCGGAAAGGCCGCGCTTTGGCTATCCGGCCATGTGCACTGGAACACCGTCACCAACGTCGGCAATATCCAGCACGTCACCATCCAGTCGCTGAGCGAACGGTTCACCACCATGCCGTTGACGGCCGCCGCCTATGCCGCCCTGGAAATCACGGGTGACCAGTTCACCATCGACGTTCATGGCAACGATCCGTTCTACGCTCGTTTGCCATTCCGCAAATCTGGTGATCGCCCGTGGGTCGCGCCAATGCAGCCATTTGAAGAGCGCGTTGTCGAGATGGAGCGCCAACGTGCTTGATTTTCTGGCGCGCCGGATACTTGGCGCACTCGCAACACTCTGCTTTGTCGTGACGGCGGTGTTCTTTGCGACGCGTCTTTCTGGCAACGCCATGGATTATCTGCTGCCCCCGGGTACGGATGCGCAGACCAAGGTCGCCATGGTTCAGCAGTTCGGCCTGGATCAACCGCTCTGGGTGCAGTTTTTCCGCTTCGTTGGCGGATTGCTGCACGGCGACATGGGGTTGAGCTTCTACGAGCGCCGCCCGGTGGTCGATATCTATGCCGAACGTCTGCCCAATACGCTGCAACTGTTTGCCTACGCGCTCTTTATCTCAGTCGTCGCTGGCGTGCCTCTTGGCATTGCCGCCGCGCTCAAACGCGGAAAGGCCATCGGTTCGGCAATCATGGGATTGGCCTTCATCGGTTATGCCACGCCGAATTTCGTGCTCGCCATCATCATGATCCTGGTGTTTTCGCTGAAACTGCACTGGTTGCCCAGTTCCGGCTCAATGACGGCACTGCATTTCCTGATGCCGGCGCTGGTGCTATCGGCGCTGATGCTGGCGGAGATCATCCGCTTTACCCGCAACGCCATGCTGGATGTGCTGGGCCAGGATTATATCCGCACTGCACGTGCCAAAGGCATGCCGAAATTTCTGGTGGTCGGCAAACATGCGCTGCGCAATGCCGCCATTCCGGTGGTTACCGTCATTGGCTTGCAAGTGGCTGGCATGGTCGGGCGCTGCGTCGTCGTAGAGGCTGTCTTTGCTACCAAGGGTATCGGCGATTTGGTGGTGTTTTCTGCCATCGGCCGCGATTATCCCGTGCTTCAGTTCGGCGTCATTTTGATTGCCACCCTTGTGGTCGTCACGTCAGTGCTGATCGACCTGCTCTATGCCCTTATCGATCCTCGTGTGAAGGTGACCGCATCATGAGCCACATCGCTCCCTCTTTGAAAGCCACTGGCCTGTCATCGCCTGTTGCCTCCATTGAACGCCGCCGTCCGCCCAAGGGGCTTGCGAAACTTTGGAGCAAGGCGCGCTGGACAACGCGGCTCTATCTTCTGGCATTCGCACTGGTGCTGCTGGCGGCCATTTTCGGCCCGATGTTGGTGCCCTTCGATCCAAACGCCCAGACACTTCTGGCACGCCTTTGCCCACCCATCAGTTTTGACAGAGCCATGGCCATCCATCCCCTCGGCACGGATCAACTGGGCCGCGATCTGTTGTCGCGCACGCTTCACGGCCTGCGTTTGACGATGCTCATCGCTCTCATCGGAAGCGTCATCAGTCTGCTCGTCGGCGTTGTCTGTGGTGTCATTGCCGGTTACGTCCGCGGCCGCACTGGCGCGCTGGTCATGGCTATTGTCGACATTCAGATGGCAGTCCCGTTTACGCTGGTTGCGCTTTTGGCTGTGGCCATTTTCGGTACAGCGCTGCCAATTCTGGTCTGCGTCATCGGCTTGTCCGGGTGGGAGGTCTATGCTCGGATTGTGCGGGCGCAGGTGTTGACAGTCTCCCGCCAGCCTTTCGTGGAGGCATCCAAAGCCGCTGGTGCCTCACATTTTCGCATCCTGTTTCACCACGTGCTGCCCAATGTCACGTCACCGATCATCGTGGTATGGACGATGACCTTTTCGTCACTGATCCTGCTGGAATCCTCGCTGTCTTTCCTGGGTCTTGGGGTCCAGCCGCCAACCGCAACGCTTGGCTCAATGGTAGGCCTTGGCCGCGATTATCTTGCCTCATCACCCTGGATCGCCGTGGTTCCGGCGCTCGTCATCATGTTTGTCTCGCTGTTGGTCCTGCTGATCGGGGACTGGCTGCGCGCCACGCTCGACGTGAAACTGAAATAGGCATTCCGGCCCGCTTGGCCGGCTCATTCACCGCTTCAATCCCATTCTGCCGGGCCGAGACATTCGCACGGACGGCAGAGCTTTATCCGCAAAAGGAAACGCGCCATGACATCGAAGTCGCTCCTTCTCGTTTTTTCCGCCGTGCTGCTGTCCACGTCTGCCATGTCGGCAGAACTGCGTGTCGCCACGCAGAACCTGCCGCCGTACCTCGATCCCGGCAAGGATTTTGGCAATAATGGCTCTCAGATCTACTACAACGCCTTCGATCCGCTGATCGAAAAGGATTATTCAAAGCCCGAAGCCAGTTTCAAACCTGGCATCGCCACCAAATGGCAGCGCGTATCGCCGACCGTGTTCGAGGTCACCATCCGCACGGACGTCAAGTTCCAGAACGGCGATCCGATGACGGTGGAAGACGTCGTGTTCACCTTCGAACGTATTCTTCAGGACATGACACCGGAGTTTGCCGGAATTCACAAGCAGTTCTTCGCCAACTTCACCAAGGTTGAAGCCATCGATAACCAGACGGTGCGGTTTACCACGCAAAAGCCTGAGCCTTTGTTTGAGACCCTGCTCAACACGTCGGAAGGCTCGATTGTCCCGAAGAATTACATCATGGGCCTGTCCGGTGATCCAAAGGCTATCGAAAAGTCCGACTTCGATGCCTTCGGCCTGAAGCCCATCGGCACCGGTCCTTACCAGATCACCAACTATCAGCCGGGCGAAACGTTGACCTACAAGCGGTTCGATGGCTTTTTCGGCGAAAAGGCGCCCTATGAGACCGTCTTGCTGCGCCGCATTCCCGAAATGGCGACCCGCACCACGGCGCTGGCCAATGGTGAAGTCGACCTCATCACCAACGTTCCACCGGACCAGCTGGATGGCATCTCGTCCAATCCGGCGCTGAAGGTTGAAGGTGCCGTAACGCCGCTGTTCCACGTCGTGATCTTCAACGCTCGCAATCCGAAGCTGGCCGACAAGCGCATCCGCCAGGCACTCAGCATGGCCATCGACCGCGATCTGCTCAACGAAGCGCTGTGGCAGGGCAAGGCAGTGGTGCCGAGCACACACACTTATCCGCAATATGGCGAGCTCTACATGCCGGAGCTGAAGACTTTCGAATACAATCCGGAAAAGGCAAAGCAACTGTTGAAGGAAGCCGGTTACGATGGCTCCCCAATCCGATACGACACCGACCCGGTGTATTATACCAACGGCCTTCTGGCAGCCCAGGCGATCAAGGAAATGTGGGCCGCCGTTGGTGTGCCGATGGACCTCAAGGTCGATCCAAAATGGACCGGTGCGGATGCCGACATGAACACCCGCAACTGGTCGAACCCGATGTATTTCGCTGACCCTGCTGGATCGTTCGGCACCATGTGGGCACCGAAAGGCGCTGGTACCGAGGCCTCTTGGGGCACATCCCCTGCCTATGACGCCATGTGGGAACGCTTCCGCTACTCGACCGACACAGCAGAGCGCAAGACGGCCTATGCCGAAATGATGGCCTATGTGAAAGAGGAGGCCCCCGTGCTGGTGCTCTATCGTCCTTACGAATCCTACGGCATGAGCAAGAAAATCGACTGGAAGCCGCTGCCGGGCCACATTCCCTATGTGCTGGATTTCCGCGCCGGCGCAATCAACGCTGCCACCAACTAATATCGTTCGGACCGCTTGCCAGCCTTGGTGGGCGGTCCCATTTCCAAAACTGGGGATCGATCCATGACCGTCACACCGCTGCTCGATGTTCAGAACCTGCGCATCCGTTTCGAGACCTCGAACGGCAAGGTCATCGCGGTCGAGGATTTGTCCTTTTCCGTTCAGACGGGCGAGTGCGTGGCAATCGTCGGCGAGTCCGGTTCGGGGAAGTCCGTGACGGCCATGTCGATCCTCGGTCTCACCACCTTCAATGGTGGCCATATCGATCACGGCGCACTGCATTTCCAGCGTCGCGACGGTAATGTGGCCGATCTGGCGAGCCTCTCGGAAACGGCGGTCGAACAGATCCGTGGTGACGAAATCGCCATGATTTTCCAAGAGCCGATGACCAGCCTTAATCCGGTTTTCACCATTGGCGAGCAGATAGCCGAAGTCGTGCGGCAGCACCGGAAAGTCAGTTCCGCCGAGGCGACGGCGCGCGCGCTTGAACTTCTGCGCCGTGTTCGCATTCCAGAAGCCGAAACCCGTTATGGCCAGTATCCGCATGAGCTCTCCGGCGGCATGCGACAGCGCGTCGTCATCGCCATGGCACTTGCCTGCTCGCCGCGTTTGCTCATCGCCGACGAGCCTACCACTGCGCTGGATGTGACCATTCAGGCGCAAATCCTTGATCTATTGCAGGAATTGGCCAAGCAGTCCGGCATGGCTCTCCTGTTCATTACTCATGACATGGGTGTCGTCGCCCAGATCGCCGACCGGGTGGTCGTCATGCGTCATGGTCGCAAGGTTGAGGAAAACAGAACTGAGAAGTTGTTTTCCGCACCTGCCGAGACCTATACGCGCCAATTGCTGAATGCCGTCCCGAAACTCGGTTCAATGGCGGCATTTTCCGGTCCGCGCCAGTTTGGAGATACGACGCCTGATGGTGCTGAGGCTCCAGCCAAGGTAAAGCCACTGCTTAAAGTCAACGATCTGGTGACCCGTTTTCCCGTTCGGAAAGGTGCGTTGCAACGGCATGTCGCCAATGTCCACGCGGTCGAAGGTGTCTCCTTCGAGTTGGGGCAGGGCGACACGCTGGCACTTGTGGGTGAATCCGGTTGCGGCAAGTCCACGACGGGCAGGTCGATCTTGCGTCTCGTTGAACCTTCCTCCGGCAAAGTCGAGTTGGCGGGAGAAAATATTCTTGGCCTCACCGGCGATAAATTACGCGCGAGGCGACGCGACATGCAGATTGTGTTTCAGGATCCCTATGCCGCGCTGGACCCGCGCCTGACCGCTTTCGATCAAGTGGCCGAACCATTGGTGATCCACAAGGTCGATCACGGGTCTGTTCTTCGCGATCGCGTTGTTTCGTTGATGGAACGGGTCGGCCTGTCTGCGGATCATCTCGAACGTTATCCGCATGAGTTTTCCGGCGGGCAGCGGCAGCGCCTGTGCATTGCCCGCGCTTTGACGCTGTCTCCCAAGATCATTGTTGCAGACGAGCCTGTCTCGGCTCTCGACGTGTCCATTCAGGCGCAGGTCGTCAACCTGATGATAGAACTGCAACAGGAGCTCGGCCTCTCTTACCTTTTCATCAGTCACGATATGGCAGTAGTCGAACGGATTAGCCATCGCGTCGCAGTGATGTGCATGGGGCAGATTGTCGAGATCGGACCGCGCGCTGAAATCTTCAGCAATCCGCAACACGCCTATACGCGGGAGCTGTTATCGGCGGTACCGAATCCGGATCCTGGGAGGCGTCGGATGGCAAATATACCGCTGAACGTGTTGGCTTCACCCGTCCATGCGGTGGGGCATGTGCCGGAGGTGGCAATCTATCAACAAATTTCGGAGAGCCACCGCGTCTTAATCAATTAAACCAGCTGGAAGATAGGTGCCTTGAGGGCTATAGTATGGCTGATTGAGCACTCTAGGCTCAGGACCCATTAAAGCTCTTGCGATGTGCCCCTTGTTTTGATTCACTAAGATCAAAAGGAGACACTGCCATGAGTGACCTGATGCTTTTGTCGGATGCACAGATGCGCCGGATCGAACCTTTCTTCCCGCTGTCACATGGCGTGCCGCGTGTCGATGACCGCTTGGTATTGAGCGGCATCATCTTCGTCCTGCGCAATGGTTTGCGGTGGCGCGACGTGCCGCGTGAATACGGGCCGCATAAGACCATCTATAATCGTTTCATTCGCTGGAGCCGGCTCGGCGTCTTCAACC